>NZ_JACCFL010000001.1:1262340-1577925 GCF_013410375.1 Leifsonia shinshuensis
CCGCGCCGCCGAGCACCGGTCGCGGGCCGCCGTCGAGCGCGTGCGCGAGGGAGAACAGGGTGAGGGAGGAGGACGCGGGAGCCGGGAGGGCGACGGCGCGGCCGCGGCCCAGTAACTCGGCCACCGCAGCGAACGACGACGCCCACGACTCGTGCGTGCGCAGGACGATCCGCGGCGGCCCGCTGCTGCCCGAGGTCAGCGTCGCCCAGCCGATCCGGTCCGGGTCTCCTGCATCGCCGAGCCCGGCCCGGGTCGCCGCCTCCACCGCCGCGGTCAGCTGCGCGGGCGGACGGCGGCCGTCGAGCACGAGCGGGACGCCGCCGGCGGCCCTGGCCTCCCGGAGCCGGTCGAGCAGTGCGGGATCGTCGTCGCGCAGCGGGGCGATCGGGCTCATGCGACAGGCGCGCCGTCCCGTCCTGCGGCCGGCGCCGTCTCGGGAGCGGTGGCCGGCTTGGCCGCCCAGGTCCGCCGGAACGCGCGCGGGTAGGCGCGGACCAGCGTGGTCACCACCGCCGTCGCGATCGCGGCCTTGATGAGGTCGCCCGGCACGAACACCAGGCTGGTGAGGGCGGTCTCGCCGAGCGGCAGCCGGGTGACGAGGCTCTGCACCGGGATCCCCACCGCGTACACCACGAGGATGCCGCCGACGATGACGCCCACGAGCGTCCGCCAGGCGACGGGCTTGCGGTTGCCGGCGTGCACGATCAGGCCGATGACGGCCGCGCCGACGATCCAGCCGAACAGGTAGCCTGCCGACGGGCCGACGAAGACGCCGATGCCGCCGCGGCCGCCCGCGAGCAGGGGGAGCCCGGCGGCGACGAGCGCCAGGAGGACGGTCATCGAGAGCGCGCCGAGCCAGGGTCCGAGCAGTGCGCCGGCGAGCATGACGCCGAGCGTCTGAGCGGTGATCGGGACCGCGCCGAAGACGGTGAAGCCGCCGGGCAGGCCGAGCACGGCCACGATCGCCGCGACGACGGCGACGCGGGCGAGGTCGGTGGCGTCGATCGCCCGGCGGGAGGGGCGGGCGGCCGGGGTGGTGCGGGGGGAGTCGGTCATCGGGGGTTTCCTTCACCTGAACACTGTTCACCTGAACAGCGTTCACTATAGTGGTGCCGTGACGGGAAACGAAAGCGCACGCAGGCACACCCGCGACGACGTGGCGGAGACCGCTCTGCGGATCCTCGACGACTACGGCCTCCCGGATCTGACCATGCGCCGGCTCGCCGCCGCGCTCGACGTGCAGGCGAGCGCGCTCTACTGGCACTTCCCGAACAAGCAGACCCTGCTCGCCGAGCTCGCGGACCGCATCGTCGGCCGGGCCGCCGTCCCCGCCGCCGGCGCGGGGGCCGACTGGCCCGACCGGGTGCGCGGGGAGGCCGCCGCCCTCCGCGACGCCCTGCTCGCCTACCGCGACGGCGCCGAGGTCGTCGCCAGCACGGCCGCGCTCGGCCTGGGCGGGGCGCCCGCCCAGCAGCGGCTGGAGGCCGCGGTCCGCTCGGGGGGCTTCGACGACGAGACCGCGGCGCGCGCGGCGACCGCACTGCTGCACTTCGTGCTTGGCCACGTCTCGCACGAGCAGCAGCGGATGCAGTTCGACAGCATCGGCGTCCTGGCCACCGGCGAGGCGGCCGACCCGCTGGACGAGACGGACTCGGCCGCGGCCTTCGCGTTCGGCGTCGACCTCCTGGTCGGCGGGCTGCACCGGCTCCGCGACGCGTCGGCGCCCGCGGCGGCCGATCGCCCCGAGGAGATCAGTCGCTCCCGAACGTGACCTTCCAGCCGCCGACGACGTTGGTGGCGAGGTTGAACAGCGCCGCGACGATCGCGCCGAGCGCGGACACGACGATGACCTCCAGCAGCGCCACCACGAGGGTGAACGTCATCACGTTGGAGAAGGTGAGACCGGCGACCAGCGAGGCGCCCTGGGCGCCCGCGATGCTCTCCAAGAACGAGGACATCGAGCCCACCACGCCCACCTTGTCGAGCACCGACCAGGCGAGCAGCGTGAGCGCGACGATGACCACGGCGAGCACCAGGCTGACCAGGAACGACATCTTCAGCGCGGACCAGAAGTCGATGTAGACGAGGCGCATCGTCGCGCGCTTCTTCTGCTTCGTGCGTGCCGACATCGGCGACCTCCCCAGGCGGTGCGTGAATCGAACCGCTCGCGCGGCTCCCCCGTCCGCGATTCTAACCGACGCCCCCGTACGCGCCCCGCGACGGTGCCGGGCGTCGAAACAAACCGATCGACCGGTTATGCATGTAATATGGCTCTGCGGGGGCGAACGCCCGACCGACGTGCACGTCGCAACGGCGACCACTGGGGGGATGTCGGTCGGGCGGTTCCCCGATCGGCGCGGGCTGGGGAGCCCCCGTCAGACGTGCGCCGTCACTCCACGACGAGGTCGGGCAGCGTCCGCAGCGCGTCCAGCCGGCCGTCCGCCACGATCCCCGGCAGCAGCACGATCCAGAGCTCGCGGATCCGCTGCAACAGGTCGGCGCGCCCGGTCAGCGCGGCCGACACCAGCTGGACGCCCGTGAACGCCGGCGACAGCAGGTGGGCGAACATCGCGGGGTCGACCCGCTCCGACACGTCGCCCTCCTCGATCGCCCGCCTGGTGAGCTCCTCGATCGAGCGGAACCAGTCCTCGTAGGGCTCGGTCACCGGCTGCTCGGCGGTGCCGATCTCCGTCGTCAGCCGGATGCCCGCCTGCACCACCGGGTCCTCCAGCAGTTGCCGGCCGAGGCTCCTGCTCAGCAGCACCAGCGACTCCAGCGCGGGCCGGCCCTCCGCCAGGATCGCGGCGGAGGCCTCCATCGTGCGCCGGTGCTGGTCGGCGATCACGGCGAGCGCCAGCTCGTCCTTCGAGGTGAAGTGGAAGTACAGGGCTCCCTTGGTCAGCCGAGCGGCCGCCGCGATGTCGGCGATGGAGGCCAGCCCGAAGCCGCGCGCGCCGAACACCTCGGCCGCACCCCGGAGGATGGCGTCGCGGGTGGCGAGGGCGCGAGACTGCGTGACCATGACCTGAACACAGTAGTGCGGCGCGGCTCTGCGATGGATGCATGAATCCGTGCATGACGCCGAACGACGGAACGGACGGGACCAGACGCGGCCCCGGCCCGCGGAGTAGCGTTGGCCTATCCGCCGCGGGTCGCCCACGCAGCCCCGCCGACCGAGGAGGACGCCGCATGACCACCGTCGCCGACACCATCGTGGAGATCATCCGGGACGCGGGCGTCCGACGCGTCTACGGCATCCCCGGCGACTCGCTCAACGGCTTCACGGACGCGCTGCGCCGCGCGGGCGACGTCACCTGGGAGCACGTCCGGCACGAGGAGGCGGCCGCGTTCGCGGCGGGGGCGGAGGCCGCCCTCACCGGCGAGCTGGCCGTCTGCGCCGGAAGCTGCGGTCCCGGCAACCTGCACCTCATCAACGGCCTGTTCGACGCCAACCGCAGCCGGGTGCCGGTCCTCGCGATCGCCGCCCAGATCCCCGGGCCGGAGATCGGCAGCACCTACTTCCAGGAGACCCACCCGCAGGACCTGTTCCGCGAGGCGTCGGTCTACACCGAGCTCGTGAGCATCCCCGAGCAGCTGCCGCGGGTGTTGGAGATCGCGATGCGCACGGCCGTCGAGCGCCGCGGCGTCGCGGTCGTGGTCGTCCCGGGCGAGATCCTCCTCGCGGAGAGCGTCGGCCGCAAGCCGTCCGCGCCGATCGTCTACTCGCCGCGGGTGACGCGGCCGACCGACGGCGAGCTGCAGGCCGCCGCCGACATCCTCAACGGCGCCAGGAAGGTCACCATCCTCGCCGGCGCCGGTGTCGAGGGCGCCCACCCGCAGCTCATCGACATCGCCGGGGCGCTCCGGGCCCCGGTGGTGCACGCCATGCGCGGCAAGGAGTTCGTGGAGTACGACAACCCCTACGACGTCGGCATGACCGGCCTGCTCGGCTTCTCCTCCGGCTACCGGGCGATGGAGTCCTGCGACGCGCTGCTCATGCTCGGCACCGACTTCCCGTACCAGCAGTTCTACCCGTCGAAGGCGAAGATCATCCAGGTGGACCTCCGCGGCGAGAACCTCGGCAGGCGCACGCCGATCGACCTCGGGCTGGTCGGCAGCGTGAAGGACACGGTGGAGGCGCTCCTGCCGCTGCTCGCGGACCGAAAGGACACCAAGCACCTCGACGCCTCGCGCTCGCACTACCTGAAGGCGCGCAAGAGCCTGGACGAGCTGGCGGTGAACGACCGCAACCGCACGCCCATCCACCCGCAGTACGTCGCCCGGCTGATCAGCGAGCTCTCCAGCGAGGACGCCGTGTTCATCCCGGACGTCGGCTCGCCGGTGGTCTGGGCCGCGCGCTACCTGCGCATGAACGGCTCCCGGCGGCTGATCGGCTCGTTCAACCACGGCAGCATGGCGAACGCGCTGTCGCAGTCGATCGGGGCGCAGGCGGCGTTCCCCGGGCGGCAGGTGGTCGCGCTCGCCGGGGACGGCGGCCTGGCGATGCTGCTGGGCGAGCTGCTGACGCTGGTGCAGCTGAAGCTGCCGGTCAAGATCGTCGTCTTCAACAACTCCTCGCTGAACTTCGTCGAGGTGGAGATGAAGGCCGCGGGCTTCGTCAACTACGGCACCGGGCTGGAGAACCCGGACTTCTCCCGCGTCGCGCAGGCCATCGGCCTCCACGGCCAGCGCGTCGAGAAGCCGGACGAGCTGGAGAGCGCGCTGCGCACGGCCTTCGCCCACGACGGCCCCGCCCTCGTGGACGTGGTCACCGCGCGCCAGGAGCTCAGCATCCCGCCCGCGATCACCGCGGAGCAGGTCAAGGGCTTCACCCTCTACGCGCTGCGCACCATCATGTCCGGCCGCGGCGACGAGCTCATCGACCTCGCCGACACCAACGTCTTCCGCCGCCTCTTCGACTGACCCCCCCGCGCCGGCAACTGCCGAGGCGGAAACCGTCGAGTACGCGAAGAATCTGCGTACTCGACTGTTGGGTCAGTTGATGCAGACGGTGCTGGAGTAGTTGGTGGTGGGGCCGGAGTGCGTGGGGGCCGGCGCCGGGGCGGGGGCACTGGAGCCGCCGGCAGGGGCGGCGCCGGGCGCGGCCGGCATCAGGCCGTCCTCGCCGAGGATCACCGTGACGCCCTTGACGCTGCCGGTCTCCGAGACCGCCGCGCCGGGGAGCAGCGCCGCGACGGCCTTGGCCTGCGACTCCTGACCGGAGGGGTACTCGATCGTCGTGGTCTGCTGCGAGCTCGCGTCGCCGGCGGTGCCGGTCTTGAAGCCTGCCGCCGTGAACGTCTGCGTCGCCGTGGCCGCCGCGCCGTTCATGCTGCCGCCGTTGAGGACGGTCACCGTGGTGTCGGAGGGCTTGGCCGCCTTGGCGTCGTCGTAGGCGGAGGGCGTCCCGATCAGGCTCTTGATGAACGCCGGCATCGCGGCCGTGTCCACCTGCACGATCGACACGTCGTTGCCGTCCACCGTGATGGTCGGGGTGCCGGAGACCGGGATGGTGGCCGACTGGATCTTGCCGCCGGTCAGGCCCTGGAGCTGCGCCGCGAGCTGGAGGAAGTTCAGCCCGGGGTCGGTCTCCAGCGAGCCGCTGACGGCGTCGAGGACGTTGGTGAGCTTGCCCGGGTTGAGCAGCGTCCCGGCCGACAGGAACTTGTGCGCCTCCACCGACAGGAAGTACTGCTGACGGACCACGCGGTCGAGGTCGCCGCGCGGGAGGCCGTGCCGCTGACGCACGAACGACAGCGCCTGCTGGGCGTCCAGCGTGGAGACGCCCGCCGGGAAGTTCGCGCCGGAGTACGGGTCGTTCACCGCGTTGTTGAGGCACACCTGGATCGGCCCGAGGGCCTTCGCGATCGTGTAGAAGCCGAGCAGCGAGACGCGCACATAGTGGTCGATCGACAGGCCGGTGAGGTTCTGGACCGTCTGGATGAGCAGCTTCGCCCCGCTGGTCGGGTCGCTGCCGCCGTTGCCGAGCGAGAACGCCGCGTTGAGCTTGTTCATCCCGTGACCAGGCACGTCGACCCAGGAGTCGCGGGGGAGGGAGACGAGGGTCGCCGACTTCCCGTTCGCGGGGATGTGCAGGATCATCATCGTGTCCGTGTTGGTGCCGCCGCCGTCCGCGGTGGTGCTGAGCTGGTTCAGCTCCGCCTGCGTGGCGTTGTCCGGGCGGTGGTCGTCGCCGACGAGCAGGATGTTCTGGTCCTGGCCGTCCACGTCGTTGCCGGTCTTGTTGATGACGTCCACATGGCTGACGCCGCCGACGAACCGGAAGTAGCTGTACGCCGCGTAGCCGCCGAGGACGACGAGGAGGACCGCGAGGCCGGCCGCCGTCCAGACGATGATGCGCTTGGCGCGCCGGCGCTTCCGCGGAGGCTTGCCGCCGCCCGCGCCACCCGCGCCGCCGTCACCGGATCCGTCGCCCGCACCGCCGTCGTCGCCCGCGGGACCGGGGGCAGGGGAACCGGAGAGGCCGAAGAGATCGAAGGGTGCGCCGGCCGCGCCTGCTCCTGCGGCACCGGCTCCCGCCGCGCCCGCTCCTGCCGCGCGTCCGCCGGCGTTGCGCCCGGAGGGCACACCGGACGCCGGCCGCGTGGCCCGCACCGGCCGGCGCGGGTCGGCGGCGGGCACGCGTCCGAAGACCTCGGTCGGCGGCTCCGGACGGTCGTCACGGCCGGCGGCGGAGTCGTCTCCAGGGGGGAAGTTCGGGCGTCGCACACCAGAACGCTAGGGGCAACGGCCTGCGAACAGCCTGGTTTCCGCGGTGTTCCGGCGGAATGGTCAGGAGATCAGCGAGCACTTCTCAGCATGCTCACGGCATGCGGGCGCGCGGCGCTGCGAGAGTCCTCACGCGGCCGGGCCGGCGGACTCCGCGTCGGCGGGCTCCGGGCCGGCGGGCTCCGCGTCGGCGGGCTCCTGGCAGGGCGCGGCGGCCATCGCCTCGGTCATCCGCTTCGAGATCGCGAGCAGCACGTCCTGCTGCCCGGGGGTGAGCGCGTCGAAGAGGATGCGCCGGATGGTGGCCGTGTGCTGGGGCAGCGCACGCACGACGACGCGGCGCCCGTCGCGGCTCAGCCGGACCCAGCTCGCGCGGCGGTCCTCGGCGCAGTCCTCGCGCTCCACCAGGCCGCGCGCCTCCATGCGGGTCACCTGGTGCGAGACCCGGCTCTTCTCCCAGCCGGTCAGCTCGACCAGGTCGCGCACCCGCAGCCGCCGCCCCGGCGACCGGACGAGGGACATCAGCACCTCGAGCTCGGAGATCGAGATGCCGTCGTCGCGCTGCAGCTGCGAGTCGAGCGTCCGATCGAATCCGCGCCGCATCAGGTAGAACGCGTGGAAGAGCTCCTCTTCGTCAGCGCTGAGCTTGCGCGGGTCGGGTCGGGTTCGCGCGATCGCCATACGTCATCCTTGCACGCGTCCGGTTCGTCGGGAGGGACGGTACGCGCGGGGCGAACGGCCGCCCTCAGTGCGCCAGCTGCTCCAGGAAGACGACGAGAACACCGAGCGCGACGATGCCGATCAGCACGATCAGCTGCTTCCACCAGGCGAGGCCGGTGCGCGACACCGCGATGCGCGCGATCACCGCGAGCGACGCGATGAGGGCCGCGATCGCGATCACGACGGCGGTCTGCGCCGCCATCCAGCCGAGCATCGCCGCCATCAGGACCAGCAGCGGCACGGCGAGGACCGTGAGCGCGCGGGAGGCGACGGCCAGCAGGTGCCGGAACTCCCGCGCGGTCGGGAGGGTGTTGTGCACGATCATGTGCGAGACCAGGTCGGAGGCGAGCCCCGCGAGCAGCACGCCGACGACGGAGATGACGAGTGTCCAGAGCACGGTCGGGGAGTCCAGGTGCTCGCCGTGCGCGTTCAGCGCCATCAGGATCGCCAGCGCCGTGAAGGTTACGTAGATCCGCTCGCGGAGCCGGTCGCCGGCCTCCCGCCGCTCCTCCTCGGTCGCGTCGTCGGGCAGGTGCGCGTCGTCGGGCTGATGCGGGAGCCGCCGGTCGGACATGCGACGAGCCTAGCGCCGGGCCCTCGGGGAGCCGCTCGCCGGCGGCGGGTCACCGAGGAGGACGCGCCCTGATGTCCGCTTGCGTCCCGCTCAGGTCTGGCAGACCGGGCAGAAGTAGCTGACCCGTTCCTCCAGCTCGGTGCGGCCCAGCTCCGAGCGCCGGATGAGGGCGCCGCAGCGCAGGCAGGGGCGCCCGTCGCGGCCGTACACCCAGGTGTTGCGGCCGCGGCGGGTGTCGCCGGTGGTCACGCGGATCGGGCGGTCGCGGTTCGCCACCAGCATGCGGCGCGCCAGGTCGACGGTCGCCGGGAGGTCGGCCTCCCGCACCGGCCGGGTCGGCAGCATCCCGCGCACGAAGCAGAACTCGTTGGCGTAGACGTTCCCGATGCCGGCGAGGTTGCGCTGGTCGAGCAGCGCGACGGCGATCGGGGTGTCCGGGTGCTCCGCCAGCCGGCGCACGGCCTCGCCGGCGTCCCAGTCCGGGCCGAGCAGGTCGGGGCCGAGGTGGCCGACGACCTCGTCCTCCCGCGACCGCGGCACCACCTCGAGGATCCCGAGCTGGAAGCCGACCGCCTGCGTCTCGGCGGTCTGCAGCACGACGCGGGCCTGGAAGCCGGGGTGCCGCCAGCGGCCGCCGGGCGGGTACACCTCCCACGACCCCTCCATCTTGAGGTGGCTGTGGATGGTCTGGTCGCCCACCCGGATCAGCAGGTGCTTGCCGCGGCTGACCACCTCGTCCACGTGCCGCCCGCTGAGGTCGACGGTCGCGTACTTCGGCACCCGGAAATCGGTCTCGGTCAGCAGCCGGCCCTCCAGCGCACGTCGCAGGCGCGCGGCGGTCTGGTAGACGGTGTCACCCTCGGGCATCGGCCGTCATCCTCGTGGCCGGCGCCCCGGCGGGCAGGGCGGCCTCCTTCGCGCGCATCCGCTCAGCCTCGCAGCCGGAGGCCGCGCGGCGTCGCCAGGAACCCCGCCTCGGCGAGGGCCGCGCCGAGCGGGCTGCCCAGCACACCGGCGCCGTTGACGGTCTCGATCGCGAGCTTGTCGACGCGGCGCGACGTCACCAGCCCGGCCAGTGCGCGGGAGGCTGCGACGAGAGCCGGTCGCGCCGTCTCGTCCTCCTGGTCGGCGAAGCAGAGCAGGCTCTTGCCGCCGCGCTCCACGTAGAGTGTGAGTTCGCCGTCGACCAGGGCGACCAGCGCGCCCGCCTTGCGCCCCGGCCGGTGGCCGGTGCCGCCCTCCACCCCTCCGGTCGGCGCGGGGACGGCCGGCCACGGCAGCGCGGCGCCGTAGGCGTTCGCGGGGTCGGTCGCCGCCAGCGCGACCGCCTCGAAGGGGCGCGGCTGGGTGTGGTCGCGGGCGAAGGTGCGCAGGCGGTCCACGGTCGGGCCGCTCGCGAACTGCGCGGCGCCGAGCGTCTCCACGAAGTAGCCGCGGCGCGCCCGTCCGCTGTCCTCGAAGCCGCTGAGCACTTTGTAGGCGAGCGCGAAGCCGCCCGGCGTCCCCTCGTTCATCACCGAGCCGCGGGTGACGACGCCGTACCGGTCGAGCAGCGTCTCGGCCTGCCCGTGCGCGCGGATCGTGGAGTCCAGGTCGCGCTCGGGGAGCAGCGACCACCGGCCGGCGACCGTCGGCGGCCCCATCCGGGTCACCATCGCCGAGGTGCGCGGCGCACCGACGCGGCCGCGGTACATCCGGGAGCGGGTGGGCTGCCTGGGTCGCTTGTGGGCGCCGCCGCCTCCGCCGGTCAGCGTGCGCAGCGGAGCGAGCGTGTCGTTGGTCACCAGACCGGCCCAGACCAGGTCCCAGAGGGCGGTGACGAGCGTGGCGTCCTCGATCGCTTCGCCGCGCTCGGCGCCGAGCGTGTCCGAGAGCTGCCGGAAGAAGTAGCCGCCGCCGCGCGCGAGCGCGGCCAGGACGCCGCGCTGCAGCTCGTCGGGCTCGTGATCGGCGGGCGGTGCGAGCGTGAGCGGGGCCGAGTCGGCGAGGTTGAGGCTGATCCAGCCGTCGTTGCCGGGCAGCGAGCCGTCGCCCGCCCAGATCACCTCGCCGGTGGCGGTGAGCTCGTCCAGCATCGCCGGGCTGTAGTCCGCGACGCGGCTCGGCAGCACCAGCGATTCCCACGCGGAGGCCGGGATGCGCGCGCCGGCGAGCTGCTCGATGACCGAGGCCACCGCGTCCACGCCGCGCAGCGTGGAGCCGACGTGCTGCCAGTCGCCGAGGAACCGCGCGAAGGTCGCGGTCTCGACCGGCTCGACCTCCTGACGGAGCGCGGCGAGCGACATCCGCCGCAGCCGCCGCAGCACCTCCGCGTCGCACCATTCGGAGCCGGTGGCGTGCGGGCGGAACTCGCCCTCCACCACGCGGCCGTCGCGGGAGAGCCGGCGCAGCGCGTCGTGCACGATCGCGGGGCCGAGACCGAACCGGGCGGCGACCTCCGCCACCTCGAACGGGCCGTGCGTGCGGGCGTAGCGGCTGACCAGGTCGCCGAGCGGGTCGTCCACCGGCTCGATGAACGCGACCGGCACGCCGATCGGGAGGGGCACGCCGAGCGCGTCGCGGAGGCGGCTCGCGTCCTCGATGGCGGCGTAGCGCTCCTCGCCGGCGATGGTGACGGCCAACGCGCGCTTGGCGTCGACGAGGGAGGTGAGATGCGCCCGGGCGGCGGCCAGGGTGGCATGTGGCGGGGCGACGGCCGCCTCGATCTCGGCCGCATCGCCCGCATCCTCACCCTGCAGCCGCTCCGCCACCTGCGCGACCGTGAGCGGCCCGAGCAGGCGCAGGAGATCGGCCACGCCCTCCTCGCCGCGCACCCGGCGCTCGGGGTCGAGCCGCTGAAGCTGCAGCTCCACCCGCTCGATCACCGACGGGTCGAGCAGCTCCCGCAGCTCGGCGCGGCCGAGCAGCTCGGCGAGCAGCCCCGCGTCGAGCGACAGCGCCGCCGCGCGCCGCTCCGCGAGCGGGCTGTCGCCCTCGTACATGAACGCCGCGACGTAGCCGAACAGCAGCGAGCGGGCGAACGGCGATGCCGTCTCGGTCGCGGCCTCCACCAGGGTGATCCGGCGCTGGGCGATGCTCTGCGCCACCTCGTTCAGAGCCGGGAGGTCGTAGACGTCCTGCAGGCACTCCCGCACCGTCTCCAGGATGATCGGGAAGCTCGGGTACTTGCGGGCGACGTCGAGCAGCTGCGACGCCTTCTGCCGCTGCTGCCAGAGCGGCGACCGCTTGCCCGGGTTGTACTTGGGCAGCAGCAGCGCGCGGGCCGCGCACTCGCGGAACCGCGAGGCGAACAGCGCCGAGCCGCCGACCTCCAGCGTCACCAGCTCGTCCAGTTCGGCCGGTTCGAAGACGAACAGCTCGCCGCCGGGCGGGGTGGATTCCGTGTCGGGAATACGCACGATGATCCCGTCGTCCGCCGCCATCGCGCCGGCATCGATGCCGTAGCGCTCGCGCACGCGCGCCTGCACCGCCAGCGCCCACGGCGAGTGCACCTGCATGCCGTACGGGGAATGCAACACCACGCGCCAGTCGCCGAGCTCGTCGCGGAACCGCTCCACCACGAGTGTGCGGTCGGTCGGGGTGTGGCCGGTGGCCTCCTTCTGCTCGCGCAGGAACGCCAGCAGGTTGGCCGTCGCGAAGGCGTCGAGGCCGGCCTCCACGCAGCGCAGCTCGGCGTCCGCGGGAGAGGCCGCGCTCAGCTCGCGCACGAACGCTCCGACCGCCGCGCCCAGCTCGGCGGGCCGGCCGATGCCGTCGCCCTTCCAGAACGGGAGGCGTCCCGGCTCGCCGAAGGCGGGGGAGACCAGCACCCGGTCGTGGGTGATCTCCTGGATGCGCCAACTCGTGGAGCCGAGCGCGAACACGTCGCCGACGCGCGACTCGTAGACCATCTCCTCGTCCAGCTCGCCCACCCGGCTGGCCCGCTCGCCGACCATGTAGACGGCGAACATCCCGCGGTCGGGGATCGTGCCGCCGCTGGTCACGGCGAGCCGCTGCGCGCCGGGGCGGCCGGTGAGCGTGCCCGCGTCGCGGTCCCAGACGATGCGCGGGCGGAGCTCGGCGAACTCGTCGGAGGGGTACCGGCCGGCGAGCAGGTCGAGGGTCGCGTCGTAGGCGCTGCGCGGCAGCGTCGCGAACGGGGCGGCCCGGCGCACGGTGTCGAACCAGTCGTCGGCGTCGAGCGGGTCGAGGGCGGTCGCCGCGATCGTCTGCTGCGCGAGGATGTCGAGCGGGTTGGCCGGAATCCGCATCGTCTCGATCAGGCCGCCGACCATCCGCTCGGTGGCGACGGCCGAGTGGATGAGGTCGGCGCGGTGCTTGGGGAACACGACCCCGCGCGACACCTCGCCCACCTGGTGGCCGGCGCGCCCGACCCGCTGCAGCCCGCTGGCGACCGAGGGCGGCGCCTCCACCTGCACGACGAGGTCCACCGCGCCCATGTCGATGCCGAGCTCCAGGCTGGAGGTCGCGACGACGCAGCGCAGCCGGCCGGACTTGAGGTCGTCCTCGATGAGGGCGCGCTGCTCCTTGCTGACCGAACCGTGATGTGCGCGGGCGAGCACGAGCGACTCGGGGTCGGCCACCGCGGCGGAGCCCTTGGTCTGGTCCGAGCCGCCCATCAGCTCGGCCGGAGCCCGGGAGGTCGCGGCGCCTCCCGCCTCGCCGCCGAGCAGCCGCTCCTCGTACAGCTCGTTGAGCCGCGCGGTCAGTCGTTCGGCCAGCCGCCGCGAGTTCGCGAACACGATCGAGGAGCGGTGCTCCAGCACGCGGTCGACGATCGCCTCCTCCACGTGCGGCCAGATCGAGCCGGCCTGCGGAGCCGATCCGTCGTCGTTGTCGCTGGCGTAGGTGGAGGTGCCGAGTTCGCTCATGTCCTCGACCGGCACGACGACCCGCAGATCGAACCGCTTGCCGGCCGGCGGGGCCACGATCTCCACGGGTGCGCTGCCGCCGAGGAACCGGGCGACCTCCTCCGGTGGCCGGACGGTCGCGGACAGCCCGATGCGCTGGGCGGGCTTCTCCAGCAGGGCGTCGAGCCGCTCCAGGGACAGCGCGAGGTGCGCGCCGCGTTTGGTCGCCGCGACGGCGTGCACCTCGTCCACGATCACCGTCTCGACGGTCGCGAGCGTCTCGCGCGCCTGCGACGTGAGCATCAGGAACAGCGACTCCGGCGTGGTGATGAGGATGTCCGGCGGCGAGGCCACGAGCGCGCGCCGGTCGGCCGACGAGGTGTCGCCGGAGCGCACGCCGACGCTGACGTGGGGTGGTTCGGCGCCGAGCCGCCGCGCGGTCTGCGTGACGCCGACGAGCGGAGCGCGGAGGTTGCGCTCCACGTCGACGCCGAGCGCCTTCAGCGGCGAGATGTAGAGCACGCGGGTGCCGCGCGGGGCGTCCGGCGGCCGCTCCTCGCTCGCCAGGCGGTCGATCGCCCAGAGGAACGAAGCGAGCGTCTTGCCCGAGCCGGTCGGCGCGATGACCAGCGCGTGCCGGCCGTGCGAGATGGCTTCCCACGCCCCGGCCTGCGCGTCCGTGGGCGCGGCGAACGCCCCGCGGAACCACTCACGGGTCGCGGGGGAGAACCGGTCGAGCACGTCGCTCATCGCCTCCATCCTGCTCCCGGCCACCGACAGCGGCCAAGTCGCGGCGTCGGCCCGCGGCGTCCGGCGGTCAGCGCGGCAGGTGCGTGCGGATGAAGGAGGAGATGTCGCCGAGCTCGAGCGGCGAGATGCCGTGGCCGAGACCCTCGTAGATGCGCGCGTCGAGCGCGGTGTGGGCGGCCAGCCAGTCCGCGGCGCGGGCGACGCCCGCGGCGGGGATGGTGTCGTCGTGCGTGCCGCGGCCCCAGAACACCGGGGGCCGGCGCTCGGCGAGCGCGGCGTCGCCCTCCTCCGTGCCCTGCACGACGAACGCCGAGAGCATGACCGCGAAGTCGAAGCGCTCCGGCGCGAGGCGCATCAGCTGCAGCGCCAGGGCGCCGCCCTGCGAGAAGCCGAGCAGGCCGGTCGGCGCGTCGGGCTGCTCGTCCAGCCAGTCGAGGACCGCGCGGGCCGCCGCGTCGGCGTTGGCGGCGAGCGGGTCGACGGAGACGTTGGTGAACCGCGAGAACCACGCGAAGCCCGGGCCCTCCGGGATCGGCGCACGCAGCGACGCGATCACCGGCTCCAGCGGCAGGTAGGCCGAGATCCCGAAGAGGTCCGCCTCGTCCGACGCGTAGCCGTGCAGGAGGATCAGTCGCGGGCGGCCGACGCGGTCGGCTTCACCGGCGGACCAGAGCACCGCCTCGTGATCGAGGTGGAGCTCGGGGGCGGGGATGGGCATGGTCCATTGTGCGCACGTCACCGTGTCCTCCACATCCCCCCAGATCGCGGCGCAGTCCACAGATCGGTCTGTCCGGGTGGCGCCGGGATACTGCATCCGTAGGATCAGTGCATGAGCGTGCGCACCCCCGACCCGGATCCGACCCCCGACCCGCTCGACGGCGAGGGCGTCCAGCCCGGCCCAGCCTGGCTGAGCGACATCGAGCTGGAGCAGATCCGCAGACGGCTGCCGCTGCTCTACGTGGAGGCCGTGCCGGTGCGGGTGGACGGCCTCGGCCAGGTCACCGAGGTCGGCGTGCTGCTGCGCGCCAACGCGGTGGGCGAGATCACCCGCACGCTGGTCTCCGGCCGGGTCATGTACGGGGAGACGCTGCGCGAGGCGCTGTTCCGGCACCTGGAGAAAGACCTCGGGCCGATGGCGTTCCCGCTGCTGCCCGCGAGCCCGGTGCCGTTCCAGGTCGCGGAGTACTTCCCGCTGCCGGGGGTGTCGGCGTTCACCGACGAGCGGCAGCACGCGGTCTCGCTCGCCTATGTCGTGCCGGTCACCGGCACCTGCGAACCGCGGCAGGACGCGCTGGAGATCACCTGGATGACGCCGGAGGAGGCCGTGTCGCACACGGTCAGCGAGGAGCTCGAGGGCGGTCGCAGCGCCCTGGTCAAGGCCGCGATGGCGTCGGTGGGCAAGCTCGTCTGAGCCCGCGCCGGAGAGTTCCGAAAATTCCTCTTGCGCTCGTTGGCTAATGGTATTAGCTTTACGGCTATGAACACTTCCATCGCTTCGCAGGTCAAGTTCCTGCAGCGCCCCGAGGGACGCATCAGCTACACCGTCGAGGGCTCCGGCCCGCTCGTCGTCGCCGTCCCCGGGATGGGCGACCTCCGCTCCACGTACCGCGAGCTGACCGGCCCGCTCCTGGAGGCCGGCTACCGGGTCGCCGTCACGGACCTGCGTGCGCACGGGGAGTCGGACACGACGTTCCGCGAGTTCGGCGACATCGCCACCGCGCGCGACCTGATCGCGCTGATCGACGAGCTCGGCGGCAACGCCGTCGTCCTCGGCAACTCGATGGGCGCGGCCGCCGCCGCCTGGGCCGCCGCCGAGCGCCCCGACGCGATCGCCGGCCTCGTGCTCTACGGCCCGCTGCTGCGCGACCCGGCGATGAGCCGCTTGACCGTCGCAGCCATCCACGGGATGTACCGCGTGCTGTTCACCGGCCCGTGGGGCCCGGCGGTGTGGGCGGGCTACTACCGCTCGATCAACAAGGGCCGCACCGCCCCGTGGCTGAAGGAGCACTCGGCCGACCTCAAGCGCAACATGAAGGAGCCCGGCCGGCTCCGCTCGTTCCGCCACCTCACCCTCCAGCTCACCCACTCGGTGGTGGAGCCCCGGATGCCCGAAGTGAAGGCCCCGACCCTCGCCTTCGTCGGAGCCCTCGACCCCGACTACCGCGACCCGGCCGCCGAGGCCGACTGGATCGAGTCCTTCGGCGCCGAGGTCGTCCGCGTCCCCGAAGCCGGCCACTACCCGCAGGCCCAGCGGCCGGACATCATCGTCCCGGCGACCTTGCGGTTCCTGGCGGAGCGGCGGGAGAGCGGCTGGGGTGAGAAGCGTGCCTAGGGCCGGCCTCACCCGCCCGGCGGTCGCGGCGGTGGCCCTGGACCTCGTGGACGCCGGAGGCGTGAACGGCCTCGACCGCCTCACCCTCGCGGCCGTCGCCTCCCGGGCGGGCGTCGCGGTGCCGAGCCTCTACAAGCACGTCGCCTCCCTCGACGACCTGCGCCGCGTGGTCGCCACCGAGTGCGTCGCCGAGCTGACGGGTGTGCTCGCCGAGGCGACCATCGGCCGCTCGGGGTCGGATGCCATCCACTCAGCCGCGGACGCCGTCCGCGCCTACGCCCACCGCCACCCCGGCCGGTACGCGGCGACCCAGGTGGCGCCGGACCTCGCCTCCGAGGCGGACGCCGAGCTTGCGGCGCGTGCCGGCGAGACCATCGCCGTCCTGGCGGCGGCGCTGCGCGGCTTCGGCCTCCCCGAGGATTCCACGGTCGACGCCATCCGGATGCTGCGCAGCGCCCTCCACGGCTTCATCACCCTCGAACTCGGCGGCGGCTTCGGCCTCCCCGACGACCTCGACCGCAGTTTCCGCCTCCTGATCGACGGCATCGAGGCGGGGATCGCCTCCCTGGCGGCGCACGCAGTCCGCTAGCACGGGAATCGTTCCCCCGAGTCCCGTCCGTGAGGACCCGGCCATCTCGTTCGACCGGAATTCGCACCCTCCCGGCCCTGATTCTCCGGAGTTACGGACACTCCCACGGCGCGTCGTCCCGAGTCTCCGGAGTTGTGGGCGGGTGGGCAACGGAGGAGATCCGCTCGGGGAACGGCCCGAAACGCAGTCAACGGAGGAGATCCGGCCGGTTGTCGGCCGGATCTCCTCCGTTGTGCGTGCGGTTGTGGGTCAGCCGCGGGCGCGGCGGGTGCCGCGTCCGCGGGTGGTGCCCGAATTCACCAGGTCGCCGACGCGCATGCCCTGGCGGGGAGCGTTCGAGCCGTGGGTCGAGCCGCCCTTGTGGCCCGATCCGGTGGTGTGCGTCGCGGCGTCGCCGCCGGAGGAGCGACGGCCGCGGCCGTTCCCGCGCGAGGTGCTGTCGTTCTGGCCCCCGCGGCCTCCGGCGCTGCGGCCCGAGGCGGTCTGGTCGGCACCGCCACGACCACCGTTCCGGCCGCCGCCGTTCCGGCCGCCGTTGCGGCCCACGCCATTCTCACCTGCGGCCTCACGGCCTCCGGCATTCCGGCCGCCAGCGTTCCGGCCGCCGCCGTTGCGGCCTCCGGGCTCGCGACCTGCGCCGTTCTGGCCCGCGTCACCCGCGACGCCGTTCTGACCGCCGCCCCCACGACGACGCCTCCGGCCAGCGCCGTTGCCGGCGCCCGAGGCGGCAGCCTCGCGGCCGCCACCGTTCGCGCCACCACGACCGCCGCCGTTCCCGCCGCCGTTCACGACCGCGACAGGAGCGACGCGCTCCGCGCGCTCGCCCACCAGCGCGGTCACCGCGGCCGACTCCGCCGTCACCCGCTGCGGCGTCGCCGTGATCGCGGCCGCGCGCAGCAGCTGCTTCACGTCGCCCGCCTGCTCCGGCAGCATCACGGTGGCGACGTCGCCGGCGCTGCCCGCGCGGGCGGTGCGGCCCGAGCGGTGCAGGTACGCCTTGTGCTCCGCGGGCGGGTCGACGTGCACGACCAGCTCCACCTCGTCCACGTGGACGCCGCGGGCGGCGACGTCCGTCGCCACGAGCACGCGCACGTCCCCGCTGCCGAACGCCGCGAGGTTGCGGTCGCGTGCGCCCTGGCTCAGGTTGCCGTGCAGGTCCACGGCCGGGATGCCGGCCGACGTGAGCTGCTTGGCGAGCCGCTTGGCCTGGTGCTTGGTGCGCATGAAGAGGATGCGGCGGCCGCGCCCGGAGGCGAGCACGTGGATGAGGTCCTTCTTGGCGTCCTGGTCGGCCACCTCGAAGACGTGGTGGGTCATGGCCTCCACGTGGCTGGTGGCCTCGTCCACCGAGTGCAGCACCTCGTTCTGGAGGAACTTCTTCACCAGCTTGTCCACGCCGTTGTCCAGCGTCGCCGAGAACAGCAGGCGCTGGCCGCGGGCCGGCGTGGCGTTCAGGATGCGCGTGACCGTGGGCAGGAAGCCGAGGTCGGCCATGTGGTCGGCCTCGTCCAGCACCGTGAGCTCCACCTTGTCGAGGTGGACGATGCCCTGCTTCATCAGGTCTTCGAGGCGGCCGGGGCAGGCGACGATGATGTCGACGCCGGCCTGCAGCGCGGTCACCTGGCGGCTCTGGGAGACGCCGCCGAAGATCGTGGTCGTGGTGAGTCCGAGCGCGGCCGCGAGCGGCTTGAGGGTGGCGTCGATCTGGGTGGCGAGCTCGCGGGTCGGCGCGAGCACCAGGCCGCGGGGCCGGCGGTAGCCGCGCGACGGACGACCGCCTTCGGTGGATGCTGCCAGCCGTGCGGCCAGCGGCAGCGAGAACGCGATGGTCTTGCCGGAGCCGGTCTTGCCGCGGCCGAGCACGTCGCGTCCGGCGAGCGTGTCGGGCAGGGTGTCGGCCTGGATGGGGAACGGCTCCGTCTTGCCGTCGGCCGCGAGGACGGCGACGAGGGGAGCGGGCACGCCGAAGTCGGCGAAAGTCTGGTTGGTCACTGGTGCCTTTCTGGCAGAGTCGGCCCACGGTGGGCCGGTCCGGCGGCGTCGCGGAAGGGCGACGTCTTCGCCGGAAAGAAGAGTGGATGGTGCGCGGCGGGGGCCCCGCCCGGCGCTCGCGCACGCCGGCAATGCCGGCAGGCCAGTCGTGCTGGTCCGTCGAGTCTACCGGGTGCGGGCCGCACGGATGCTGGGAGCGCATTCATAGCCGGAGGTCGTAGACTATCGGCCCGTAATCCCGGAAGGTGGTTCGCGCGTGCAGGAATCCGAGCTCGATCGTGAGCGCACCGTCGTTTCCGGCCTGTACGAGCGTCTCGACACGCTCCGGGCGGAGACGGAGGAGCGGCTGACGCGGGTGCGCCGGGAGAGCGTCGGGAGCAACCACCAGGCGCGCAGCGAACGCGACGCTTTCGCCCGGCTGTACGAGGACCAGCTCGTCCAGCTCCGGGATGTGGACGCCCGGCTCGTGTTCGGGAGGCTGCTGCTGGAGGAGCCGGTCGACGGCACCGACCACCGCTACATCGGCCGCGTGGGTCTGCGCGATGACGACCAGCGCTCGCTGCTCGTGGACTGGCGCGCCCAGCAGGCGAGCGCCTTCTACCAGGCGACCGCGAACGAGCGGATGGGCGTGCGCGCCCGCCGCCACCTGACCATGAACGGCCGCCAAGTGGTGCGGATCGACGACGAGGTCTTCGACGAGTCGCTGCTCGACGGCGACGCGTCCGGCGAGCACGTCCAGGGCGAGGGCGCGCTGCTGGCAGCCCTCACCGCGCAGCGCACCGGTCGCATGCACGACATCGTGGCGACCATCCAGGCCGAGCAGGACCGCATCATCCGGTCCGACATCCGCGGCGCGCTGGTCGTGCAGGGCGGCCCCGGCACCGGCAAGACCGCCGTCGCGCTGCACCGCGCCGCCTACCTGCTGTACGCGAATCGGCAGCGGCTGAGCGCCTCCGGCGTGCTCGTCGTCGGTCCGTCATCCGCGTTCCTGCGCTACATCGAGGCCGTGCTCCCGTCGCTCGGCGAGACCGGCGTCGTCATGCAGACGCTCGGCGAGCTGTTCCCGGGCGTGGAGGCCTCCACCGAGGACGCGCCGGAGGCCGCCCGGCTGAAGGGCTCCATCCAGATGGCGCGGCTGCTGTCCCGCGCCGTCCGCTCCCGCCAGAAGGCGCCGACCGAGCCGCAGACCATCGTCGTCGACAACGAGCGGCTGGTGGTCCAGCCCGACCTCGTCCAGCGCGCGCTCGCCAAGGCGCAGCGCACCGGCAAGCCGCACAACGTCGCGCGCGTCACCTTCGTGAAGCAGGCTCTCGGGGAGCTGACCGACCAGCTGGCCGCCCAGCTCCGGGCCGGCGGCTCGACCATCGACGAGGC
The DNA here is from genome assembly GCF_013410375.1 of Leifsonia shinshuensis. NCBI lineage: Bacteria > Bacillati > Actinomycetota > Actinomycetes > Micrococcales > Microbacteriaceae > Leifsonia > Leifsonia shinshuensis. The sequence goes on from NZ_JACCFL010000001.1 coordinate 1,282,251, forward strand.
GGACCTCCGGGTGCTGCGGGAGGACCTGCGCACCTCGTACGACGTCCGCGTGCTGCTCAACACGGCCTGGCTGCCGCTCACCCCGCAGAAACTGCTGCAGGACTTGTACGCGCGTCCTGCGTGGCTGGCCGAGCTGACGCCGCGCTGGACGCCGGCGCAGCGGGAGGCGCTGCTGCGCGACCGGACCGCGCCGTTCACGGTCTCCGACGTGCCGCTCCTGGACGAGGCCGCCGAGCTGCTCGGCGACTTCCCCGGCCGCGCCGACCCGGCCTCCCGCGAGCGCGAGCGGCAGCGCAAGCGCGACCTGGAGAACGCCCGCGCGGCGATCCGCAACATGGGCGTGCAGGGCCTGGTCAGCGCCGAGCAGCTCGCCGACGGTTTCGCCGAGCAGGAGGACCGCGGCACGACCGCCGAGCGCGCCCTCGCCGACCGGTCGTGGACCTACGGCCACGTGGTCGTGGACGAGGCGCAGGAGCTGTCGGCGATGCAGTGGCGCGTGCTCGTGCGCCGCTGCCCGATGAAGTCGTTCACGATCGTGGGCGACATCGCCCAGGTGGCGTCGGCCGCCGGCGCGACCAGCTGGGACGAAGCGCTCAGCCCGTCGTTCAAGGACGCCTGGCGGCTGGAGGAGCTCACCGTCAACTACCGCACGCCCGCGCAGATCACCCGCGAAGCGGAGCGCATCGCGACCGAGGCCGGGCTGCCGATCACGCCGACGCGCGCGGTCCGGGAAGGCGACTGGCCGATCCGGCGGGTGGCGGCGGACGCGGCGGGACTGCCGGCCGCGGTCGCGGAGGCGGTCGCGCACGACCGGTCCGTGGACGCGGAGGGCACGCTCGCCGTGATCGCGACGTCCGCCGAGGTGGAGGCCGTGGCCGCGGAGGTGCGCGCGCGGTTCGGCGACGCGGCGGCCCGCGGGGCGGCCGGGCTGACACGCCCGATCTCGGTGCTCACCGGCTACGAGGCGAAGGGCCTGGAGTTCGACGCGGTCGTGCTGGCCGACCCGGCGGCGCTCGCCGCGGAGTCGGTGCGCGGCGCGGCGTCGCTGTACGTGGCGATGACGCGGCCGACGCAGCGGCTGACGCTGGTGGAGGTGTAGGCGCTCGGTAATACATTCATTTCTGGATGTAGCCCGAACATTATCTGTATGCTCGGGGAATGAGTGCGCAGGAGCTCAGGGGAGCGGATGGCGAGCCTGCGGGTGCGCCGATTCGATTGGTCGCGTTCGACGCGGCATTCGACCGCTCGGTCTTCGACTGTGGCGAGCAAGCCGTGAATGACTGGTTCCGCCGGCAGGCGGGGCAGTCGCACCGCTCGAACAACGCGCGGACGGTCCTGGCGGTCCAGGGCTTTGCCGTCGTGGGCTTCTATGCGTCCCGGGTAGGGACGATGGAGAGAGGCGAAGTCGCAGAAGCTTTCGGGGGAGGGCGCGGTCGATATCCGATGCCCGCGATCCTCCTTGCCCAACTGGGAGTCGACGTACGATCGCAAGGTCGTGGGCTGGGTGCGAGGTTGCTTGTCCATGCGCTGGAGAGCTTCCTTGCCGTCGCCGACAAAGTCGGTGTCGAGGTGATCTTGGTGGATGCGCTCACGCCGGAGTTGTGCGCCTTCTACCGGAAGATGGGCTTTCGATCGCTAGAGGATCGGCACCTTCGGATGTTCATGCCGGTGAAGGTGCTGAGGGCGACTTTCAACGCATCGAGCTGAGGGAATCCATCAGACGGGTGCACCCCGTACGTACATCGTGTGTACACTGAACCCATGACCGCACTCGCCCCCGCCAAGACCGAGCGGCTCAACCTCCGATTGAGCGCAGAAGCGCGCGACACCCTCCGCGCCGCGGCCGAGCTGGCGCAGCAGGATCTGACGTCGTTCATTCTCGGGCCGGCACTGCAGAACGCCCGCGACATCCTGCTTCAGGACGCGCTGATCAAGCTCACTCCGGCGGAGGCCCTTCAGGTCGAGCGTGCGCTCGACGAGCCGGCGGTCGCGTCGAAGCCCCTGGCCGATCTCATCACGCGGGTTCGCGCGACCCGCGAGGCGACGGAGGCCTGAGCCTCACTCCCCGCCGTACCGCTCCCCGACCGGCACCTCCACGCCCAGCGTGTTGCCCGCCTGCGCGAGCGGGCACGCCCAGGCGGGGTCGTAGGCGCAGGACGGGTTGTAGGCGAAGTTGAAGTCGAGGACGATCGTCGTCTCGTCGTCCGCCGTCATCCCGAGGTCGGCGCCTTTGATCGTGTCGATCAGGTAGCGGCCGCCGCCGTAGGTGCCGCCGCGGCGGCCGGCGAGGGCGTCCTTGACCGGGACGAACAGCCCGCCGCCGTAGGAGGTCAGCCGCCAGACGTCGAGCGACCCGGCCAGCGGGACGTGGACCGCGCCGAGCAGCTCGAACGGGACCACGCCGTCCGTGCCGGTCTCGACGTCCATGAGCACCTCCTCCGCGGCCGGGTGGATCGGCAGCTCGAAGCGCCAGTCCGGGTCGTAGGGCGGCACCGGCAGGCCGGTGAAGCGGTCGCGGTCCTCGTCCAGGAGCGGGGAGGCCGGGTGCGACGAGAAGAGGTCGTTGCGGCAGGAGATCCAGTGCGCGTGGGCGGCGGCCGGGTCGGACGCGGCGATCCGGCGCACCGAGGCGTACAGCGCGAAGACGCTGCGGCGCCAGTCCGCGGTCTGCACGGCGGTGGCGGCGCGGCCGCGACCGGGGGCGACCTCGGGGGAGGGCTCGGGGGTGATCGTGCTCATGCTGCTGCCTCCGTCGTGGCTGGGTCCGGTTCGGGCGTGGGGGGATCGTATGCCCAGGTGGGCGCCAGGCGCCGCAGGCGCAGCCCGCGCCACTGCCAGAACGCCCACAATCCGTACCAGGCGAGCGGCGTCACGACGCCGGCCCGCACCACCAGCCGGTCGCGGTACAGGGTGCGCAGGCGGCCGTCCGGGCCGGGGCCGGCGGGGTCGGGGGCGATGGCCATCCGGTGGTCGAGGTGCGGGATCGCGGACAGCACGCCGCCCACACCGCCGCCACTGTCGCGGAGGATGCGGGTGGACCGCTCGCGCGGGTCCGTCGAGCGCAGCGTGTCGAGGCGGATGGCCTGCGTCCCGACCGTGAACGCGCCGAGGGCGCGGACGCTCACCCGGTGTTCCGCGTCGTCCCACACGGTCGGGAAGCCGGCGGGCTCGTCCGACCGGAAGTCCACCCACGGCAGCGCCACCTCGCGGAAGGCCGTCGGGCTCTGCAGGGCGCGCCAGGCCGCGTCCGGGTCGCAGTCGAGGATGAGCTTCAGGAGGACTCTCACGCACCCCAGTGTCACGCATCCTCCGCGCCGGGGGCAGTCATTCTCGGCGCACTCCCGGACGCCCGTCCCGGCCCGTCACCCGCCCGCGGCCTCCCGCGCCCGCGCCAGCAGGAGTGCCCGCTCCCGCTCGTTCCCGGTCATCGCGGCCGCCCGCCGGAACTCCTCCTCCGCCTCCACGGTCCGCCCCAGCTTGAGCAGGAAGTCGGCCCGGACCGACGGCAGAAGATGGTACGACGCCAGCTCGCCCGAGTCCACGAGCCGATCCACGACGTCCAGCCCGGCCTCCGGGCCGAACGCTATCGCCAGGGCGACCGCGCGGTTGAGCTCCACGACCGCCGACGGCTGGAGGGCGGCGAGCGCTCCATACAGGGCCACGATCTCCTCCCAGTCGGTGTCCTCCGGCGCGGGCGCGGTCGCATGGCAGGCGGCGATCGCGGCCTGCAGCGCGTAGGGACCCCGGCCGCGCGGGCCCACCAGCCGGTCGGCGCGGGCGAGGGCGGCGACCCCGCGGCCGATGAGGATGCGGTCCCAGCGGGTGCGGTCCTGGTCCTGCAGCAGGATGGGCTCCCCATCGGCGGTGGCGCGCGCCGGGAGGCGGGAGGCCTGGAACTCCATCAGCGCGACCAGTCCGTGCACCTCCGGCTCGCGCGGGGTGAGCTCGGCGAGCACCCGGCCGAGCCGCAGCGCCTCCTGGCAGAGGTCGGGGCGCATCCAGTCGTCGCCCGCGGTGGCGGAGTAGCCCTCGTTGAAGATCAGGTAGACGACCTCCAGCACCGACGCCAGCCGCTCGGGGTACTCCGCGCGGTCCGGCACCTCGAAGGGGACGTGCGCCGCGCTCAGGGTGCGCTTGGCGCGCACGATGCGCTGCGCGATCGTCGGGACGGGAACCAGGAACGCGCGCGCGATCTCCTCGGTGGTGAGCCCGCCGAGCAGCTTGAGCGTCAGGGCGACCCGGGCGGAGGGGGCGAGCACGGGGTGGCAGGCGACGAACACGAGCCGCAGCAGATCGTCCTGGATCTCCTCCGCGACGGCCGAGGCCGGGTCGTCGTCCTGCTGCTGCTCCAGGTCGCGGGCGAGGGCGGCGTAGCGCTCGTCCAGGCGCTCGCGGCGGCGCCAGCCGTCGATCGCCCTGCGCTTGGCGACCGTGGTCAGCCAGGCGCCGGGGTTGCGCGGGATGCCGGCCTCCGGCCACTGCTCGAGCGCGGCGACGAGGGCGTCCTGCGCGAGCTCCTCGGCGAGGCCGACGTCGCCCGTCCAGCGGGCGAGACCGGCGACGAGGCGCCCGGACTCGATGCGCCACACGGCGTCGACGGCTGCCGCGGCCTCGTCGGCCGCTGTCTTCTCGTCGGCCGTGCGCTCCCCGTCCACCACGACCGCACCTCCCGCGCTCACGCCTCCGCCGCGCCCGTCACGATGCGGCGCACCTCGACTCTGCCACGACCGAGCGGCACGCGTCGCGCCCATTCCACGGCCTCGGCCCGGTCGGCGGCCTGGACGATCCACAGCGCGGCGGGACGCACGGCCGAGATCGGCAGCAGGTCGGCGTTCGTGCGCGGACCGTCGACCGCGAGCTGGAGGTGCGCGCCGTCCTCCGCGGCGAGGAGTTCGCCGGCGAGCAGCACCCCGGCGCGGATCAGGTCGGCGGTGTAGCGCTGGAGGTCGCCGGCGGGCGCGGGGCCGTCCGTGCTGAGCAGGAGGAGGTAGCGCATCCGTCGTCCTTCCGTCGGGGCCGCTGGTGGGGCACTCGTAGAGACGTCGAGCCGCGCGGGCCGGTTTCGACAGCACGGCCGCAACGGAAGCGCGCAGCCGGTCGCGCCCGCGATGTCGGACGCGTGCGCTAGAACGGGAGCATGGCGATCCGCTACTGGCTGGGCGTGGTGCACCACGATCACGTGCTCCGCGGCGTCGCGGGCGGCTTCGCCCAGGTCAACCACGGCGCCCGCGCGCCGCTGGAGCGCATGGGGCCGTCGGACGGGTTCGTCTTCTACTCGCCGCGCGAGTCCTTCGACGGTGAGCCGCTCAAGCAGTTCACCGCGGTCGGGAGGCTGGCCGACGCGGAGGTCTTCCAGGCGACCCAGGGCCCGCAGATGCGCGGGCCGGCCGGCGACTTCCTGCCCTGGCGCCGGCGCGTCGACTGGGACCACGACGCGGTCGCCACGCCCATCCGGCCGTTGCTCCCGTCCCTCGACTTCACCCGGGACAAGCGCGACTGGGGCTACCAGCTGCGCGCCGGGCTGATCGAGCTGACCCGGCACGACTTCGAGCTCATCCGCGATCAGCTGCGGCACACGCCGGGGGAGCAGCGGCCCTCCACGGCGCGCCGCGCGGACGGCTCCCGTCACCCCGCGCAACACGCGACGACCGCCTTCGCCGCCGGGCTACGCTGAGCCGGTGAGCTCGCAGACCGACCCCTCCACCGTCCCCGCCGCCCACCGCCAGGCCAAGTACCAGGTGCGCTTCGACTGGGCCGTGGAGGGAGCGGCCGCGGTCGCGGCCGACGCCGACGTGATCGTCTGGGTGGACGTGCTCGACGACCAACCCGGCGCCGACGCCGCCGAACTCCCGGGGACCGGCGCGGTCGTCGCCGCGGGGCTCAGCGACGCCGCCGCGGTCGCGCAGTGGATCCTCGACGAGCAGGTGCGCCTCGGCCGGCGCGCGATGATCGCCCTCGTCGCCGCGGGCGGGACGTCGGCCTCCGGCGGCACCCGGTTCGCGGTGGAGGACCTCCTGGCCGCCGGAGCCGTCGTCGACGCCCTCGCGACGCTCGGGATCGACTACAGCTCACCGGAGGCCGCGGCCGCCTGCGCGGCCTTCACCGGCCTGCGCGGAGCGGTGGCGCACCTGCTGACCGCGTCGGTCTCCGGGCAGGAGCGGATCGCCGCCGGCGCCGACGCCGCGGCGCTCGCGGCCTCGGGAAAGCTCGGCACGGTCTCCGAGGTCCGGGTCCTGCGAGCCGCCTGAGCGGTCGGTATGAAGTCCCGGCCACCGGAATGATCGGGTGGAACCGGGTGTTCACTGCCACCAGGAGGTTGCATTCATGAAAGCAATTCTGAACGACACCGTCATCGCCGAGGCCCCGACCGAGGACCTCATCCGCATCGAGGGCAACTGGTACTTCCCCCCGCAGAGCGTCAACTCCGAGTACCTGGTGGAGTCCGCCACGCCGTACACGTGTCCGTGGAAGGGCGAGTGCCAGTACTTCTCCGTCAAGGACGGCGACACGGTGCTGCAGGACCGTGCCTGGAGCTACCCGACGCCGTACCCGAGCTCGTTCGACCGGGTCGGCAAGGACTACAGCGACTACGTCGCGTTCTGGAAGGACGTGCGCGTCGTCGACTGACGGGCGATGATTCACGAAGGGCGGTCCGCCGAGGGCCGCCCTTCGTCGTGTGCGGGCGCTTTTCGGCGGGTGCGGGCGTGTCCGCTCTTTGGGGGACTGTCCCTCGAAAACGGGGTACAGATGTACTTCCTACCGAACGGTCGGAATCGGTAGAAAGGTAGTGCGAGAGAACCTCCCGGAACCCGAACCGGGAGGCGCGCGAGGGCTACCCGAGCCCGTCCTTCGGCGCGCGAACCCGAGCTCCCGCATACCCGAAACCGAGCGCCTTGCTTCGTCGTGTCCTTCAGCATGCCCGCATCACGTTCCGCCGCTCCACCGATGGCCGCAGCAGGCCGCCCGCGCACCGCGCGGACCGCAGGGGAGCCTTCGCCGTCGCACCGCGGCTGAGGCTCCTCGCGGCGGTGGCCGGCACCGTCGTCGTCGCCCTCGTCGGCGGCGGCCTGGTCGCGTCGCCCGCGCTCGCGGACACCGCGGCGCTCACCGTCGACAAGACGGTCGGAGACGGCCTCAAAGCGCTCACCGTGCTGCCGGGAGGGGAGTTCACCTACTCCATCCAGGTCGGCTGCGACGACAACGACTGCGTCGACGCGAAGCTCGCCGACGCCCTCCCGGCGGCGTTCGCCGGGTTCACCATCCTCGACACGAGCGTCCAGCCGAGCTCCAAGCCGGCGACCAAGACCCTCACCGGCTGCACCGACACGGTGACGGCGAACTGCGCGCTCAGCGTCGTCTTCGGGGAGCCCGTGGCCGGCGGCGTCGGCATCCCGGCGGGCGGGACCTACCTGGTCACAGTCACCCTCAAGGTCCCGCAGGGACTGACCCCGCAGTCGTCCGAGGTGAACCACCCCGTCACCAACACGGCGGTCGGCACCTTCGCCGGATCGGCGACGCCGGTCACGAGCAGCGCCGACGTGACCGTGAACGTGCCGACCTCGGTGGACGTCGCGGTCGGCAAGACCTGGACCCCGGCGAGCCAGCAGTACCAGCCCGGCGCGCAGTCCACCGTCTCGCTCACCGCGCAGAACGCCTCGAACGTCCCCGCGTCCACCCTCACCCTCCAGGACCCGGCGACCGCCGCGGACGCCGCGACCGCGCTCGACGCGGCCAACCCGTTCGCGCTGGTCGACTTCGCCGGTTTCGGCGGGGTCGTCCTCCCGCAGGGCGCGACCACCGTGCAGGTGGACGCGTACGTGCGGAACCCCTCGACCGGCGCCTGGGCGTGGCAGACCGGGCCTCCTGCCGCCCCTGCCGCGATCGCCCTCCCCGCCGGCGTGCAGAACGCCGACGTCGGCGGCCTCCGCTTCACCTTCGCCGGCGCCGACGGCACCGCGCTGACCGAGGGCGGCGCGGCCGGGTCGGTCGGCGTGCTCGTCGCCCAGCGCAGCACGAACCGCCAGTCCGGGGCCGCCCTGGTCACCGGCGCGAGCGTGACCAACAGAGTCGCCGGTACGGTCGTCGTCCCGGACCGGGCCCCGGTCACCAAGACGGCGACCGCGCCGTTCGCGGTCGGCGGCCTGACCGTCGCCGTCACGCCGGGCAAGCAGATCACCCCGGCCCGCATCCCGGCCGGCACCACCGCGACCGCGACCGTCTCCGGCAAGAACGCCTCCAACGGGCCGCTCGACTCGCTGACCCTCTCGGACGTCGGCTACTTCACCGACACCCTCCGCTTCGGCGGCTTCGCGGCCGGGATCTCCTACCCGTCCGGCGCGACCGCCGCGCAGGTGGTCTGGCACTTCTCCGACGGGTCCACCCAGGCCGTGCCGTTCGCCGACGGCGCCACCCCGGTCGCGCCCTCCGCCCCGGCCGGCGCGCACCTGACCGGGCTGGAGCTCGCCTTCACGGGCGCAGTCGCCGTCGGCGCCGTCGCGACCGCCCAGCTCCTGATCGCGCCCACGGCCGACTTCGCGGCAGAGGGCGCGCACGTGGACACCACGAACACGCTCACCGTCACCGGCGTCAACGCGGCCGGCAGCGCGAGCAAGCAGGCCTCCGCGCCGCTCGCCGTGTTCTACCCGGACATCGAATTGACGCTGAACAAGACGATCACGCCGTCCGCCCCGGTCTCGCCCGGCGCGACCGTGACCGCCCAGCTTCCGGCGACCACCTCGAGCGACTCCGCCTATGTGCGGCCGACCAGCATCGTCATCGAGGACGTCTGGCGTCCCGGCGTCGCAGGCGACTTCTTCAACGGCTTCGACCCGGTCGCCATCGCGCCGACACAGGTGCTGAAGGGCTCGACCCTCCAGGTCGAGTACACGACGGACGGCGTCACCTGGAGCACGCTCGCCACCGTCGACGCGACCGCGGCGGCGCAGACCTACCGCGCCGCGACGCTGCCCGCAGGCGTCACCGGCCTGCGCTTCACCTTCGCGGACGCGGCCGGCTTCGCCCAGGGCACCACCGTCCGGCCGTCGATCACGGCGCAGGCGCGCTCCACGCTCCGCGACGGCTCCGGCCCCACCTCCACAGCCGGAGCCGCGGCCTCCACCTACGCCAACCACGCGGTCGCCGACACCCAGGGCGCCGTCGACGGCACCGTGGTGACCGGCGCGCAGGTGACCGCCGACGCGAACGCCAAGATCCAGTCGACGACCGGCGCCGGGTCCCTCGGCATCGCCAAGAAGTGGACGAAGACCGACCTGACCGGCGACGTGACCGACCTGGCGTCCCAGTCCGGCGCCCAGGCCGGCACCCTGCTGAGCTGGGGCGTCACCGACACCGGCTACAGCTCGGTGACGATCACCGACCCGGCGGGCGACCCGGCGCATCCCGAGTCGACCGTCTTCCAGTCGTTCGACCTGCTGCGGGTGTCGCCGATCCCGTTCACGGCCGACCCCGCGCTGAAGTGGGACACCGTTTCCTCGGTCCAGCTGTTCCGCGGCGGCGCCTGGGTGACCGTGCCCGCGCCGGCCGGAGGCTGGAAGAACGGCGCCGGCTTCGTCGGCTACACCCTCACCGCCGCCGAGACCGCTGACACGACCGGCGTGCGGATCACCGTCGTGCCCGACGACGCCGCCCGCGCGACGGCCACCGACCCGACCGCACCGCCTGCTGGCTCCGGCGTCGCGACCGTCGCGTTCGGGCAGTCCCGGCCGATCGGCCTGGTCTGGCAGCTCCGCAACGTGCAGCGCGTCCCGAGCGACCCGGCGCACCCCTGGGTCACCCAGGAAACGTCCGCCTCCGTCGACAACGTCGCACAGGCCGACGGCGTGCAGAACGGCACGAACGTGCCGCCGGTCACCGGCCACGACACCGTCGCGCTGATCGACCAGCCCCCGGCGGTGAGCCTGACCAAGTCCAGTTCTCGCTCGACCGTCGTCGTGCCGCACCTCGGCGACGTCGACCCGGCCGACTACCCGACCAACACCTTCACCCTCACCGCGCAGAACACCGCGACCTCGCGCGCCTCCTACCTGCGCGTGACCGACCCGTCGCCGTGCGACGCGGGTGCGGAGACCGCCTGCCTGTCGGCGCCCTCGGCGTGGGGAGCCGACCCGTTCGCCGGCGCCGCCTACAGCGCCGCCAGCCCGTTCGAGCGCCTGGACCTGACCAGGATCGCGTTCGCGGTCCCGGCCGGTCAGGTGGACTCCGACTCCTCGCTCGTGACGCTCTGGCACCGGGCAGCGGACGGCAGCACCTCCACCTCGGTCGTCTCGCTGCGGACCGCCGCTGCGCTCACCGCGGCCGACCTGGCCGACGTCGTCGGCGTCAGCGTGGTCTACCAGGGCGCGTCCCCGCAGACCACCGGAGGCACGATCGCCTCCGGCCAGTCGCTGGTGATGACCCTGGAAACCCGGGTGCGGGCGGTCACCCGCAGCACCGGCGCTCCGGTCACGGCGTTCCGGATCGACAACCACGCGTTCGCGCAGGGCTACGACCCGGTGCTCGTCCCGAGCGGGCAGGGCTCGCAGCCGTACGCGTCCTCCGACGCGTCGCTGAGCCTGACCACCGGCGCGCTCGGCGTCACCGCGGCGAAGACCATCTCGCCGAGCACGCTGCTGGAGCGCGATCGCACCGCGCCCGTCACGGTCACGCTGACCGCAACCTCCGGAGCGGCGACGGCGGCGACCCACCAGGTCGTGGTCACCGACGACGACCCGGCGTTCTGGAACCGCTTCGCCCTCACCGGGCTGAGCGCGGGCGATGTGACGCTCCCGGCCGGCGCCGACCTGGTCAGGGTCGACGCGCAGACCGGCGGCGGCACGACCTGGATCATGGGGACGCCCGCCGCGACGGCGAGCCTCCCGACCGCCGCGGTCGGACAGATCACCGGCCTCCGGTTCACGTTCCTGCGGGCGGACGGCGGGCTGTTCAGCCGCTCCGCGGTGCCGGCCGGCTTCACCGCGACCGTCGTGCTCCACGTGGCGCTCCTCGGCGTCGCCAGGGACGGCTCGGCGATCCCGTTCCCCGGCTCCGTCAGCGACACGGTCGACACCGTCAGCCACCGCACGGACACGCCGCCGGTGTACGCCGACGCGACCGCGAGCGCGACGGCGGGCATGACGCTCGCGCCGGGCACGGCCTCCCTCGACGTCGCCAAGACGCCGCTGAACAACGTGCACACCGTCGCGGTCGGCGACACCGTGCCCTGGACGCTGACCTTCGCCAGCACCGGGACCGGCTACCTCGACCTGACCGGCGTGACCGACACCCTGCCGGCCAGCCTGGCCTGGGACGGGGAGACGCCCACCTTCACGACCAGCGCGGGCGGGACGCTCTCGACGAGTCCCGCTGTGACCTATGACGCCGCGACCGGACGGTTCGGGCTGACCTGGCCGGCCGGAGGGGCGCGGATGTCGCCGGGCGAGCGTTTCACGGTCGTCCTCGGTCTGATCCTGAAGCCGGGGCTGGCAGCGGGAGACCGCGCGACGAACCAGTTCGTGGTCTCCACTGTGCAGAACCTCACCGCGTGCACCAACGGCTCGGGCAACGGGCAGGGCGTGCTGAGCGGCCTCCCCGCGACCCAGTGCGGCACGACGAACTACGTGCAGCCGGTCACCGGCCCGTCGCTCTACACCACCAAGGGCGTGCAGGGCGACGTCGTCGGCCGCACCGTCTCCGGGGCGATCAACCCGACCGCGCCGTCGGCGACCTGCCGCACCGACGCCGACGGCTACTACGCGGCGCCCTGCGCCGCGAACACCGTCGTGGGCGGCATCGACCAGTGGCGGCTCAACGCCCTCAACACCGGGACCGTCGACTACACCTCGGTCGTCTTCGTGGACCCGCTGCCGACGGTCGGCGACCGCATGCTCGCCACGGGCGGCCCGCGCGGCTCGACCTTCCGGCCGGTGTTCGACGGCGCCGCGGGCGTGACCGTGCAGGACGTCCCCGCCGGGACGGCCGTGAGCTGGGAGGTGACCACCGAGCCGGGCGTCTGCCTCTCGGGCACGGCCACCGCGTGGCCGACCGACCCGACCTGCGCGGCGCACCCGGCCGCCTGGACGGCGTCCGGAGCGTTCACCGGCGACTGGGCCGACGTCACCGGCATCCGGGTGACGCTCGACTTCGCCGCGACGGCGAGCGGCGCCCTGCGCGGCGGAGAGGGCGCGACGGTGCTCTACCGCACGATCGACCGGCCCGCGACCGCGACCGCGCCGGACGGCGCCCCGGTCTCGCTCCCGGCCTCGCCGGCCGCGGCAGCGGCGGTGGCCTGGAACCAGTTCGGCGCGACGGCGGCCCTCGTCGGCGGCGGCAGCGTCCGCCGCGCTCCGGTGAAGGCCGGCGTCACCATCGCGACCGGACCGCTGCAGGTCGACAAGGTCGTGACCGGCGCTGCCGCCTCCGCGGCTCCCGACGAGTTCGGGGCGGACATCGCCTGCACCGTGGCCGGGGTCCCCGTCGACCTGGGCGCGGCCGCGCACACCCTGCTGAAGCGCAGCGCCGGCTTCACGGCCCGGCTCGACGGCCTCCCGATCGGCTCCGACTGCACGATCGCGGAGTCGGGCGCCGCGGGCAGCTACGGCGAGGCGTCCCGCGCCATCGCGAACGGCACCGTGCACATCGGGGCCGGAGCGCTGCAGGGCGCCGTGCCGGCGGGCCAGATCACGACGATCACCAACACCTTCGAGTACGGGCGGCTGGAGCTCGCCAAGACCGCGTCGGCCGCCGTCGTCGGGCTCGACCAGCCCGTGACGTACACGATCACCGTCACCAACATCGGCGCGCTCGACGCGACGGCGTTCGACGTGGTCGACACCCTCCCGGCCGGGGCGCACTTCGTGTCGGCCGACCAGGGCGGGACGCTGAACGCCGGGAAGGTGACCTGGAACGTCGCGAGCCTGGCCAAGGGCGCCAGCCTCGACCTCCACGTCGTGGTGACCTACTCGGCGGAGGGCTACCCGGTAAACGCGGTCACCGTGACCACGCCGCCGGTCGGGCCGTGGCAGCCGCCGGCGGTCGACGGCCCGTGCGCCTCCGACCCCGGGTCCGCGTGCGCGACGATCTACGTCGACCCGCCCGTGCCCGCCGCGCCCTCCGGCGACCTGGCCAGGACCGGCAGCGGAGGCGACTACCTCCTCGTCGCGTTCTGGGCCGGGCTGCTGGTCCTCGCCGGGGCCGCGCTCCTCGGCCGGCGCCGCCGGAAGGCCTGACGCCGGCGCCGAACCCGCCGTCTCCGCCCTGTGGGGAGACGGCGGGTCCGGCCTCGCCCGGGCCTCGGTGCCGCCCAGAACACGCGGTAACCGGGTCAACGCAGGTTTGCCGACTACGCTGGACGTGAACCGCACGACCTGGGAGCCGACCCTGAGCATCATCCTCGGATACGATCCGTCCACGCTGCGCGAGCGTGTCGACCTCCGTGCCGCCGACGAGCGGCTGGAGGAGCTCGGCAGCCTGCGCAGCCTGAGCGCGCTCAACGAGAAGACCGTGCTGCTGCGGCTGCTCGGCCGACTGGACGAGGCGTACACGGTCGCCAACGAGGCGGTGCGCCAAGCACGCTTCACCGGCGACCGCGAGCAGCTCCTCGGGGCCCGCATCCGCCGCGGCCAGGTGCTGCAGTACCAGGGCAAGTTCGACGAGGCGATCGTGGAGCTGACCGGCTGCGTCGACGAGGCGCGCGGGCGCGAGTGGACCGCCCTGGAGGCCTTCGCGGTGCAGAACCGCGGCAAGGTGCACTTCGACATGAAGGAGTACGAGAGCGCGCTGTCCGACATGACGGCGGCCGTGTTCCTGCGCGAGAAGCTGGGGGCGTCCCCTGCGGAGATCGAGGGCGCGCTCACGGCGGTGGCGGTGGTGCAGCGCTTCCTGGAGGCGCAGCGCGCCGCCGCGGGCCCCGGCGAGGGCGACGCCGGCGGCGGAGACGGGGTCGGCGACGGCGTCGGCTCCCCGGCGTAGGATTCCTGCCATGAGCCGACCGGGGAACGCACGCTGATGGCAGAGCTCGATCGCGTGCGCCGCTGGGCGGAGGCCCTCATCGCCCTCCATCTCGACCCCGCCGTGTGGAGCTTCGACTTCGACAACGCGAAGACCCGGGCCGGGCTGTGCAACTACACCGCCAAGCGGATCACGGTCTCCCGGTACCTGGCCGCCCGGTACGAGGACGACGACATCCACCAGATCCTGCTGCACGAGGTGGCGCACGCGCTGGCTGGCTCACGTGCGGGGCACGGTCCGCGCTGGCGCGCGATCGCCCTCGACCTCGGCTATGAGGGCAAGCGGCTGCATGGCGGCGCGATCGCCGACGACCTCGCCCCCTGGGTGGGCACGTGCCCGCAGGGGCACACGCACTACCGCTACCGCAAGCCGGCGCGGGCGCTCGCCTGCGGCGCGTGCAGCCGCCGCTTCGACTCGGCGAACCTCATCTCCTGGGTGCACCGCGAGGTCTCCGCCGCGCAGCGCCGGATGGCCGCCGCGGCCGCCACCGAGGCTGACTGAGGCGCTTGGCCCCGAATTCTCAGGCGTTCTCGACCGCGAGGCGGGCGTCGAGTCCGTCCCGCACCGCCGGCCACTCCTCGCGGAGCACCGAGTAGACCGCGGTGTCGCGCCAGGTGCCGTCCGCGCGGGGCTGCGTGTGCCGCAGCACGCCCTCGAAGGTCGCGCCGAGTCGCAGGATCGCCGCCCGGGAGCGCTCGTTGAGCACGTCCGCCTGCAGCTTCACGCGCTCGAATCCGTGGTCGAACGCCGTGCCGAGCAGCAGGCGCTTGGTCTCCGCGTTGACGCGCGAGCCCCACAGCTCGGGCGCGTATGCGGTCCAGCCGATGTGCGCCGAGCCGTTCGGGAGGTCGAAGTCGCCCAGCGTCGTGGTCCCCACGATCCGGTCTCCGTCGCGGAGGCACACCGCGGTGACGTTGCCGGTGTCCCAGGCGAGGTAGCCGAGGATGAACTCCCGCCACTCCTCGTAGGTGTCGCGGTATGCCGCGAGGCCGCCGCCCCAGCCGCCGGCGAACACCGCGGGGTGCCCGATCGCGTCGTGCAGATCCGGCAGATCGTCCTGCCTCAGCGCCCGCAACCGCACCGTCGCTCCCTCGAGCACGGCAAACGGATCCGGACGCCTCGCAGTCATCCGCCCAGTATCCCATCCCGCCGCAACCGCCCCGCAGCCATCGCTTCCTCACTTTCTCCCGCAACACGCCGCTCGGGAGCGGGAGGAGGTGAGGAACGGAGGGCGATTCGAAGCGCCCGGCGGAAACCCACTAAGTTGGTTCGGTGCCTACCGACGCCCTCCTGCCCCGCGAGACCGGGCAGTGGATGGACGACGCGGACGGCCTGCGCTGGTGGTTCGACTCCGGCGCGCTCGCGCTCGACTTCGCGTACACCGGAGGCGGCGAGGTCCTCGGCGCCGCGGAGGGCACGGACGACGGCGCGCAGTGGCGCTCCGTCGACGACCCCGAGCAACTCGGCGCCTGGCTGCAGTCCCGGTTCCCCGAGGTGTCCGCGACGACCGGCGAGCGCGAGTTCCGCGACGCCGAGATGCTCCGCGCGGCGATCGGCCGGCTCGCCCGCCAGGCCAGCCGCGGGGAGACCCTCGGGCCGGCCGACGTGGACGTCGTGAACCTGTTCGCCGCGACACCCGACATCCCTCCGGTGCTCGCCGGCGGCGGGCGGCAGGCCGGCCGGGCGATGGCCCGTCCGCACCAGGCGCTCGGCACCATCGCCCGCGACGCCGTGCGCCTGTTCGGCCCCGACGCCGACGGCCGCATCCGGGAGTGCTCGGCCGACGACTGCGGGCTGGTCTACCTGGACACCTCGCGCAGCGGGAACCGGCGCTGGTGCTCGATGCAGCGCTGCGGCAACCGGGCCAAGGTGCGCGCGCACCGGGCACGCGTCGCCGGGAACCGCGGCACCCGCGCGGCCGATGCCGCGGTCGCGTCCGGTATCGCAGAATAGGCGGATGGAGCCCCGCACCCGCGTCGATCTGAACAGCGACCTCGGCGAGTCCTTCGGCGCCTGGCGGATGGGCGACGACGCCGCGATGCTCCGCCTGGTGACCAGTGCGAACGTGGCGTGCGGCTTCCACGCCGGCGACCCCTCCACGATGCTCGCCACCTGCCGACTCGCCGCCGAGAACGCCGTCGCCGTCGGAGCGCACGTCTCCTACCGCGACCTCGCGGGCTTCGGCCGGCGCAGCATGGACGTCCCGGCGGCCGAGCTGCGCGACGAGGTGCTCTACCAGCTCGCGGCGCTCGCCGGGATCGCCCGAGTCGCCGGCACGGCGGTCCGCTACGTCAAGCCGCACGGCGCCCTCTACAACCGCATCGTCCACGACGAGGCCCAGGCCGTCGCGGTCGTGGCCGCGGTCGCCGCGTTCGACCCGGCGCTGCCGCTCCTCGGGCTCCCCGGCTCGGCAGTCGAGCGTGCGGCGGCGGAGCACGGGATCCGCTTCGTGCGGGAGGCGTTCGTCGACCGCGGCTACCGCGCCGACGGCACGCTCGTGCCGCGCACCGAGCCGGGCGCCGTGCTGTCGGACGCGACCGCCATCGCCGCCCGGGCCGTGCGGATGGTGCGCGACGGCGTGGTGGAGTCCGTCGACGGCGCGCCGGTCGCGGTCGCGGCCGACTCGCTCTGCGTGCACGGCGACACCCCGGGCGCTGTGCGCATGGCGGAGGCCGTCCGCCGCGGCCTGGACGAGGCCGGTATTGCGGTGAGGGCCTTCGTGTGAGCGTCCGGGTGATTCCGTACGGCGACGGCGCCCTGCTCCTGGAGCTCGGCTCCCTCGACGAGGTGCTGGGGATGCTGCGCGCCTTGGAACGCACCCGTCCGGCGGGCGTCGTGGACCTCGTCCCGGCCGCCCGCACGATCGCGATCCTGCTCGATCCGCACGTGCTGAGCCCGGCCTCCGCCCGCGGCTGGGTCGAGCGCACCGGCCCCGAGGCCGCCGCCGCGGCGGACGAGGACGTGGTGGAGCTCCCGGTGCGCTACGACGGCGCGGACCTGGCGGAGGTGGCCGAGCTGCTCGGCATCACGCCCGCCGAGGTCGTCGAGCGGCACACCGCCTCCCGCTGGCGGGTGGCCTTCGGCGGCTTCGTCCCCGGCTTCGCCTACCTGGTGACCGACCGCGACGGCCTGCGGGTGCCGCGCCGGGCGACACCGCGCACCTCCGTGCCCGCGGGGTCGGTCGGCCTCGCCGGGGAGTTCAGCGGCGTCTACCCGCGGTCGAGCCCGGGCGGCTGGCAGCTCATCGGCCGCACCGACGCGACGCTCTGGGACACAGCGGCCGACCCGCCCGCTCTGCTGAGGCCGGGCGTCGTGGTGCGGTTCACGGCGGTCCCGTCGTGAGCGCCGGGGGCCTGCGCATCCTGCAGCCCGGTCCGCTCGCGCTCATCGAGGACCTCGGCCGGCCCGGTCTCGCCGCGGTCGGCGTGAGCCCGTCGGGCGCGCTCGACCGCGGCGCGCTCGGGCTGGCGAATCGGCTGGTCGGCAACCGGCCGGAGGCCGCAGGCGTGGAGCTCCTGCTCGGCGGGTTCGCCGCGCGGTTCGAGTCGCCCGTTTGGTTCGCGGTGACGGGCGCGACCGCCCGGGTGACCCTCGACGGCCGCCCGGTCGATCCGGACGCCGCCATCCACGCCCCCGCGGGCGCCGAGCTCCGGATCGCGCCGCCCACTGCCGGCGTGCGCAGCTACCTCGCGGTCCGCGGCGGCATCGAGGCGGAGGCCGTGCTCGGCTCCCGCTCGCGCGACACGCTGTCCGGCCTCGGGCCGGCGCCGCTCGCCGCCGGAGACGTGCTCCCGTTCGGTCCGGAGCCGTCCGCTCCGGTGCCCGCCGTGGACTTCGTCCCGGTCGCCGACCTGGGCGACGCGGCGGTGGAGGTGCGGGCGCACCGCGGCCCGCGCGCCGACTGGTTCACGCCCGCCGCCCTCGACGCGTTCTTCACGGTGGAGTGGCGGGCGAGCGCGGACGGGGACCGGGTCGGCGTCCGCCTCGACCCTCCGCGCATCCCGGCGCACGCGCGCGGCGTGGAGCCGGCGCCTCCGCTGCTGCTCGAACGCGCTGTTCGCGAGGAGCTGCCGAGCGAGCCGATGATCGCGGGCGCGGTGCAGGTCTCCCCGGACGGCCGCCCGACCGTGCTGCTCGCCGACCACCCGGTGACCGGCGGCTACCCGGTCATCGCCGTCGTCGCGGCCCGCTCGCTCGACGCCTTCGCGCAGCTCCGCCCCGGCCAGCCCGTGCACTTCCGGCACGCCTGACCTGCGGCGGGGACACCCCGCGCCGGGTCAGTCCCGGCGGGTGCCGCTCTGGAAGATGCTGCGCGCCGGCGGGGGCGACGGCACGCTCGTCGCGTCGGTCACGATCGGCGCGTTCGCCGCGAACGTCCGCAGCTCCTCTCCGGCCACGGCCTTCGCGGGATGCGGACCACTCGCGAGCAGGCGCGGCAGCCACTCCAGCGGCAGCGGCGAGTTCGAGCCGACCAGCACGACGTTCCCGAACCGGCGGCCCTTGAGCACCTGCGTCTCGGCCAGCGCCGCCACGTTCTCCACCGCCGCGCCGAGCGTCGACACCTGGCTGCGCGCGAACGTCAGCGGCGGCCCGTCGGCCACGTTCACGAGCACGACGCCGTCCGGCTTCAGCAGCGACACCGCCGAGCGGTAGAACTCCACGCTCGTGACGTGCGCCGGGGTGCGCGAGCCGCTGAAGATGTCGATCACCAGCAGGTCGACCTCGCCGCGGAGCCCGGCCGGCAGTTTGCCGACGACCTCGCGCGCGTCGCCGTGGCGGATCCGGATCTGCGCATAGCGGGGGAGCGGGAGGTTCTCGCGCACCAGGTCCACCAGGCGGCTCTCCAGCTCGACCACCTGCTGGCGGGAGCCCGGCCGGGTGTAGGCGACGTAGCGCGGCAATGTCAGCGCGCCGGCGCCCAGGTGCACGGCGGTGATCGGTTGCCCCGGCTCGCCGATCAGGTCGATGACGTTGCCCATCCGCTGGATGTACTCGAAGAACAGCCGGCTGGGGTCGTCCAGGTCGACGTGCGACTGCGGCGTCCCGTCGACGATCAGCTGGTACGCGCCCGGCACGAACCGGTCCGGCTCGATGGTGGCGAGGTAGCCGCTCTCGGCGAGGACGACCGAGGGGAGCGGCGGGTTGTGGGGCACGGCGTCCAGCGTAGTCCGCGCCCTCCACCCGATCTCCACCCGGATCTCCACCCGGTCTCCGCCGCCGGGCGGTCCCGGCGCGACGGCGTTCCCGCGACCCTGGAGGAGTGCCGGACATCCCGGCCGGAAGGACTCGGACCATGAACGTGCAGACGCTGACCAACGCGATCCTCATCGTGGTGCTGATCGGCTGGGTCGGCTACCGCCAGATGGTGTGGCGGCCGGTGTCGATCGCCCAGATGTGGCGCTTCCCCGCGATCATGTCGCTGGTCGGCGTCGTGCTGATCGTGCAGCAGGTGAAGCCGTCGTCGCTCACCCCGCTCGACCTGGCCGTCGTCGCCGGCGAGCTCGTGCTCTCGCTCGCCGTCGGCGCGTGGATGGGCGCGATCGCGCACTTCCGCCCACTGGAGTCGCCCGTCCGGCTCGGCCGGGACAACCGCTACACCGCGAGCTACGAGTCCCGAACCGGCGTGCTCGGGATCGTGCTGTGGGTGCTGGTCATCGGCGTCCGCATCGGCGTGGACGTCCTGGCCTCGATGGCGGGCTCGCACCTGGCGACCGCGACCGGGGTCATCTTCCTGGTCTTCGCCGCCAACCGCGCCGCCCGGACCGCCGTCTTCGCGGCGCGCCTCGATCGGCACGCGGCGCTCGCCGCATGATGGTCCTGTGGACTTCTGGAGCAGACCCGGGCTGCTGGCGCTCGTACTGAACATCATCGGTGCGGGCGCCGTCGGCTGGTCGCTGGTGCGCGCCCACCCGGCCGACCGTCCGGTGTGGGTGCTCCTCGTGGCGCTGTTCGCGGTCGCCGCCTGGCTGGTCCGCTCGATCCTCACCTTCGCCGGCGCGCGGCGTGCGGCGCTCGTGCTCTGCCTGCTCTCCGCGGTGACCGGCGCGTTCGTCGCCCCGGCCACCGACGGGATCGCGATCGTGCCGCCGGCCGTCGCGGTGCTCTACCTGGTCGGGGACCCGGAGTGGCCGCTGCCGCTCGGCGGGGCCGTGGCCGCGGTCTCGGCGGCGCTCGTCGCGGTGGGCGCCCTCCCGTTCGGCTCGCCCGTCGCGGCGGTGCTCGGCGAGATGGCCGGCATCGTCCTCGCCGCCTTCGCGGGCCTCAGCCGGCGGCAGTTCCGGCTCACCGAGCAGCAGGCGGTGCTGCTGCGCGAGCGCGACCTGGCCATGCGCGAGGAGGCCGCCCGGGTGGCGATCGCCCGCGACCTCCACGACGTGCTCGCGCACAGCCTCGGCGGCCTCGTCATCCAGCTCGACGCGGTGGACGCCCTCCTGGAGGCCGGCGACGCTCCGGCCGCACGGGAGCGCGTGGTCGCGGCGCGGGGACTGGCGGCCGACGGGCTGGCCGAGGCGCGCCGGGCGGTCGCCGCGCTGCGCGACCCCGACGGCTCGAACGGGGAGGCGGCGGTCGCGCACGCCGACTTCCGTGCGACCCTGGACGACCTCCTCGCCGCCCACCGCACCCTCGGCGGCAGCGCCGCGCTCCGCGAGACGGGAGAGCCGCGGCCGCTCACCTCGGCGCAGGCGACGGCCCTGCAGCGCGCGCTGCAGGAGGCGCTGAGCAACGCGCGCAAGCACGCGCCGGGGCAGCCGGTGGACGCCGCGCTCGCCTGGCAGACTGAGCGCGTGCTGCTCACCGTCTCCTCCCCGCTGCCGGCGTCCTCCGCGGCCGTCCCCGCGCTCGCCGCCGAGCTCGCGTCCTCGGGAGGCGGCCACGGCCTGGAGGGGATGCGCGAGCGCTTCGCCGCCCTCCCGCTCGGCGGATCGGTGGCGGCCGCGGCGCGCGACGGCCGGTTCACCGTGACGGCCGAAGCGAGGCTGGCGTGAGCGGCGAGGCCGGCCAGAGCGGCCACAGCGGCCAGAGCGGCCAGGCGGCGCCGGGGGAGCGCATCCGCGTCGTCGTCGCCGACGACCAGGCGATCATCCGCGACGGCCTGGTCACCGTCCTCGGCCTGCTGCCGGACATGGAGGTCGTGGGGTCCGCCGCCGACGGCGCCGAGGCGGTGGCGCTCGCCGTGTCCGAGCGTCCCGACGTGGTGCTGATGGACCTCCGCATGCCGGTGCTCGACGGTGTGGGCGCGACCGAGCGGATCGCGCGCGAGGCGCCGGGCTCCGCCGTGCTCGTGCTGACGACCTTCGCGGACGACGACTCGATCCTCACCGCGTTGCGGGCGGGCGCGCGCGGCTACCTCACCAAGGACGCCGGCCGCGCCGAGCTCGCCGCCGCCGTCCGCGCGGTCGCCCGCGGTCAGGCGACTTTCGCTCCGGAGGTCGGCGCCCGCATCATCGGCTCGCTCACCTCCGCCGCGCCCGCGAAGCCCGACCCGGCGGGCGCGCTGGTGGAGCGCTTCCCCGCGCTGACCCGGCGCGAGGCGGAGGTGCTGGGCCTCGTCGCGGACGGCCTCAGCAACGGCGAGATCGCCTCCGCCTTGTTCGTGGGCGGCGCCACGGTCAAGACCCACATCAACGCGATCTTCGCCAAGCTCGGCGTCTCCTCGCGCGCCCAGGCCATCGCACTCGTCCGCCGCTAGCCGCCGAGCACAGGAAAACCGTCGCCCGATCCGGTTGATTCACGACGTTTTCCCTGTGCTCGGCGGCTGGGCGAGGGAGGATGGGCGCATGAGTGATCGGGTACTGGTGACGGGCGGCTCGGGGTTCGTGGGGGCGCACTGCGTGCTCGCCCTGCTGAACGCGGGGTACCAGGTGCGGACGACCATCCGGTCCCCGCAGCGCGCCGCCGACGTGCGGTCGCAGCTGGCGGCGGGGGGCATCGACGACGCGGGGGACCGGCTGGAGTTCGCCGTCGCCGACCTCCTCGACGACGCGGGCTGGGCCGACGCGGTGGCAGACTGCCGGTTCGTCCTGCACGTGGCCTCCCCGTTCCCGATGACCGAGCCGAAGGACCCCGACGAGCTGGTGCGGCCGGCGCGGGAGGGCGCCCTGCGCGTGCTCCGGGCCTCCCGCGACGCCGGCGTGGAGCGGGTCGTCCTCACCTCCTCCTTCGCCGCGATCGGCTACGGCCACGCGCCGACGCGGCAGCCGTTCACCGAGGTGGACTGGACCGAGCTCGACAGCGGCCGCCCGATCAGCGCCTACGTCCGCTCCAAGACCCTCGCCGAGCACGCCGCCTGGGACTTCATCGCCAAGGAGGGTGGCGACCTGCAGCTCGCCACCGTCAATCCCGTCGGCATCCTCGGCCCGGTGCTCGGCCCCGACTACTCCAGCTCGGTCGAGCTGGTGAAGCTCGTCAAGGAGGGCCGCCTCCCGCGCCTGCCCGACGTGTACTTCGGCGTCGTGGACGTTCGCGACGTCGCCGGCCTGCACCTGCTCGCGATGACGAAGCCGGAGGCGGCGGGCGAGCGCTTCCTCGCCACCGCCGGCGATGCGCTCGGCGCACCGGAGCTCGCGCTCATCATCCGCGGCCACCTCGGCTCGCCCGCGGGCGACCGCGTGCAGACCCGTCTCATGCCGTCCTGGGTCCTGAAGGCCGTGGCCCCGTTCAGCCGCCGGGTGCGCGGGTCGCTGCCGGACATCGGCGTCTACCGCAACGGCTCGTCCGCCAAGGCGCGGACCCTGCTCGGCTGGCGGCCGCGCTCCCGCGAGGAGGCCGTGATCGCGACCGTGGACTCCCTGCCCCCGCGCCTGAAATAACCCGGGAATATCTGGGCGGCCGCGCGGTTATACACCGAGACTGCGCCTCCGGTCAAGAAAAGACTGGACACGGCGCGTCAGTTTGACATATAGTGGTTCTTTGCGCTCCCACGCACACCCTTGCCTTCATATTGCGGTCGGCTCTGACTTTCCCCGCGCGCGTCTGGGCCCGGTTTCTCCGGGTCAGATACGGCGCCGCGAGACGTGTCTGGGAGTCCTCGTCCCTCACAACACCACATCTCGACCGACAGTAACTGGCCCGACGGGGCCCACGGAGGTTATTTCCTTGGCTGCTGCGCGCAACGCAACCAACACCGACAAGACACCCAAGAACGGACGAGCCGCATCTCGTCTTTCGTTCGCCAAGATCACGGACACCCTCACCGTTCCCGATCTGCTCGCACTGCAGACGGAGAGCTTCGACTGGCTGGTCGGCAACGACGCGTGGAAGGCACGCGTCGCCGAGGCCGAGGCACAGGGTCGCCAGGATCTGCCCGCCAACACGGGCCTCGAGGAGATCTTCGAGGAGATCTCCCCCATCGAGGACCTCGGCGAGACCATGCAGCTCTCGTTCACGAACCCGTTCCTGGAGGAGAAGAAGTACTCGATCGACGAGTGCAAGGAGAAGGGCAAGACCTACGCTGCCCCGCTCTACGTCGAGGCCGAGTTCATGAACCACCTCACCGGTGAGATCAAGACCCAGACGGTCTTCATGGGCGACTTCCCGCTCATGACCGAGAAGGGCACCTTCATCATCAACGGCACCGAGCGTGTCGTCGTCTCCCAGCTCGTCCGCTCGCCGGGCGTCTACTTCGAGGCCGCAGCCGACAAGACCTCCGACAAGGACATCTACTCGGCGCGCATCATCCCGAGCCGCGGCGCGTGGCTCGAGTTCGAGATCGACAAGCGCGACCAGGTCGGTGTCCGCATCGACCGCAAGCGCAAGCAGTCGGTCACCGTCTTCCTGAAGGCCCTCGGTCTCACCAGCGAGGAGATCCTCGCCGAGTTCGCCGGCTTCCAGTCGATCGAGCTGACCCTCGAGAAGGACGCCATCCTCACCAAGGAGGAGGCGCTGAAGGACATCTACCGCAAGCTGCGTCCGGGCGAGCAGGTCGCCGCCGAGGCCGCACGTGCGCTGCTGGACAACTTCTACTTCAACCCGAAGCGCTACGACCTCGCCAAGGTCGGCCGTTACAAGATCAACCGCAAGCTCGGCCTCGAGGCCCCGCTGACGGACTCGGTGCTGACCGTCCAGGACATCATCGCCACGATCAAGTACCTGGTCGCCCTGCACGACGGCCAGACCACGATCAAGGGCCTGCGCAACGGTGTCGAGACCGACATCCGTCTCGACACCGACGACATCGACCACTTCGGCAACCGTCGCATCCGCGCCGTCGGCGAGCTCATCCAGAACCAGGTCCGCACGGGCCTGAGCCGCATGGAGCGCGTCGTCCGCGAGCGCATGACCACGCAGGACATCGAGGCGATCACCCCGCAGACCCTGATCAACGTGCGACCCGTCGTCGCCGCGATCAAGGAGTTCTTCGGCACCTCGCAGCTCTCGCAGTTCATGGACCAGAACAACCCGCTCGCGGGCCTGACCCACAAGCGCCGCCTGTCGGCGCTGGGCCCGGGTGGTCTGAGCCGTGAGCGCGCGGGCGTCGAGGTCCGCGACGTCCACCCGTCGCACTACGGCCGCATGTGCCCGATCGAGACGCCGGAAGGCCCGAACATCGGTCTGATCGGCTCGCTCGCGTCGTTCGCGCGGATCAACTCGTTCGGCTTCATCGAGACGCCGTACCGCAAGGTCGTCGACGGCCGGGTCACCGACCAGATCGACTACCTGACCGCCTCCGAGGAGGACGACTTCGTCGTCGCGCAGGCCAACGCCCCGCTCGACCCGAGCGGCCACTTCACCGAGGAGCGCGTCCTGGCCCGTCAGAAGGGCGGCGAGGTCGACCTGATCCCCGCCGACGAGATCGGCTACATGGACGTCTCCCCGCGCCAGATGGTCTCGGTGGGCACCTCGCTCATCCCGTTCCTCGAGCACGACGACGCCAACCGAGCCCTCATGGGTGCGAACATGCAGCGCCAGGCGGTGCCGCTGCTCCGCTCGGAGAGCCCGGTGGTCGGAACCGGTATGGAGGGCTACGCGGCCATCGACGCCGGTGACGTGGTCACCGCCGAGAAGTCCGGTGTGGTCACCGAGGTCTCGGCCGACGCCGTGACCGTCCAGGCCGACGACGGCACGATCAAGTCCTACTACCTGCGCAAGTTCGACCGCTCTAACCAGGGCACGTCGTACAACCACCGCGTGGTCGTGGACGAGGGCGACCGCATCGAGGCCGGGGAGGTCGTCGCCGACGGCCCCGCGACCGAGAACGGCGAGCTCGCGCTCGGCAAGAACCTGCTCGTGGCGTTCATGCCGTGGGAGGGCCACAACTTCGAGGACGCGATCATCCTCAGCCAGAACCTGGTGAAGGACGACACCCTCTCCTCGATCCACATCGAGGAGTACGAGGTCGACGCCCGCGACACCAAGCTCGGCAAGGAGGAGATCACCCGCGACCTCCCGAACGTCAGCCCGGACCTCCTGGCCGACCTCGACGAGCGCGGCATCATCCGCATCGGCGCCGAGGTGCGCCCCGGCGACATCCTGGTCGGCAAGGTCACCCCGAAGGGCGAGACCGAGCTGTCGGCCGAGGAGCGCCTGCTCCGCGCGATCTTCAACGAGAAGAGCCGCGAGGTGCGCGACACCTCCCTCAAGGTCCCGCACGGCGAGGAGGGCACCATCATCGGTGTCAAGGTCTTCGACGCGCAGGACGGCGACGACGAGCTCGGCTCCGGCGTGAACCAGCGCGTGGTGGTCTACATCGCCCAGAAGCGCAAGATCACCGCGGGCGACAAGCTCGCCGGCCGTCACGGCAACAAGGGCGTCATCTCCAAGATCCTCCCGGTCGAGGACATGCCGTTCCTCGCGGACGGGACGCCGGTCGACGTCATCCTCAACCCGCTGGGCGTCCCCGGCCGAATGAACTTCGGCCAGGTCCTGGAGATCCACCTCGGCTGGATCGCCAAGAACGGCTGGGAGATCAAGGGCAAGCCCAAGTGGGCCGCCGACCTCCCCGAGGCCGCGTACAGCGCAGCCCCGAACACCAAGGTCGCGACCCCGGTGTTCGACGGCGCGAAGGAGGAGGAGATCGCCGGCCTGCTCGACGCCACCCTCCCGACGCGTGACGGCGACCGCCTGATCGGGTCCTCCGGCAAGACGCAGCTGTTCGACGGCCGCTCCGGCGAGCCCTACCCGGACCCGGTGTCGGTCGGCTACATGTACATCCTGAAGCTGCACCACCTGGTCGACGACAAGATCCACGCTCGTTCGACCGGCCCGTACTCGATGATCACCCAGCAGCCGCTCGGTGGTAAGGCGCAGTTCGGTGGCCAGCGCTTCGGTGAGATGGAGGTGTGGGCCCTCGAGGCCTATGGAGCCGCGTACGCGCTCCAGGAGCTCCTGACCATCAAGTCGGATGACATCCTCGGCCGCGTCAAGGTCTACGAGGCCATCGTCAAGGGTGAGAACATCCAGGAGCCGGGCATCCCGGAGTCCTTCAAGGTCCTCATCAAGGAGATGCAGTCGCTCTGCCTGAACGTGGAGGTCCTCTCGGCCGACGGCCAGGCGGTCAGCCTGCGCGACGCCGACGACGAGGCCTTCCGCGCTGCGGAAGAGCTCGGCATCAACATCTCCTCCCGGTTCGAGTCCTCGTCGATCGACGAGATCTGACCCGGTAGCCAGACCCAACTGACGAATCTTCTATAGGAGAGAGTGAAACATTGCTCGACGCAACAACTTTCGATGAGCTGCGTATCGGCCTGGCCACCGCTGACGACATCCGTCGCTGGAGCTACGGCGAGGTCAAGAAGCCGGAGACCATCAACTACCGCACGCTGAAGCCCGAGAAGGACGGCCTCTTCGGAGAGCAGATCTTCGGCCCGTCCCGCGACTGGGAGTGCTCGTGCGGCAAGTACAAGCGCGTCCGGTTCAAGGGCATCGTGTGCGAGCGCTGCGGCGTGGAGGTCACCAAGTCCTCCGTCCGCCGTGAGCGCATGGGCCACATCGAGCTCGCCGCGCCGGTCACGCACATCTGGTACTTCAAGGGTGTGCCCAGCCGCCTCGGCTACCTGCTCGACATGGCGCCGAAGGACCTCGAGAAGGTCATCTACTTCGCCGCCTACATGGTGATCGAGGTCGACGAGGACGGCCGTCACGCCGACCTCCCGGGCCTCGAGAACGAGCTGCGCCTGGAGATCAAGACGCTGGCCGACCAGCGCGACGCCCGCGTCGCCGAGCGTCTGCAGCGCCTGGAGACCGATCTCGCCGCCCTCGAGGAGGAAGGTGCCAAGGCCGACCAGAAGCGTCGCGTCAAGGACACCTCCGAGAAGGAGATGGGCCAGATCCGCAAGTCCTACGACGAGGACATCGCCCGCCTCGAGCGCGTGTGGGAGTCGTTCCGCACCCTCAAGGTCGGCGACCTCAAGCCGGAGGACGCGGACTTCAACGAGCTCGTGGACCGCTACGGCCTGTACTTCGAGGCGTTCATGGGCGCCGAGGCGATCAAGCGTCGCCTGCAGGCGTTCGACCTGAGCGCCGAGGCGGAGCTGCTCCGCGAGCAGATCGCCAACGGCAAGGGCCAGAAGAAGATCCGCGCCATCAAGCGCCTGCGCGTGGTGTCGTCCTTCCTGGCGACCGGCAACTCGCCGGCCGCGATGGTCCTGGACGTCGTCCCGGTCATCCCGCCGGAGCTGCGCCCGATGGTCCAGCTCGACGGTGGCCGCTTCGCGACCTCCGACCTGAACGACCTCTACCGTCGTGTGATCAACC
Organism: Leifsonia shinshuensis; assembly: GCF_013410375.1. Classification (NCBI taxonomy): domain Bacteria; kingdom Bacillati; phylum Actinomycetota; class Actinomycetes; order Micrococcales; family Microbacteriaceae; genus Leifsonia; species Leifsonia shinshuensis. Next base: position 1,309,947 of record NZ_JACCFL010000001.1, read on the forward strand.
GCAACAACCGTCTCCGCCGCCTGCTCGACCTCGGCGCCCCCGAGATCATCGTGAACAACGAGAAGCGCATGCTGCAGGAGGCCGTCGACGCGCTGTTCGACAACGGCCGCCGCGGCCGCCCGGTCACGGGCACCGGCAACCGCGCGCTCAAGTCCCTCAGCGACATGCTGAAGGGCAAGCAGGGCCGGTTCCGCCAGAACCTGCTCGGCAAGCGCGTGGACTACTCGGGCCGTTCGGTCATCATCGTGGGTCCGCAGCTCAAGCTGCACCAGTGCGGTCTGCCCAAGCAGATGGCGCTGGAGCTGTTCAAGCCGTTCGTGATCAAGCGCCTGATCGACCTGAGCCACGCTCAGAACATCAAGGCCGCCAAGCGCATGGTGGAGCGTTCGCGCCCGCAGGTCTGGGACGTCCTCGAGGAGATCATCCGCGAGCGCCCGGTCCTCCTGAACCGCGCTCCCACCCTGCACCGTCTCGGCATCCAGGCCTTCGAGCCGCAGCTCGTCGAGGGCAAGGCCATCCAGCTCCACCCGCTGGTGTGCGCCGCCTTCAACGCGGACTTCGACGGCGACCAGATGGCCGTGCACCTGCCCCTGTCGGTGGAGGCCCAGGCCGAGGCCCGCATCCTGATGCTCGCCTCGAACAACATCCTGAAGCCGTCCGACGGCCGCCCGGTCACCCTGCCCTCGCAGGACATGATCATCGGTCTGCACCACCTCACCACCGTCCGCGAGGGCGCCGTGGGCGAGGGTCGCGCGTTCTCCTCGGTCTCCGAGGCGATCCTCGCGAAGGACCAGGGCACGCTGCACCTCAACGCCAAGGTCAAGATCCGCCTGGACGACTACGTGCCGTCCGACGCGGCCGACACCGGAACGCAGCCCACCACCGCGATCGTGGAGACCACCCTCGGCCGCGCCCTCTTCAACGAGGCGCTGCCGGCGGACTACCCGTACGTGGAGGAGGTCGCCGACAAGGGCCAGATCTCGTCGATCGTCAACGCCCTGGCGGAGCGCTACCCCAAGGTGGAGGTCGCGGCGGCGCTCGACCGGATCAAGGACGCCGGCTTCTACTGGGGCACCCGCTCGGGCGTCACGGTGTCGCTGAGCGACATCCTGACCCCGCCGAACAAGGCGCAGATCGTGGCCGGCTACGAGAAGAAGGCCGCGAAGATCACGGCGGAGTTCGAGAAGGGTCTCACGACCGACCTCGAGCGTCGCCAGGAGCTGGTGAAGATCTGGACCGAGGCGACCAACGAGGTGGCCGAGGCCATGCGCGCCAACTTCCCGGTCGACAACACCATCAACCGCATGGTCACCTCGGGCGCCCGTGGTAACTGGCTGCAGGTGCGCAACATCGCCGGTATGCGTGGTCTGGTGAACAACCCGAAGGGTGAGATCATCCCCCGTCCGATCATCTCCTCGTACCGCGAGGGGCTGTCGGTGGCGGAGTACTTCATCGCGACGCACGGTGCCCGTAAGGGTCTGGCCGACACGGCCCTCCGTACGGCCGACTCGGGCTACCTGACCCGTCGTCTGGTGGACGTCTCGCAGGATGTCATCATCCGCGAGGACGACTGCGGCACGACCAAGGGCCTCGACCTGCCGATCGCGACCGTCGACGCCGAGGGCGTGCTCACGCGCGACCCGAACGTCGAGAACTCGGTGTTCGCCCGCACGCTCGCGGCCGACGCCGTGGGCTCGAACGGCGACGTCGTGGCGAAGGCCGGCGAGGACGTGGGCGACGTGCTCATCGACAAGCTGGTCGCCGCCGGCGTGACCGACATCAAGGTCCGCTCGGTGCTCACCTGCGAGTCGGCGGTCGGCGTCTGCGCCGCCTGCTACGGCCGTTCGCTCGCGACCGGCAAGCTGGTGGACATCGGCGAGGCGGTCGGCATCATCGCCGCCCAGTCGATCGGTGAGCCCGGAACGCAGCTGACGATGCGTACCTTCCACACCGGTGGTTCGGCCTCCGCGGACGACATCACCCAGGGTCTGCCGCGCGTGCAGGAGCTGTTCGAGGCGCGTACCCCCAAGGGTGCGTCCCCGATCGCCGAGGCCGCCGGCCGCATCGTCATCGAGGAGACGGACAAGTCCCGCAAGGTCATCCTGACCCCGGACAACGGCGACGAGCCGCACGTCTACCCGGTGCTGAAGCGCTCGACCCTCCTGGTGGAGGACGGCCAGCACGTCGAGCTCGGCCAGCAGCTGATCGTCGGCACCGTCGACCCGAAGGAGGTCCTCCGGGTGAAGGGCGTCCGCGAGGTGCAGAAGCACCTGGTGGGCGGCGTCCAGGGCGTCTACCGCTCGCAGGGCGTGCCGATCCACGACAAGCACATCGAGGTCATCGTCCGTCAGATGCTCCGCAAGGTCACCGTCGTCGACCACGGCGACACCGACCTGCTCCCGGGTGAGCTCGTCGACCGCTCGCGGTACAACGAGATCAACCGTGCGGCGCTGACCGAGGGCAAGAAGACGGCGTCCGCCCGTCAGGAGGTCATGGGTATCACCAAGGCCTCGCTGGCGACCGAGTCGTGGCTGTCGGCCGCGTCCTTCCAGGAGACCACCCGCGTCCTGACGCAGGCGGCGATGGAGGGCAAGTCCGACCCGCTGATCGGTCTCAAGGAGAACGTCATCATCGGTAAGCTCATCCCGGCCGGCACGGGCCTGTCCCGCTACCGGAACGTCTCGGTGGAGGCGACGGAGGAGGCCAAGGCGGAGCGGTACCCCAACCGCATCTTCGCCGACGACTCCGCGTTCAGCGAGAACGACCTGAGCTTCGTCGACTTCGACAGCTTCAGCTCGGACGACTACACCCCGGGCACCTACAACTAAGGTTCCCCGCACGATCGAAGGCCCCCGGCGTCTGCCGGGGGCCTTCGTCGTTCCCCGGGCGACGCATACGGGACAATAGAGGGGTGTGGAGACAGCTTCTGGAGTACACCGACACCGTCGGCCGCTCGATGGTCGGCTTCGCGGCGGTGGCGCTCGTCGTCGCCGTGGTGAGCTTCGTCGTCGGCATCGTCCAGGCCGTCTCAGGCCACGCCGCAGGCACTCTCCCGTTCTGGATGACGACGATGGGTTGCGCGGTGCTCGCCGGCGTCCTCGTCTACCTCGCGAGCCGCCGGGGCGACCTCCGGCGGCGGTGAGAACCACACCCTGAGGCGCTGGCCCCCTTTAATGGGGCACCCGCAAGCGGGACTGTTGAGCGGACTTCAGCGGCCGTTACTGTGACAGGGCTTCGCCCCGCCCGGAGACTCGCCCGGGCGACGGCGGCGCTCTGCCGTCTACCCGAGGCCGGCAGGACCCCTATCCGAGGAGGTCCCCCGTGGCGTCCATGACCGAGATCCTCATCTTGCACGGCCATCTCCCGATCGAGTACCTCGACCGGGTCGAGACCGAGCCGAACTCCGATGAAGCCGTCGTCCGCGATCTGCTGGGCCGCGGTGCGATCACGCCTGCGCAGCTCGCGCGCGCCCGCGCGGCGCTCGCGGGCCTGCCGTTCGTCGAGCTCGCCGACTATCCCGTCGATCGCGCCGCGGTCGGCTTGATCCCCGGTGCGATCTGCCGCCGCCACACTGTGCTGCCGGTGGGCGTCGTGGACGGTTCGGTCATCCTGGCGATGGCCGACCCCGGGAACGTCTTCGCGATCGACGACGTCCGCGCCGCCGCCCGGATGAGCGTGACCCCGCTCGTCGCGGAGGAGTCCGACCTCCTCACCGCGATCGACCGCCACATCCGCGCCGACGACGAGCTCAGCGACCTCACCACCACGCTCGAGGAGGAGTCCGCTCCCGCCGAGGATCAGAGTCTGCTGACGGAGACGGACGACGAGGCGCCGATCGTACGGTTTGTGAACCTGCTCGTGAGCCAGGCCATCCAGGACCACGCCTCCGACATCCACATCGAGCCGGCGGAGCACGACGTGCGGGTCCGCTATCGCATCGACGGCGTGCTGCACGCGATGCAGAGCGCGCCCAAGGCCATCCAGAACGGTGTCATCTCGCGGCTGAAGATCATGAGCGACATCGACATCGCCGAGCGCCGCAAGCCGCAGGACGGCCGCATGTCGGTGGTGCACGGCGGCCGCCAGATCGACCTGCGCGTCGCCACACTCCCGACGGTGTGGGGCGAGAAGGTCGTCATGCGGATCCTGGACAACACGAACACCGGGATGACGCTCACGGACCTCAATCTGCTCGAGCGCAACTTCGAGACCTACAAGGCGTCCTACTCGAAGCCGTACGGGATGATCCTGGTCACCGGCCCGACCGGCTCGGGCAAGTCGACCACCCTGTACACGACGCTGAATGCTGTCGCCCGGCCGGAGATCAACGTGATCACGGTCGAGGACCCGGTGGAGTACCGGATGCACGGCATCAACCAGGTGCAGGTGAACCCGAAGGCGGGCCTCACGTTCGCGAGCGCGCTGCGGAGCATCCTCCGCAGCGACCCCGACGTGGTGCTCCTGGGCGAGATCCGCGACCACGAGACCGCCCAGATCGCCATCGAGGCGTCGCTGACGGGCCACCTCGTACTCTCGACCCTGCACACCAACGACGCGCCCAGCGCAGTCACCCGGCTCACCGAGATGGACATCGAGCCGTTCCTGGTCGGCTCCGCCCTCGACTGCGTGGTCGCCCAGCGCCTCGCCCGCCGGCTGTGCGACCGCTGCAAGAAGCCGGGGACGTACACGCACGACGATCTGCGGAGGATGCGGTTCGAGGTTCCGGACGAGCAATTGCCGCCGGTCTTCGTTCCCGCGGGCTGCCCGGCCTGCTCGAACACGGGGTACCGGGGTCGCATCGCGGTGCACGAGGTCATGGCGGTGACGGAGGAGATCGAGCGCCTCACCGTCGATCGTGCCTCCAGCGCCGACATCGGCCGGGTCGCCCGCGCGCAGGGGATGCTGACCCTGCGCGAGGACGGCTGGGAGAAGGTCAAGCGCGGCATGACGTCCGTCGAAGAGATCCTGAGAGTGGTCGCCTAGGAGGGCCGATGACAACGAACGACGAGAGCTGGGGCGGGTTCCCGCCGCCGAGCGAGAAGCCGATGTACGAGATCCCGGTGACGCCGCCAGGTGCGTCGGCGGCCGGCTGGGCTCCCGGTGCCGGTGTGCCGTTGATGCCCCCGTCGCCGTCCTTCTCGGCGTTCGAGGCCCCGGCCTACCCGGCGCCCGCGTACGAACCTCCCACCGGCGCCGCACAGCCGGTGGCGTATGAGCCGCCGGCGGCGTACGAGCCGCCAGCGGCGTACGAGCCGCCGGTGGCGTACGAGCCGCCCGCCGCATACGAGCAGCCGGGCGCGTACGACCCGCCGCCCTACATCCCGCCGGCCGTGTCGGCCGCCGCCCCGCAGCCCGCGTACGACCCGCCGACATCGTCCTCCGTCGTCTGGTCGCTCGACTCCGGTCCTGACCAGACCCCGGCAGTCACTGAGGCGCACGACCCCGTTCGCCGGCTGATCCCCGAAGGCCGCCGTGCCGCCACCCCGACGCCGGACTTCCAGATCATCGAGCCGGTCGCGAGCCGGCCGGAGATCCCCGAAATCGACGAGACGCTCACCCAGCCCGAGCGGGAAGCACTCGAGAAGGCCGACAAAGACCTGATCGCAGCCCTCCACGAGGTCGTCTTCCAGAAGGCCTCCGACCTCCACGTCACCGTGGGTGCGCCTCCGACCATCCGTGTCGACGGCGGACTGCGGCCCGCGGCGAGCACCGAGCCGTGGAACCACGACCGCACGAGAAAGGCGCTGATGAGCCTGCTGGACGAACGGCAGTTGCAGATCTTCGAGCGCGAGCACGAGCTCGATTTCGCGTTCACGATCTCGGCCAACTCCCGTTTCCGCGTCAACCTCTACCAGCAGCGCGGCTCGTACGGTGGGGCGTTCCGCCTCATCCCGACGGAGATCAAGCAGCTCTCCGCCCTGGGGGTGCCCGATGCCGTCGGCCAATTCTCGCAGCTTCCGCGCGGTCTGGTCCTCGTCACCGGCCCGACCGGCTCCGGCAAGTCGACGACGCTCGCCGCGCTCATCGACCTGGTCAACAGCACGCGCTCGGACCACATCGTGACGGTCGAGGACCCGATCGAGTTCATGCACGAGCACAAGAAATCGATCGTGAACCAGCGGGAGGTCGGGCACGACACCCACAGCTTCGCGAACGCCCTCAAGCACGTGTTGCGCCAAGACCCCGACGTCATTCTCATCGGCGAGCTCCGCGACCTGGAGACGATCTCGGTCGCGCTGACCGCCGCCGAGACCGGCCACCTGGTGTTCGCGACGCTGCACACGCAGGACGCGCCGCAGACCATCGACCGCGTCATCGACGTCTTCCCGCCGCATCAGCAGGACCAGGTGCGCGCCCAGCTGGCGGGCACCCTGCAGGGCGTCGTCTCGCAGACGCTCATCAAGCGCGCCAACGGCAAGGGCCGTGTTGTGGCCACGGAGATCCTGATGATGACGCCAGCCATCGCGAACGTCATCCGCGAGGGCAAGACGTATCAGATCGCCTCCATGATGCAGGCCGGACGCGAGTCGGGCATGCGCACGATGGACCAGCACCTGGCCGACCTGGTCAACTCGGGCGTCATCACGCGGCACGCCGCAGTGGAGAAGGCTCATGACGTGGAGGGCCTCAACCGCCTCATCCAGCGCGTCGAATCGCCTGCGGAGTCGTCGGTCATGTCGAGCGGCCCGGACTTCGGCGACAGCTACTCCGGGACGGTGGTGCGCTGATGCCGGTCACCACCCCGTACAACTACAAAGGTCGCGACGCCGACGGCAAGGTCGTCAAGGGCCGCGTCGACGCCTCCAGCGAGGCCGCTGTCGCCTCTCGCCTGCGCACCATGGGCCTCTCGCCCGTCGCCATCACAGAGGCCGCGGCCGGCACCGGCCTGAACCGGGAGATCAAGTTCGGCGGCGGCTCGGGGGTCAAACTCAAGGACCTCGCGATCATGAGCCGCCAGATGGCGACCATGATCGGCGCAGGCCTGTCCCTGCTGCGCACGCTGAACATCCTCGCCGAGCAGTCCGCCAACAAGAAGCTGCAGACCGTCCTGGGCGACGTGCGCGATCAGGTCGAAGCCGGCACTGCGGTCTCGGAGGCGATGCGCAAGCACGCGATCGTCTTCCCTCCGCTCATGATCAACATGGTCCGCGCGGGGGAGACCGGCGGCTTCCTCGACGGTGCTCTGGAGGCGGTGGCCGACAACTTCGAGAAGGAGGTGAAGCTCCGCGGCGCGATCAAGTCGGCGATGACCTACCCGGTCATCGTGCTGATCATGTCGCTGGTCGGCGTCCTGGCGATGCTGATCTTCATCGTGCCGATCTTCGAGAAGATGTTCACCGGGCTGGGCAAACAGCTCCCGGCGCCCACAGAACTGCTCGTGATCATCTCCCACCAGATGGTGTGGATAGCGCCGCTCATCGCCGTCGTCGCCATCGCCTTCGCGATCTGGTGGCCGCGCCACAAGAACGACGAGAACGTCCGTCGCCGGCTCGATCCGTTCAAGCTCCGGATGCCCGTATTCGGCGCCCTGATCAAGAAGATCGCGATCGCGCGGTTCAGCCGGAACTTCGCGAACATGATCTCCGCGGGTGTGCCGATCCTGCAGGCCCTGAGGATCGTGGGGGAGACCAGCGGCAACTGGGTGATAGAGAACTCGCTCGTGGAGGTCGCCGAGGGCGTGCGCCAGGGCGAGTCGATCGCGACGCCGCTGAGTAAGCAGACGGTGTTCCCGGCGATGGTCACCCAGATGGTGGCGGTCGGCGAGGACGCCGGCTCGCTGGACACCATGCTCGACAAGATCGCCGACTTCTACGAGGCGGAAGTCGAGTCCACCACCGAGCAGCTCACCTCGCTCATCGAGCCGCTCATGATCGCCTTCTTGGGCGTCGTGATCGGCGGCATGGTCGTCGCCCTGTACCTTCCCATCTTCGGGATCGCGGGCGCCGTCGGGAGCTGATCCAGGCAATTCCACCGGCAAGCGGCATCCGGCCCGGATGCCGCTGTTCGAGCGCGCCGCGGACCCGGATCGTGCTGGCGGCCGAGCTGGTCCGACAGGACGTATGGTCTGGCCCTCCGGTGAGGCACAAATAGCACAATGCTCCCCAGTTCTGGGGTAGGAAACGCCCACAAAACCCCTGCAACGGGGGATATTTCTCCGAACTTGCTGGCAAATATGGTCATCCCCGAGGCGGCAATCTCGCAGTCGCCCACCCCCGCACCATCACCCGACCGATTGGACACAGAAATGTACTTCCGTCTCATGGGCAAGCTCAACGCTCGCCGTCAGGGGCTGCTCGAGGAGGACGAGAAGGGCTTCACCCTGATCGAGCTCCTCGTGGTGGTCATCATCATCGGCATCCTCGCCGCCATCGCCATCCCGATCTACATTGGGGTCCAGAACAACGCCAAGGACGCCAGCGTCAAGTCGGACCTCGCCTCCGCGAAGACGGCGGTCGTCGCGTACTACACCGACCTGGGACCAAACGCCGGAACCCCGACGTTCGACAATGTCGCCCCGACGGGCCTGCAGAAGTATGGCTTCACCTTGAGCCCGGGAAACACCGGGCCGACTTTCGGAACGGTGGCCCCGAACTCGACCGCCTTCTGCATCCAGATCACCAGCGCCACCGGCAACAAGTTCAAGATCGACCAGGCGAACGGCGCGGCCCTCGGTACCTGCCCGTAAGTCTCAGTCACGTCTGACAGCGGGGCGCTGCCACCAGGCGGCGCCCCGCTTCCGCACTCTCGCGGACCCTGATCCACCAACCACCCCCGGACCCGAACAAGGGAGGTGAACCCATGATCCGCTTCAACACCCGTCCCCGTCACGAAACCCGCGAACAGGGGTTCACTCTCATCGAGGTACTCGTCGCCATGATGGTCTTCGGTCTCCTCTCGGTTCTCGTCGCCTACCTGCTGACCAGCGCGATGACCATCACGCGCTCGAATCGGTCGAGCGAGGTCGCAGCCAACCTGGCAGCGCAAGCCATCGACCAGGCCCGCTCCTCCACCGACGTCTTCAGCGTCCTCAGCGGGGTCACCACGACCACGGTCGACGGCACCACCTACACCGTAACCAGGTCCGCGGGCTGGCTGACCAACGCCGGCACCGCGTCCGACTGCGGCACCTCCGGCCTGCTGCAGAATAAGACCCTCAACGTCGCCGTCACCTGGTCCGGGATGAGCGCAGGCGCCAGTCCGGTGCAGGCGAGCACTCTGCTCGCCCCGGCCGGCCCGATCAACGACCCGACGACCGGTACGATCATCGTCCACGTCCGCAACGCCGCCGGCGTGGGAGTGGCCGGCATTCCGATCGGCATCGCCGTCGACAGCACGATCACGCCGAACACCGCCACCACGGTCAGCCCCGCTCCACCCGCGACCGATGTCGACGGCTGCAGCTACGTGCTCAAGGTCGTCCCCGGCTCCTACGTGGTGACCATCGGCGCCACGGGCGACGGCCGGATCAGCGGGGACCAGCAGCAGCCGCTCAAGCTGAGCGTCCCGGTGACCGCCGGGCAGTCCTCGGTGCTCGACAAGCAGTACGACACCGCGGCGACGCCGAAGCTCACCCTCGCGCCGGGCTCGCCGGCGACCACGATGTTCCCGACGAACCTCACGGTGACCTACGTCCCTCAGGGGGACGCCTACACCGCGCAGGTCACCATGACCACTAGCGGCGGTGTCACCACCACGAGCACGCCGCTGTTCCCGTACTCGTCCGGCTACCAGGCGTTCGCAGGGACCTCCGTGCCGGTCGGGCCCGCCGGGGGCGGGGCCGCGATCTGTCTCTCGGTGGACCCGGCAGCGTGGACCATTCCGAACGCCAGCGGCAACGTCGGTGTGCGATCGGATCCGATCATCGGCGTCACCGCCGGATCGACCGGAACCGTGACGATGAAGCTGGTCACCGTGACCGGGATCTCCGGCCGCTGGCTGGTCGCTGTCAGCGCAGCGGCCGCGGCGACGGTCGGAGACCCCGGTTGCGCGACAGGCATGTCGATGGCCTTCGCGAAGGCCGCCACGAATTCCGTCACGCTCGCGTTGCCGTACGGCAGCTGGAAACTGTATTCGCTCGCCAACAAGACCGACACCGTTTCCACGTCACCCGTCGTCGCCTCCACGAGCATCACGCTTCCGGCAGGCAGCCCGGCCTTCACCGCCGGTAACATCTTCACGCTCGATCCGAGGGCGCCATGATCCGGTTGGCGCGCCTCCTCCGGATCCGCGCCGCGCAGACGCGCGACGCAGGCCTCACGCTGATCGAGCTGCTGGTCGCGATCGCCCTGACCACTGTCGTTACGGCGCTGGCCGTATCGCTGTTCGCAACCGCCACACACACGGTCAGCCTGTCGCAGTCGATCGACGGCGGCACGCGGCAGGCCGCCAACGGCATGAACCAGGTGGCGCGGATGATCCGCGCGGCGACGCCCGATCCGCTCACCAACCCGGTGGTGGGCGGTCAGCAGAGCGACCCGGCGATCATCACGGCCAGCGCGAAGCTGATCACGTTCTACGCGTACGTGAACCTGAGCGGAGGGGAGTCCCCGGTCATGGTCACCTACGACGCCACGACCGGGACCCTGGTGGAGAAGCAGTACCCCGCGACCACCACGGTGGCGGGGGTCAACGGCAACTGGACCTTCTCGTCGACGTACACCCAGCGGTCGCTCTGCAACTCGATCCCGTCGACCACCACCGTGTTCCGCTACTTCGACAAGACGGGCGCCGAACTCCTCCCCGCGAACCTGGTCACCTGGCAAGCCCGCGCCACGATCGCGTCGGTGCAGGTCACCATCACCATCCAGCCGACCGGAGCGGCCAACGCCGTGACGCTGACCAACACGATCGGCATGGCCAACATCGGATCGGGGTCGTGATGATCGCACTCCTGCACCGGCGCCTCCGCCGGCTCCGCGCGACCCGCGACCGCGGCGTCGCCCTGGCGATGGTCGTCGGCATCGCTGCCGTCCTGCTCCTCCTCGTCGCGACGACGATGTCGTTCGCGGTCTCCGGCCTGGTCCGCTCGAACCACGACTCCGACTGGGATGCTGCGATGTCGGCCGCCTTCGCCGGCATCGGCGAGTACCAGGGCAGGCTCACCAACGACCCCAGCTACCAGCAGTACGGAAACCCGAGCTCGCCCTTCACCATCGCGAACAACTCGCAGGGCACGGTGACCCTGCCCACCGGGGCGAACGCCAACCCGGCCTTCGGGATCACCGCAGGAGGATCCTGGGCGACGGTCCCGCTCACCGACGGCTTGCCCGCCAACGCGTCGTTCCGCTACGAGGTCGACAACTCCAAGTACGCGAGCAATGGCATCCTGCACATCCGCGCCACGGGAAAGGTCGACAATGTCACCCGCAGCGTCGTCGCGAACATCAAGCAGACCGGCTTCACCAACTACGTCTACTTCACCGACTACGAAGAGCTCGACCCCGCGCTGAACAGCGGCAACTGCCCCAAGGCGTATGCCTGGTCGGGCACCAGCCGCCCGGCGACCTGCCTCATCAACTTCATCGCCGGTGACACCTTCGACGGCCAGGTGCACTCGAACGACACCCTGAACATCTGCGGCGGAACGTTCAAGCAGAAGGTTACGACGGCCAATCCCAACCGCAACTCGTCCGGCAACCTGTACACGCAGACGAACTGCTCCGGCACGCCGGTGTTCAACGCGGGCGCGCCGCAGAACTCGGCGCTCATCACGATGCCGCCGCCTCAGGCGCAGCTCGATCAGGTCCGCACGGACATCCCGGCCAAGGTGCCGGTGCCGGGCTGCCTCTACACCGGCCCGACGAAGATCACCTTCTCGGTGTCCGGCGGCACGGGTTACATGAACGTCATCTCGCCGTGGACGAAGTACACGGAGCTCAACCCGACCGGCTCGTCGCCCTTCGGATCGAAGCCTGCGTTCTGCGGCACGCCCGGCTCTCCCACGGGCACGGCCGCGGCGAACGCCGGCACGCTCGCGGACACGACCAACGGGCAGACCATCGCGATCGGATCCTCCTCTCAGATCTTCAACAACCTCGTCTATGTGCAGAGCGTGCCGACCAACTCGACGGATCCCAACTACTGGGCCAGCTCCGCGTCGCCGATCAACAACACCTTGAAGTGCGTCGGCGCGGACGGCACGAGCACGGGCAACGGCCTGGGCTACCCGATCGCCAACGAGATCGTCTCCACCTATTCGCCGTACAGCTGCTCCGCCGGCGATGTCTTCGTCCAGGGCACCATGCACAGCGCGATGACGATCAACGCCGACCACTTCGCCTGGATCACCGGCAAGCTCGTCTACAGCGATCCGGCGAACGACATGCTCGGGCTGGTCGGCGCCGGGGCGGTCTGGGTCTGGGACCCGCAGGTCTGCACGAACCCCACGCCGTTCCCCACCAGGACCAATACGACCTGTTCCTCGAGCAAGGACTATCTGACCTGGGAGGCCACGTCCAGCAGCGGCAACTGCGCGCGCACGATCAACGCGGCGATCCTGTCGAACTTCCACAGCTTCGAGGTGCAGAACTACTCGTCGGCCTCGTATGCCGGCTACCTCTGCGTCACCGGCTCGATCGCTCAGGAGTACCGCGGACCGGTCGGCACCGGCGGCTCGGGTACCACCGGCTTCCTGAAGAGGTACAGCTACGACACCCGGCTGCTCAACTCGCCGCCGCCCAAGTTCCCGACTCCGCGGACCACGTCCTACACCGTGGCCACCGAGATCGAGGTCAAGACCGCCTTCTCATCGACGGGAGCGCCGCTCTCATGACGCTCGCGGTCTTCGCCCTCGCCCTCGGCTTCGTCGTCGTCTTCGGCGCCCTGATCGGCTCGTTCCTCAACGTCGTCGTGTACCGCGTGCCCGCGGGGCGCTCGATCGTGTCCCCGCCGAGCGCGTGCGGCAGTTGCGGCACCGAGATCAAGCCGTACGACAACGTCCCCGTCCTCTCCTGGCTGGTGCTGCGCGGTCGCTGCCGGTCCTGTCGCGGCGCCATCTCCGTGCGCTATCCGCTGGTGGAGGCCGCGACCGGCGTCGCGTTCGCCGTCGTCGCATGGTGGTTCTGGGCCGGCCCGCAAGCGCCCGCCGAGCCCACAGGCGCCGCGCTCGCCGCCGGTGTGCTCGAGGTCGTCGCCTACCTGTACCTCGCGGCGATCAGCATCGCGCTCGCTCTGATCGACCTCGACACCCACCGCCTCCCGAACACGATCGTCCTGCCGTCCTACCTGGTCGGCGCCGCGCTGCTCGGCACGGCGTCGGCGCTCACCGGAGACTGGGGCGCGCTGCTCGGCGCGGCGATCGGCGGCGCCGTGCTCTACGGGGGCTACCTGCTCCTCGCGCTCGTGTACCCGGGGGGAATGGGCTTCGGCGACGTCAAGCTCGCGGGCGTCCTCGGCGTCTTCCTCGGCTACCTCGGGTGGGGGCCGCTCATCATCGGCGGCTTCGCGCCGTTCGTCCTCGGTGGGGTCTTCGCGCTCGTGCTCCTCGCCGCCCGCCGCGCCCGAAAGGGCAGCGGCATCCCCTTCGGCCCCTGGATGCTGGCCGGAGCCTGGCTCGGCGTCCTCGCCGGCCCCACGATCTGGAACGCCTACCTGGCGCTCCTCGGACTCGCCTGACGGCGACACGGCACAGAACCATCTGAAGAAAGGGAGGACCGCATGGCACGCAGCATCGTCGGCATCGACATCGGCAGCACGTCCATCCGCGCTGTGGAGCTCGGTGATCCGCACAAGCCCAGACCCACCCTCCTGCGCCACTTCGAAGTGCCGTTGCCCGACGGTGCGGCCAGCCGCGGGGAGGTCCTCGAACCCAACACGGTCGCCGCGAGCCTGCGCCGGCTCTGGCAGCAGGGCGGCTTCAAGAGCAAGGAGGTCGTGCTCGGCATGGGCAACCAGCGCGTGCTCGCACGCGACCTGACCGTGCCGAGCATGTCGCGGCTCCGCATCCGCGAGAGCCTGCCGTTCCATGTGCAAGACATGCTGCCGGTTCCCGTCGCCGACGCCCTCCTCGACTTCTACCCGGTCTCCGAGGAGGTCGGCGACAGCGGTCCGGTCACCAACGGCCTGCTGGTCGCCGCGGTCAAGGAGGCCGTGCTCGGCAACGTGAAGGCCGTCACGCTCGCCGGTCTCACCGCGGTCGACGTCGACCTTCTGCCGTTCGCGGTGTCGCGCGCTCTGGTCACCCGCACCGGCCGGCTGGGCACCGTGGCCCTCATCGACATCGGCGCCAACACGACGAGCGTGGTCGTCCTGACCAATAACATCCCGCAGTTCGTGCGCATCATACCGGCCGGCGGGGCCGAGCTCACGCAGGCGCTGCGCGCCGGGCTGGAGGTCGAACCGGGGGAGGCGGAGCGGATCAAGGCGACCATCGGGCTCGCCAAGCAGGTCTCGAGCCCGCAGGAGCACCAGGCGGTGGAGATCATCTACCGGGTCACGGGCGAGCTCCTGACCAGCCTTCGCAACACGGTCAGCTACTTCATCAACACCCGCCCCACCACTCCGGTGGACCACGTCCTCCTCACCGGCGGCGGCGCCCAGCTTCCCGGGCTCGCCGACGCGTTGAGCGAGATGACCCGGCTGCCCGTCGCTGTCGGGGACCCCTTCCACGCCGTCGTGCTGTCGCGTCACCTCGACGCGACGGTCCTGCGGATGAAAAGGTCGACGCTCTCCGCGGCGGTCGGCCTCGCACTCGGGAGCGCAGCATGAGCATCACCGCACGGCGTACGAACGACGCCGACGACACCGACGAAGGCGCGCCGAAGCGCGGCGCCCGCGCCAAGGGCGGCGCGTCGCCGTCCAAGGCCGCAAAGCCACCACGCGAGCCGAAGGCGGCGAAAGCCCCGAAGGGTCGCGCTTCGACGACCGAGCCGAAGAAGGCGAAGCCGCAGAAGCCACCGAAGGGGACGACGGCGGCCGCGGCTCCGAAGGGATCTGTCGCCTCGGCGGCGCGGCACGAGAGCGCGGGCGTCGGCATGGAGCCGCGCGTCGATCTTCTGCCGCCGGAAGTCCGAGCGGAACGACGCAACGCGCGCACCCGCCGGGGCTTCGGCTGGGGCGTGCTGGCAGTGGTGCTCGTGGTGCTGATCGCCGCAGGCGGCGCATTCAGCCTGAATGTGGTCTCGCAGGCCGCCTTGCTCACCGCCCGCGGCGATACCGCATCCCTGCTCGCACAGCAGGCGCGGTACGCGCCCGTTCGCGACCTGCAGAAGCAGGTCGCGCTCGCGCAAGCCGCGCAGCAGGCCGGCGCGTCCACCGAGATCGACTGGAAGGCCTTCCTCGACAAGGTCGGGGCCGCTCAGCCGTCCGGCCTGAGCCTGGCCACGGTCGCGGTGGACTCGATCGCGCCGACGGCGATCTACCAGCAGTCGACCGACCCGCTCCAGGGTCCGCGCGTCGGCACCGTCACCGTCGTCGGGAACAGCGCCGCGCTGCCGAACGTCCCGGCGTGGGTCGCCGCGCTGCAGAAGATCCCCGGCGTCGTCGACGTCGTCCCCGGCACCGTCACCCTGGACGAAGCCAAGAACGTCTACAAGGCCACGGTGACCATCCATGTTTCCGAGAGCCTCTACACCAAGCGCTTCGCGCCGAAGGGCAAGTGAGAACGATGGACAAGACCCGTCTCTGGATCATCGGCTCCGTGCTGGCGATGGTCGTCGTCGCAGTCCTCGGCTGGGTGGTCGCCATTCAGCCGGAGCTCGACCAGTCGGCCGCCGCAGCCGCGCAGACGCTGCAGGTCGACAGCGCCAACGCGACCAGCCAGGTGGCTCTGAACAAGCTCAAGAAGGACAGCGAAGGGCTGTCCGCGCTCAAATCCCAACTCGCCGCCATCGGCGTCTCCGTCCCCTCGGAGGCGCAGGCGCCGGCGTTCCTCGACGAGCTCGGCGCCCTCGCCGCCGCGAACGGCGTGACGGTCACGGCGTCGCAGATCGCGGATGCGCAAGGATTCGTCCCGCCCGCGAACCCGGCGGCGCCCGCGCCGGCGGCGACCACCGCCGGGAGCGGATCCACAGCCACGCCGACCCCATCGCCGTCGGCCGCAGCGGCGCCGACGCCGGCCCCTGTGCCCACGGCGGTGCCCGGGATGCCGCCCGCCGTCAGCACGCTCGTCACGAAGGACGACTTCACCGTCGTTCCGGTCTCCATCACCGTCCGTGGCGACTACGCGAACATCGTGGCGTTCGTCGGCGCCGCGCAAAAAGGCCAACGACTCTTCCTGGTGAACGGCCTCAACGTCGGGCCGGCCGCGAATGGCCCGGGCTTCGACGGCAAGGTGAGCGGCTTCATCTACGTGCTCAACGCGGGAACGGCGGTCACTCCCTCCAAGTAGCCGCGCTCCCGCGCCACCTCCCTCGCCCCGCCGTACCCCGTTGCTACAGTGGGCACCACATCAAAGGGTGCCCACCCGGGCGCAGCGAGGAGTGCCAGCATGAGCGACACGACACCCGAACCCGCCGAGAAGCGGGAGGACGCGGAGTCGGCCGAACCTGCCACCCCGCCCGCGACCGCGCCGGCCGAGTCGGCCGCCGCCGAGCCCGCGCCGCACGCCGAGTCCGCGGTGGAGGCCGCCCCCATCGAACCGCCGGCGACCGCCGGCGAACCGCGCGACACGGATCCGGATATGGAGGTGCCGCCGTCCGCGCCGGTGTCTGCCCGCGGTCATCTGAACCGGTCCGCCGATGAGAACGCCGCCGAAGTGCCCGAGACCGGCGCCCGACCCCAG
This sequence comes from Leifsonia shinshuensis, assembly GCF_013410375.1. NCBI lineage: Bacteria > Bacillati > Actinomycetota > Actinomycetes > Micrococcales > Microbacteriaceae > Leifsonia > Leifsonia shinshuensis. Next base: position 1,326,667 of record NZ_JACCFL010000001.1, read on the forward strand.
CCGGCCGCAGCGATCGAGCCCGAGCCCGTGACCTCCTCGCCGGACGACGTCGCCGCCGCCGTCGCGCGGTCGTCCGCGGAACCCGGCGCCACCGCCGCCGGTGACGCGACCGTCGACACCGCCTCCCCGGCGCAGTCGGCCGCGCCCGTCATCATCGCGGGGGAGGCCGCCCAGCAGGCGACCGCCCAGCAGGCCCAGCAGTCCCAGCAGCCCGCCGCCCAGCCCGGCGAGGCCACCGCGGCCCCGGTTGCGCCCGCGCAGACCCCGCCGCCGCCCTTCATCCCGCAGCCGGTCGCGCCGATCTTCCTGCAGCGGCCCGAACCGCCCAAGCGCAAGAGCAATCGCGGCGTCGGCATCCTTATCGCCCTCGTCGGGACCGTCGCGTTCGCCGTGCTGTGGGCCGTCGCCGTGGTGGTCGTCGGCGCGATGCTGACGCCGAGCAGCGAGTTCCTGCCCGTGCTCACCCAGTACTTCACGTCCCAGTACTCCGGCTGGGCGCCCATCGTGGCGTTCTTCGTCGGGATGGTCGTGCTCATCCAGATCATCAACCGGGCGCGCTGGTGGGCGTACATCCTCGGCGGACTCTTCGTCGCCGTCTTCGTCTACCTCGTCTACATCGGCGCCGGCCTCGTCGACGCCCACTTCTGGCAGCGCAACGCGGACGAGCAGTCGCTCGTGCTGAGCCGCGCGTGGGTCAACCCGTTCGCCGTCCTCGCCGGCGTCATCGCCCGCGAGATGTCGGTCTGGACGGGCGCCTGGCTCGCCGGGCGCGGGCGCAAGCTGAAGGCGCGCAACGCGGAGGCGCAGGCCGACTACGAGCAGCAGCTCGCCGACGCCCAGAACCAGGCCGCCAACGCGTACGCTCAGCAGGGGTACTGACCGTCAGCGACCCGTCCCACCCGGACCCGATCCGAGGGAGCTCCCATGCGTGAGGAGCGCGCCTACGCGGTCATCGTCGCGTGCTTCGCGGCGGGGCTGTACCTCGCCGTCCTCGTCGCCGCGTTCGGCCTGCTCTCGCTCGCGACCGACACCGAGGTGATCGCGGACCCGTCCGCCGGGCCGCTGGTCGGACCGGTCATGACGGGCGCCGCGGTGGCGGTGCTGCTCGCCCTCCTGATCGTCACGGGGACCCGTGTGCCCGGCGACCAGCAGCGGATCGCGCCGCTCACGGCCCTCGGCGCCGGCATCGCCTGCTACCTCGCCTACTGCGTCGCCGGGGGAGTGGCCGGCGCGTTCGCCACCGGCGACGTCCTCCACTTCGTCCTCTTCGCGGCGGGCCAGCTCGGCAGCCTGTACGCGATCACGACCGGACTGGCCGCTTTCCTGATCACGCTGCTCTACCAGCTCGTGCTCGTCGGCCGCTTCCGCCAGCGCGGGAGGCCGCGCTGGCCCTGGGAGCGGCCGGACGACGAGTAAGGGTGCATGACCCGAAACGGGACGGATCAGCGGGGAGCCCGCCGAGGTCAGGCCGGCGCCTGATCGGGAGCCGACGCGGACGCAGCAGCAGGGGCTGCCGCGGCCTGCGGGGCGCGGAACCGCTCGGCCAGCGCGACGGGGATCATCCCGACCAGCCAGGGCAGGTCCTGCAGCAGGTACCGCTTCACCAGGCGCGACGGGTCCTGGCCCATCCGCCATACCCACTCCAGCCCGAGGCGCTGCAGCAGGCGGGGCGCCCGCGGGAACTGCCCGGTGTTCATCTGCGCGGCGGCCCCAGCCCCGATGAAGACGATGCCGTCGTCCCCGTGCCTCCGGCGGAGCTCGAGGATGAGGTGCTCCTGCTTCGGGAAGCCGAGGCAGACGAACAGCACATCCGGCCGGACCCGTTCGATGAACGCGCTCGCCGCGTCGACCAGCTCGGGGCTGCCGGGTTCCGCGAACGGGAGGTCGGCGCCGTGGACGTGGTCGTGCCTGCGCGCCCGGTAGAACGCCTCCGCCTCCACGGCGGCGGCCCCGACGATCCCGATCCGCAGGCCCTCGGAGCGGGGATGCTCGATGACACCGTTCATCAGGTCCGTGCCGGTGACGCGCGGGAAGCGCCCCTTGCCCGCGATGCGCAGCAGCCAGGTGAGCGGGACGCCGTCCACGGTCCAGAACGACGTCTGCTCCTCCAGCTCCGGGAGGCCGACCGTGCGCAAGTGGCGGGTGATGGAGACGTTGGAGGTCACGACAATCCCGCCGTCCGCGCGCGCCAGGTCGAGGACGTGACGGCTGGACGCGTCCTGGTCGGCGCGGTCGAGCTTGAGGCCGCCGATGACGGCGCGTTCGAAGGTCTGCATGGCTGCCTCTCGCAGGGCTCGTGGAGCGGACGATCCGGCAAGAGTGGCATAGATATAGTGGATGTCAGACGCGAACGGCCAAGGGGCGCGGACGGGGCGCGCTCGGATCACCTCGGAATTCACCGTGCGTAGCGCGATTCCGCCCTGCGCGGACAGGGCGCTAGCATGCCCTCGCTCATTTGACCGCCCACCGCGCGGACGATAGTATTTATCGGGTGTGCGCTCTGTCGTGCGCTTGCTCCATGCCCGGTTTCAGGACCGGGCGAGGGAGCAGGCGGACCGGCACGTACTCATCCGATGGGCGAGGGAACCGCACGGAACCCACGCCCCCACGGCATATCGGCAGAACGGCGGCATGTCCGCCATCGGTCCGATACTCCTCACCCCCGGAACGACCCGCGAAGCGGGTGGATCGGGGTGCGGGGAAAAAGCAACAACTGTCACCGTGCAGTCCATATAAGGAGAAGTTCAGTGCCAACCATTCAGCAGTTGGTTCGGAAGGGCCGGACGCCGAAGGTCACCAAGACCAAGGCCCCCGCCCTGAAGTCCAACCCCCAGCAGCGCGGCGTGTGCACCCGTGTCTACACCACCACCCCCAAGAAGCCGAACTCGGCGCTCCGCAAGGTCGCCCGCGTCAAGCTCTCGAACGGGACCGAGGTCACCGCGTACATCCCCGGTGAGGGCCACAACCTGCAGGAGCACTCGATGGTGCTCGTCCGCGGCGGCCGTGTGAAGGACCTGCCCGGCGTTCGTTACAAGATCGTCCGCGGCGCCCTGGACACCCAGGCCGTCAAGAACCGCAAGCAGGCTCGCAGCCGCTACGGCGCGAAGATGGAGAAGAAGTAATGCCTCGCAAGGGTCCCGCTCCGAAGCGCCCCGTCGTCGCCGACCCGGTGTACGGCTCGCCGGTCGTCAGCCAGCTCGTCAACAAGATCCTCCTCGACGGCAAGAAGGGCCTCGCCGAGCGCATCGTCTACGACGCGCTCGAGGGCGTCTCGACCAAGTCCGGCCAGGACGCGGTCGCCACGCTCAAGAAGGCGCTCGACAACATCCGCCCGACCCTCGAGGTCCGCAGCCGCCGCGTCGGCGGCTCGACCTACCAGGTGCCGGTCGAGGTCAAGCCGCACCGCGCCAACACCCTGGCGCTGCGCTGGCTCACCAGCTACGCCAAGGGCCGTCGCGAGAAGACGATGACCGAGCGTCTCACCAACGAGATCCTCGACGCCTCCAACGGTCTGGGCGCCGCTGTCAAGCGCCGCGAGGACACGCACAAGATGGCCGAGTCGAACAAGGCCTTCGCCCACTACCGCTGGTAACACTTTTCGTCGTCCGGGCGTTGCACTCGTAGGAGTGCCGCGCCCGGGCGGCACCCTTCCACTCTCTACTTTTCGGAGGAACCCTGTGGCACAGGACGTGCTCACCGACCTGAAAAAGGTCCGCAACATCGGCATCATGGCCCACATCGATGCCGGCAAGACCACCACGACCGAGCGCATCCTGTTCTACACGGGCGTCAACCACAAGATCGGTGAGACGCACGACGGCGCCTCGACCACCGACTGGATGGAGCAGGAGAAGGAGCGCGGCATCACCATCACGTCCGCCGCGGTCACCTGCTTCTGGAACAAGAACCAGATCAACATCATCGACACCCCGGGTCACGTCGACTTCACGGTCGAGGTGGAGCGCTCGCTCCGCGTGCTCGACGGTGCCGTCGCCGTCTTCGACGCGAAGGAGGGCGTCGAGCCCCAGTCGGAGACCGTGTGGCGTCAGGCCGACAAGTACGTCGTCCCGCGCATCTGCTTCGTCAACAAGATGGACAAGCTGGGCGCCGACTTCTACTTCACCGTCGACACCATCGTGTCCCGCCTCGGCGCCAAGCCGCTGGTGATGCAGCTCCCGATCGGCTCCGAGTCCGACTTCGTCGGCGTCGTCGACCTGGTCGAGATGCGCGCGCTGGTCTGGCCGGGCGACGCCAAGGGCGACGTGACGATGGGCGCCAAGTACGAGGTCCAGGAGATCCCCGCCGACCTCAAGGAGAAGGCCGAGGAGTACCGCAACCGCCTCCTCGAGACCGTCGCCGAGACCGACGACGCGCTGCTCGAGAAGTTCTTCGGCGGCGAGGAGATCACCATCCCGGAGATCAAGGCCGCGATCCGCAAGCTCACCGTGAACAACGAGATCTACCCGGTCCTCTGCGGCTCGGCGTTCAAGAACCGCGGTGTCCAGCCGATGCTCGACGCCGTGATCGACTACCTCCCGTCGCCGCTCGACGTGCCCGCCATCGAGGCGCACAACCCGCGCGACGAGGAGCAGGTCATCCTGCGCCACGCCGACGCCACCGAGCCGTTCTCGGCCCTCGCGTTCAAGGTCGCGGTCCACCCCTTCTTCGGCCGCCTCACCTACGTGCGCGTCTACTCGGGTCGTGTCGACTCGGGCGCCGCGGTCGTGAACTCGACCAAGGGCAAGAAGGAGCGCATCGGCAAGATCTTCCAGATGCACGCCAACAAGGAGAACCCGGTCGACTACGTCACCGCCGGCAACATCTACGCGGTGATCGGCCTCAAGGACACCACCACCGGTGACACCCTGAGCGACCCGGACCACCAGGTCGTCCTCGAGTCGATGACCTTCCCGGAGCCCGTCATCGAGGTCGCCATCGAGCCGAAGACCAAGGCCGACCAGGAGAAGCTCGGCACGGCCATCCAGAAGCTCGCCGAGGAAGACCCGACGTTCCGCACCGAGCAGAACCAGGAGACCGGTCAGACGGTCATCAAGGGCATGGGCGAGCTGCACCTCGACATCCTCGTGGACCGCATGAAGCGCGAGTTCAACGTCGAGGCGAACGTCGGCAAGCCGCAGGTGGCCTACCGCGAGACCCTCCGCCGCACGGTGGAGAAGTACGACTACACCCACAAGAAGCAGACCGGTGGTTCCGGTCAGTTCGCAAAGGTGCAGATCACCCTGGAGCCGCTCGAGGTGACCCCGGAGACCTCGTACGAGTTCGTGAACGCCGTCACCGGCGGTCGCGTCCCGCGCGAGTACATCCCCTCGGTCGACGCGGGCATCCAGGACGCGATGCAGGTCGGCGTGCTCGCCGGCTTCCCGACGGTGGGTGTCAAGGCGACGCTCGTCGACGGCGCCTCGCACGACGTCGACTCCTCGGAGATGGCGTTCAAGATCGCCGGCTCGATGGCCTACAAGGAGGCTGCTCGCAAGGCGAACCCGGTGCTCCTCGAGCCGCTCATGGCGGTCGAGGTGCGTACGCCGGAGGAGTACATGGGCGACGTCATCGGCGACCTCAACTCCCGCCGTGGACAGATCCAGTCCATGGAGGATGCGAGCGGCGTCAAGGTCGTGCGCGCCAACGTCCCGCTGTCCGAGATGTTCGGCTACATCGGCGACCTGCGGTCCAAGACCTCGGGCCGCGCGGTGTACTCGATGCAGTTCGACAGCTACGCGGAGGTCCCGAAGGCTGTCGCCGACGAGATCGTCCAGAAGAGCAAGGGCGAGTGACCCCGGTCACTGCTCCCAGGCAACATCCCGTAACATAAGAAACCAATCCCGTAGGCCCTCCGGTCGAAATCCGTCGACCGGGGTGCCTGCACGAGAGTCCTGAGGAGGACCACAGTGGCTAAGGCCAAGTTCGAGCGGACTAAGCCGCACGTGAACATCGGAACCATCGGTCACGTCGACCACGGCAAGACGACGCTCACCGCGGCGATCTCCAAGGTGCTTGCAGACAAGTACCCGTCGGCGACCAACGTGCAGCGCGACTTCGCGTCGATCGACTCGGCTCCGGAAGAGCGTCAGCGTGGTATCACGATCAACATCTCGCACGTCGAGTACGAGACCCCGAAGCGTCACTACGCGCACGTCGACGCCCCGGGTCACGCCGACTACATCAAGAACATGATCACCGGTGCCGCTCAGATGGACGGCGCGATCCTCGTGGTCGCCGCCACCGACGGTCCGATGGCTCAGACCCGCGAGCACGTGCTGCTGGCCAAGCAGGTCGGCGTTCCGTACCTGCTCGTCGCGCTGAACAAGTCCGACATGGTCGACGACGAGGAGATCCTGGAGCTCGTCGAGCTCGAGGTCCGCGAGCTGCTCTCCAGCCAGGACTTCGACGGCGACAACGCGCCGGTCGTCCGCGTCTCGGGCCTCAAGGCTCTCGAGGGCGACGAGAAGTGGACCCAGAGCATCCTCGACCTCATGGAGGCCGTGGACGACTCGATCCCGGACCCCGTGCGCGACAAGGACAAGCCGTTCCTGATGCCGATCGAGGACGTCTTCACGATCACCGGTCGTGGCACCGTCGTCACCGGTCGCGCCGAGCGCGGCACCCTCGCCATCAACTCCGAGGTCGAGATCGTCGGCATCCGCCCGACGCAGAAGACCACGGTCACCGGTATCGAGATGTTCCACAAGCAGCTCGACGAGGCGTGGGCCGGCGAGAACTGTGGTCTGCTCCTCCGCGGCACCAAGCGCGAGGACGTGGAGCGCGGCCAGGTCGTCGCGAAGCCGGGTTCTGTGACCCCTCACACCAACTTCGAGGGCACCGCCTACATCCTGTCCAAGGACGAGGGTGGCCGTCACAACCCCTTCTACACGAACTACCGTCCGCAGTTCTACTTCCGGACCACCGACGTCACCGGCGTCATCTCGCTGCCCGAGGGCACCGAGATGGTCATGCCCGGCGACACCACCGACATGTCGGTCGAGCTGATCCAGCCGATCGCCATGGAGGAGGGCCTCGGCTTCGCCATCCGTGAGGGTGGCCGCACCGTGGGCGCCGGTACGGTGACCAAGATCAACAAGTAAGTCCCCGCGACTTCCTTGTGAGAGGGTCGGGCCTTCGGGCCCGGCCCTCTTCCGTGTTTTCCGGGGCTGTGCTTTTGAGGGCTGTGCTTTTCGGGGCTGTGTTTTCCGGGGCCGTGTTTTCCGGGTGGTTCGTCACCGGGGGTTTACCTCTCGGCGGGTCGGGCGCAGAATTGGTGCACCGTTTCAACCGAACGGGTCCGTCGACGAAGGGAGACTGCCTATGGTGAGCATGGACCTCGCAAACCAGACCAAGCCGCTGACCGGAGCACGGACGAAGAGTTCGGACACCGCCTAGGCGGTCTTGGAACCACGAGAGCGGCGGCGCGAGGCGCCGTTCGGAGCGGGACCGGCTGACGCCGGTCCCGCTTTCCGCGTTCAGGGGGCCAGACCGATCTCGGCAATCCGTCTCCGCGAATCGAGCGGCACGCCCTCCCGGAGGAGGAGCTCCCGCATCAGATCCACGCGCCGCCCGGTGGCCCAGCGCCAGCGGACGACGCGCAGGCCGGTCCGCTCGATCCGCCGGTCCCGTTCCACCCGGGCGGCGAGCTCCTGCCGCACCTCGGGGAACCGCCGGGACGCCGGATGTTGAAGCTTCTCGGCTCCGTCCGCCTCGCCGGCGATCCCGAGCCCCGGCCAGCAGAAGTCGAGCCGCGCGACCACGCCGAACAGGTCGTGCACCCGCAGCTGCAGTTCCGGTGGGGGAGCCCCTGCGAGCGCCATCGTGGCTCGGCTGACCGATTCGAGCGGCGACTCGGAGCGCCCGTCGGCGAACCCCGCCACCGCGAGCGAACGGCGCCGCTCCGACGGGTCGGTCAGCGACCCGGCCGCCTCGATGAGTTCCGCCGGGCAGGTGAGTGCCTCCCGATCGCCGAACGCCCCGGTGTGCAGGGCGTGATCGGCGAGCACGACCCCTTCCAGGAACGACGTCCGCCCGGCCAGCGCCGCCACCGTCTCGGCGACCGGCGTCACCTGCAGCCCGTGCGTGGCGACCCCCGGCGCCGCTGCTGACCGCCGATGCGAGACGACGCCGTGCGCCGCGCTCTCGGTCGAACCCGCGGCGAGGACGTGGATGGTCGGCGGGGGAGCGTTGAGCAGTGGGAGTCCGTGGATGAGCGCCGCAGACCAGTACGCGAACACCGGTGGCCGCGACCGCATCGCTGCGAAGAGGTGCAGCCGCTCCAACTGCTCTCTCCGCGAGCGCGACCGGCCGATCTGCCGGAGGGTGGCCTGCCGCCCCGGCTCGACGGCGCGCAGGTGGAGCCGGTGGAGGCGAGCCGAGCCGGAGGATTCGTGCAGTGCTGTCATGTCGTCCAGCCTGCCGAGACGGAGTTGCCGGCAGGACGCGCGGCCGGAATCTGTGGAGAACATCGGCGCTTCGTCCCGCTGTGCACAACCGTGTCGGGAGCGGCGGACCGAACTCCCAGGAATGCATATTTCATAGCCTGTAGTATGAGCCGCATACCATGTCGAACGATCCCCTCTTGCCGATCAGCATCGTCGTGTGCTTCCACAACCCCGGTGCCTCGGTCGAGCACACCCTCGCCTGGCTGGGGGGCTTCGCAGCTGCGGCGCAGCTCATCCTGGTCGATGATGCCTCCGGCGATGGCACGGCTGAACGACTGCGCTCGTGGAGTGCGCAGCATCGGCACTGCACGGTGATCGCGCTGGCCGAGAACCACGGCCCGGCGCGCGCCCGCAACGTCGCTGTGGAGCAGGTCCGGACCGAGTATGTGTGGTTCGTCGACGACGACGACGAGCCGGCGCCGGATGCGCTTGCCGCCTTCGGTCGCGCCATCCAGGACGGCACGCCTGATCTCGTGTTCGCCCGCGCCCGCTTCCGCTCCGCCGACGGCGCGGAACGCTGGGCGGACGGCGTCGACGAGACCGTGGTCATCGGCCGGCACGAAGCGCTCACGCGCGTGCTGAGGGGTGATATCCAGGGCTTCCTCTGGAGCAAGCTCTTCCGCCGCTCCGTCCTCGGCGACGAACCGTTCGGGCGCGAGCACCCGCAGGAGGACTTCGTCGGCGTCGTCGGCGCCATCGAACGGAGCACGCGCATCGCCCTGTCGCAGGCATCCGTCTACACGTACGTCGAGCGGCCGGGCTCCCTCAGCCGGGACCGCCGCCCGGACTTCCGGCGGTATGCCGTCGCCAGGGACGTCGCGGTCTCCGCAGCGCGGCGGGCAGGAGTGGACGGCGTGGTGGTCGACTACTTCCGGCTCTGGTTCTACGCGATAGCGGTCGCCTTCGTCCCCGTCCGCCGAGGTGCGGCGGCCGCCGAGGTCTCCGAGGGCATCCGGCTCGCGAAGGTGGAGCTGCGCCGCCTGGATCTCTCCGCGTGTGCCGAGCTCGGCCGGGGAGCGGCCGCGCATGGCCGGATCATCCTGCTCGTCGGGCGGCTCTATCCGCTGGTCCTGAAGCCGGCGCTCCTGCTGCACGACCTTCTCAGGAGGTTCCGCCGATGACGGCTTTCCCTTTCCCCGCCGCGGTCTCGGTCGTCATCCCGACAATGAACACCCGCTCCGCCCTCCACGACGCCGTCGCGTCCGCTCTGGCGCAAGAGGAGGTCCGGGTCGACGTGGTCGTCGCGATGAACGGAACCGGCCCGTCGCCGGAGTTCACCGATCCGCGCGTGCGCCTCGTGCACTCGGACCCGGCCGACCGCGGCAACGGGGCACGGATGGCCGGCATCCACGCGGCCCGGCACGAGTTGATCGCCCTTCTGGACGACGACGACTCCTGGGCGCCGAACAAACTGGCCGCCCAGCTCGGCGCACTCCACGACCGCGGGGTCACGGGCGACAACTGGGTGATCACCTGCTCGATCGCCGAGATCGACGCGGTGACGAAGACCCGACGCATCGTGCCGACCGAGCTGGTCACCGAGGTGCCCAGCATCTCGCGCTACCTCCTGGCGCGCCCGGGGTTCTACTCGGTGTCCCCGCAGTTCGCCTCCTCCACCATGGTGTTCCCGCGCGCCCTCGCGCTCCGGGAACCGTGGGACACGTCGGTGCGGCTGCACCAGGACTGGGAGTGGCTGATCCGCCTCGAGCGCGCGCAAGGTACCCGGATGATGTGCCTGCCCGAGCCCCTCGTCGTGCGGCTGGTGAGTCACGCCGACTCCATGACCACCGCTCCGGACTGGCGGTCGAGCCTCCGCTGGGGGGAACGCCACTTGAGCGAGCACCCCGCGCGCATCCGCGGCGACTTCTTCCTCACCTACCCGGCAGATCGGGCCGGTCGTGCGGCAAGTCTGCGCGGCCTGCTGGCCTGCCTGGGCGCGGGCCTGCGCCACGGACGGCCGGGCGTCGGCGCGTGGGCCTACTTCGCGGTGACGGCGTTGCGGGCGCTCCGCAACGGCGTTCGCAGGACGGGGGCGAGGTCGTGAAGGTCGGCTACGGCAGGGTCTGGGATCCGTCCTACCCGCGCAACGCCCGCATCCGGGCGTACCTCCGCGACAGGTTCGGCGCCGACATCACGGTCAACCGACGGTGGGAGGGCTCCCGGTTGCGGCGCATCCCCCACGACATCGGCTCCCTGTTGTTCGGCCTCGGCGGCAAGCGGCTCTACGTCCTCGCCGAGTTCTCGCTCCCGTACGCACCGGTGCTCTGGCTGGTGGCCCGGCTCAATCGCGGCGTCTTCGTGGTGGACGGCTTCGTCGGACAGTACGAGACGATGGTCGAGGACTGGAAGAAGGCACGACCCGGCACCCTCCGCGCCCGCTGGTACGCGACGGTCGACCGGATCGCCTGCCGCCTCGCCGACCTCGTGCTGATCGACACGAGGGTGCGCGCACAGGCTCTCGCCGGAGCCCACCCGGGGACCGAGGTGCTCTCCCTCCCGGTCGGGGCGCCGGCCTGGGCACGACCGGCGGCCGAGCGCGGACGACGGACGGGCCGGGTCGAGGTGCTCTACTACGGCAACTACATCCCCTTGCACGGGCTGCCCGTGGTCCTCGCGGCGATCGAGCGCGCGGCGCGCGAGGTCGACCTGGGCGTCACGCTCGTCGGAGACGGGACCCCGCGCCCGGACGTCGAGCGGCAGGCCGCCCGACTGGGCATCGCCGGACTCTGCCGCTTCGTGGACCCCGTCCCCGAAGAGGAGCTGGCCCACCACATCCGCGACGCCGACGTCGTCCTCGGGATCTTCGGCGACTCGGAGAAGGCCAGGAGCGTGATCGCCAACAAGGTCTGGCAGGGGCTCGCGTCCGGGAAGATGGTCATCACACGGGCCTCTCCCGCACTCGCGGAGATCGCCGATGTCTGCGGCGCGCAACTCTCCCAGGTCGATGGCGAGAGCGAGGAGGCGCTGGTCGCAGCGCTGGCGGAGGCACTCGTCGCGAGGGCCGCTCGGCCGGCCGCCGTCGAGGGGGAGACCGCGGCCGCGCTCGAGGCGTACGTCGCCTCGGAGTACGACCGATTCGGGCGTCGAGTCGAGGAATTGCTCGCCGCACGCCGTCGCTGACCCACCCGCGACACGCCCGGGTTGCAGCATCGCTCCGCATCTGGCAAACTTGTCTGGTTCAACATTTCGGAACGAGTGTGCTCACGTGCGCTCCGAACGGATCACTGCCAGGCAGTGCATAGCCCGCCACAGGCGCCTTCGGGCCCGTGGTCGGAGGTTAGGCCGCAGGCAGCAGGACATGCTCACAATCGACATCTTCGAAAAGCAGGGAATTCCTGTGCCTTCGAGCGTGCGGTGAGTTGACAGAAGAATAGTGGCGTTTCCCACGCGTACGTCGCACTGCGTCCAATGCGAGAACGGTTCGAGAGAGCCGTCTCGTACGACGCCATAACAAGAGAGAGAGTCAGACATGGCGGGACAGAAGATCCGCATTCGGCTTAAGTCGTATGACCACGAGGTCATCGACACCTCGGCGCGCAAGATCGTCGACACGGTGACCCGTGCCGGCGCGACCGTCGTCGGCCCGGTGCCGCTTCCCACCGAGAAGAACGTGGTGTGCGTCATCCGTTCGCCCCACAAGTACAAGGACAGCCGTGAGCACTTCGAGATGCGCACGCACAAGCGGCTGATCGACATCATCGACCCGACGCCGAAGGCCGTCGACTCGCTCATGCGTCTCGACCTGCCGGCCGACGTCAACATCGAGATCAAGCTCTAAGGGGGAGTGCCGCTATGTCCAACATCGAGACCAAGACCTCCAAGGGCCTCCTCGGTAAGAAGCTCGGCATGACCCAGGTCTGGGACGAGAACAACAAGCTCATCCCCGTCACCGTCATCGAGATCACGCCGAACGTCGTGACCCAGGTCCGCACCCCCGAGGTCGACGGCTACAACGCCGTCCAGATCGCCTACGGCCAGATCGACCCGCGCAAGGTCAACAAGCCGGCCGCCGGCCACTTCGACAAGGCCGGCGTCACGCCGCGCCGTCACCTGACCGAGGTCCGCACCGCGGACGCCGCCGAGTACTCGGCCGGCCAGGAGCTCACCGTGGACGCCACCTTCGAGGCCGGCCAGCTGGTCGACGTCGTCGGCACCTCCAAGGGCAAGGGCTTCGCCGGTGTCATGAAGCGCCACAACTTCCAGGGCGTCTCCGCTTCGCACGGTGCGCACCGCAACCACCGCAAGCCGGGCTCCATCGGCGCCTCCTCGACCCCGAGCCGTGTCTTCAAGGGCATGCGCATGGCCGGTCGCATGGGTGGCGAGCGCGTGACCGTCCTGAACCTCAAGGTCCAGGCCGTCGACGCCGAGAAGGGCCTGCTGCTCGTCAAGGGCGCCGTCCCCGGCGCTCGTGGCCGCATCGTTTTCGTCCGCAACGCAGTGAAGGGGGCCTAAGGTAAATGGCTACCTCGATTGACGTCGTCGACCTCAAGGGCAAGAAGGCCGGCTCCATCGAGCTTCCGGACTCCCTGTTCGACGTTCAGACCAACATCCCGCTGATCCACCAGGTCGTCACCGCCCAGCTCGCCGCCGCGCGCCAGGGCACGCACAAGACCAAGGGTCGTGGCGAGGTCTCCGGCGCCGGCCGCAAGCCGTTCAAGCAGAAGGGCACCGGCCGCGCTCGTCAGGGCTCGATCCGCGCTCCTCAGATGACCGGCGGTGGCATCGTCCACGGACCGACCCCGCGCGACTACTCGCAGCGCACCCCGAAGAAGATGATCGCCGCTGCTCTGCTCGGCGCCCTCTCGGACCGCGCCCGCGGCAGCCGCATCCACGCCGTGCAGGCGTTCACGACCGGCGAGGCCCCCTCGACCAAGGCCGTCGTGGAGCTGCTCAGCGGCGTCGCGACCTCCCGCCACGTCCTCGTGGTGCTGGAGCGCGACGACGAGCTCGCTTTCAAGAGCGTGCGCAACGTCCCGTCCGTGCACGTGCTGACCTACGACCAGCTGAACGCCTACGACGTCCTGGTGAGCGACGACATCGTCTTCTCGCAGGCCGCGCTCGAGGGCTTCATCTCGTCCAAGACCAAGAAGGAAGAGGTGAACGCGTAATGGCCGCCGTCAACAAGGACCCGCGCGACATCATCATCGCCCCGGTCGTCTCCGAGAAGAGCTACGGCCTGATCGACGAGGGCAAGTACACCTTCCTCGTCGACACGCGTTCGAACAAGACCGAGATCAAGCTCGCCATCGAGTCGATCTTCAAGGTCGAGGTCGCGTCGGTGAACACCCTGAACCGTCAGGGCAAGACCCGCCGCACGAAGTTCGGCACCGGCAAGCGCAAGGACACCAAGCGTGCCATCGTCACGCTGAAGTCCGGTTCCATCGACATCTTCACGGCCGTCGGCTGAGACTAGAGGAAGACAGACATGGCTATTCGTAACTACAAGCCCACGACCCCCGGTCGTCGCGGCTCCTCGGTCGCCGACTTCGCCGAGATCACCCGCTCGACGCCGGAGAAGTCCCTTCTCCGTCCGCTGTCGAAGACCGGTGGCCGCAACAACCAGGGCCGCATCACGACCCGTCACATCGGTGGTGGCCACAAGCGCCAGTACCGCGTGATCGACTTCCGTCGCAACGACAAGGACGGCGTCAACGCCAAGGTCGCGCACATCGAGTACGACCCCAACCGCACCGCGCGCATCGCGCTGCTCCACTTCGTGGACGGCACCAAGCGCTACATCCTGGCTCCGGCCGGGCTGAAGCAGGGCGACGTGGTCGAGTCGGGCGCAGGCTCGGACATCAAGCCGGGCAACAACCTGCCGCTGCGCAACATCCCGACCGGTACCGTCGTGCACGCGATCGAGCTCAAGCCGGGCGGTGGCGCCAAGCTGGCCCGCTCCGCCGGCGCTTCGGTCCGTCTCGTCGCGAAGGACGGCCCCTACGCCCAGCTGCGCCTCCCCTCGGGCGAGGTCCGCAACGTCGACGTGCGCTGCCGCGCCACGATCGGCGAGGTCGGCAACGCCGAGCAGTCGAACATCAACTGGGGCAAGGCCGGCCGCATGCGCTGGAAGGGCGTCCGCCCGACCGTCCGCGGTGTCGCGATGAACCCGATCGACCACCCGCACGGTGGTGGTGAGGGCAAGACCTCCGGTGGTCGCCACCCGGTCAGCCCGTGGGGTCAGAAGGAAGGCCGCACGCGCCACCCCAACAAGGAAAGCGACAAGCTCATCGTCCGCCGCCGTAACGCCGGCAAGAAGCGTAAGTAGGAGTTCGAGAAGATGCCACGCAGTCTCAAGAAGGGCCCCTTCGTCGACGAGCACCTGTTTCGCAAGGTGGTCGCCGCGAACGAGGCCAACAGCAAGAACGTGATCAAGACCTGGTCGCGCCGCTCGATGATCGTCCCGGCCATGCTGGGTCACACCATCGCGGTGCACGACGGTCGCAAGCACATCCCGGTGTTCGTCACCGAGACCATGGTCGGTCACAAGCTCGGCGAGTTCGCGCCGACCCGCACCTTCCGTGGTCACGTGAAGGACGACAAGAAGGGTCGCCGCCGCTAACGCGGTGGCGTAAGGAGGAGAGAAATGGTGGAGTCGATCGCACGCGTGCGTCACATCCGCGTCACCCCCATGAAGGCCCGCCGCGTCGTCAACCTGATCCGCGGCAAGCAGGCCCAGGAGGCCCTGGCCATCCTGAAGTTCGCCCCGCAGAGCGCGAGCGAGCCGGTCTACAAGCTCGTCGCCTCGGCGATCGCCAACGCGCGCGTCAAGGCCGACCAGAGCAACACCTACCTGGACGAGCAGGACCTGTACGTGAGCCGCGCCTTCGTGGACGAGGGCACGACCCTCAAGCGGTTCCAGCCGCGTGCGCAGGGCCGCGCCTTCCGCATCAACAAGCGCACCAGCCACATCACGATCGTCCTCGCGACGCCGGATGAGGTTCAGGACGCCAAGGCCACGAAGAAGGCGAGCAACTAATGGGTCAGAAAGTCAACCCGTACGGCTTCCGTCTGGGAATCACCACCGACCACGTGTCGCGCTGGTTCTCCGACAGCACGAAGAAGGGTCAGCGTTACAGCGACTACCTCGCTGAGGACGTCAAGATCCGCACCCTGCTGAAGACGTCGCTCGACCGCGCGGGCGTGTCCCGCATCGAGATCGAGCGCACCCGCGACCGCGTCCGCGTCGACATCCACACCGCCCGTCCGGGCATCGTGATCGGTCGTCGTGGCGCCGAGGCCGAGCGCATCCGCGCCGACCTCGAGAAGCTCTCGGGCAAGCAGATCCAGCTGAACATCCTCGAGGTCAAGAACCCCGAGGCCGACGCCCAGCTCGTCGCTCAGGGCATCGCCGAGCAGCTCGCCGCCCGCGTGGCCTTCCGCCGCGCGATGCGCAAGGGCCTGCAGGGCGCTCAGCGCGCCGGCGCCAAGGGTGTCCGCATCCAGGTGTCGGGCCGCCTCGGCGGCGCCGAGATGAGCCGCTCGGAGTTCTACCGCGAGGGTCGTGTGCCGCTGCACACGCTCCGCGCCAACATCGACTACGGCTTCTACGAGGCCAAGACCACCTTCGGTCGCATCGGTGTCAAGGTGTGGATCTACAAGGGCGACATCACGAACAAGGAGCTTGCCCGCGAGCAGGCCAACCAGAAGCCGTCGCGCGAGCGCAACGACCGTGACCGTCCGCGTCGCGGCGGTGGCCGGGGCAACGCTCCCGCCGCCGAGTCCGCGCCGGCCGCAGCAGGAGTTGAGGCATAACCATGTTGATCCCACGCAGAGTCAAGCACCGCAAGCAGCACCACCCCGGCCGTAGCGGCCAGGCGACCGGTGGCACGAAGGTCTCCTTCGGCGAGTTCGGCATCCAGGCCCTGACCCCCGCTTACGTGACCAACCGTCAGATCGAGTCCGCTCGTATCGCCATGACGCGTCACATCAAGCGCGGCGGCAAGGTGTGGATCAACATCTACCCGGACCGTCCGCTCACGAAGAAGCCGGCCGAGACCCGAATGGGTTCCGGTAAGGGTTCCCCCGAGTGGTGGGTCGCGAACGTCAAGCCGGGTCGGGTCCTCTTCGAGGTCTCCGGCGTCTCCGAGGAACTCGCTCGTGAGGCCATGACCCGTGCAATCCACAAGCTGCCCCTCAAGGCACGCATCATCAAGCGCGAGGAGGGCGACGCGTAATGGCGATCGGCACCAAGGAGCTCGCTCCCAGCGAGCTCGACACCTTTGAAGACGAGCGTCTGATCGACGAGCTGAAGAAGGCCAAGGAAGAGCTGTTCAACCTGCGCTTCCAGTCGGCCACCGGTCAGCTCGAGAGCCACGGCCGCCTGCGTGCGGTCAAGCGCGACATCGCTCGTATCTACACCGTGATCCGCGAGCGCGAGCTCGGGATCCGGGCGACCCCGGCTCCGGTCGAGGCCGCTCCGGCCAAGGCCGAGAAGAAGAGCAAGGCGAAGAAGGAGGCCCCTGAGGCCGCCGAGGTCGCCGAGACCGAGACTGAGGAGGCCAAGTAATGGCTGAGACCACCAAGGCTGCGGCCGCGGAGTCGGCGGCCGACGAGGCCATCGTCCGTGGTTACCGCAAGGCCCGTCGCGGGTACGTCGTCAGCGACAAGATGGACAAGACCATCGTCGTCGAGGTCGAGGACCGCGTGAAGCACCCGCTGTACGGCAAGGTCATCCGCCGCACCTCCAAGGTGAAGGCGCACGACGAGAACAACACCGCCGGCATCGGCGACCTCGTTCTCATCAACGAGACCCGTCCGCTGAGCGCCTCCAAGCGGTGGCGCCTGGTTGAGATTCTGGAGAAGGCCAAGTGATTCAGCAGGAATCCCGACTCAAGGTCGCCGACAACACCGGCGCCAAGGAGCTTCTCGCCATTCGCGTCCTCGGCGGCTCCAGCCGTCGCTACGCCGGCCTGGGTGACGTCATCGTCGCCACGGTCAAGGACGCGATCCCCGGCGGCAACGTCAAGAAGGGCGATGTCGTCAAGGCCGTCGTCGTGCGCGTGCGGAAGAACACCCGCCGCCCGGACGGCTCCTACATCAAGTTCGACGAGAACGCCGCCGTGATCCTGAAGAACGACGGTGACCCCCGCGGTACCCGTATCTTCGGCCCGGTCGGCCGTGAGCTTCGCGACAAGAAGTTCATGAAGATCATCTCGCTGGCCCCGGAGGTGCTGTAACCCATGGCGAACATCAAGAAGGGCGACCTGGTCCAGGTCATCTCGGGCCGTTCGCAGGCCCGCGGTGGCGACCGTGGCAAGCAGGGTCGTGTCATCGAGGTCCTCGTGGAGAAGAACCGCGTGATCGTCGAGGGCGTCAACTTCGTGACCAAGCACGTGCGCGTCGGCCAGACGCAGCGTGGCACGAAGACCGGCGGCATCGAGACCCACGAGGCTCCGATCCACGTGTCCAACGTGGCGCTCGTCGACCCCGAGACCAAGAAGCCGACCCGCGTCGGCTTCCGCACCGAGACCGTTACGAAGGACGGCGTCACCAAGACGGTCCGCGTTCGTTACGCCAAGAAGTCTGGTAAGGACCTGTAATGACGGACACTGCAACGAGTGCTGGCAAAATCCAGCCTCGCCTGAAGCAGAAGTACAAGACCGAGATCTCCGCTCAGCTCAAGAGCGACTTCGGCTTCACGAACGTGCACCAGGTGCCCGGCCTCGTGAAGATCGTGGTCAACATGGGCGTCGGCGAGGCGGCTCGCGACGGCAAGGTGATCGACGGTGCGGTCAACGACCTCACCCTGATCACCGGCCAGAAGCCGCAGGTCACCAAGGCCCGCAAGTCCATCGCGCAGTTCAAGCTGCGCGAGGGCCAGCCGATCGGCGCGCACGTCACGCTGCGCGGCGACCGCATGTGGGAGTTCCTCGACCGTCTGCTCTCGCTCGCGCTGCCCCGTATCCGGGACTTCCGCGGCCTGAGCGACAAGCAGTTCGACGGCAACGGCAACTACACGTTCGGTCTCACGGAGCAGTCGATGTTCCACGAGATCAACCAGGACCGGATCGACCGCGTCCGCGGTATGGACATCACGGTCGTGACCACCGCGAAGAACGACGACGAGGGCCGCGCGCTGCTCAAGCAGCTCGGGTTCCCGTTCCGTTCGAACGAGACGAGCAACTGACTCTAGTAGTCTTGTCTCTTTGTGGGCCGGCCGCCCGGCCGGCCCACTTCCACCACAGGTCGTCAGTCGTGTAACGGCTGCACGAAACCTGGTGAACAAAGGAATCTGCAATGACGATGACAGATCCGGTCGCAGACATGCTGACCAGACTGCGCAACGCGAACTCGGCGCACCACGACACCGTGTCGATGCCGCACTCCAAGCTCAAGGCCCACATCGCCGAGATCCTCACCAACGAGGGCTACATCTCCGGCTGGGAGGTCTCGGACGCCCGTGTCGGCCAGACCCTGACGCTCAACCTCAAGTTCGGTCCGAACCGTGAGCGCTCCATCGCGGGCATCAAGCGCGTCTCCAAGCCCGGCCTCCGCGTCTACGCGAAGTCCACGGAGCTCCCCAAGGTCCTCGGCGGCCTCGGTGTCGCCATCCTGTCCACCTCCTCGGGGCTCCTCACGGACCGCCAGGCTGAGAAGAAGGGCGTGGGTGGGGAAGTCCTCGCCTACGTGTGGTGACCCTGCCATGTCGCGTATTGGAAGACTGCCCATCGACGTCCCCGCTGGGGTCGATGTGAAGATCGACGGCCAGACCGTCACTGTCAAGGGCCCGAAGGGCGAGCTCACGCTCACCGTCGCGAGCCCCATCGAGGCGAAGCTGGAGGACGGCCAGGTCCTGGTCACCCGTCCGGACGACGAGCGCGAGTCGCGCTCGCTGCACGGCCTCACCCGCACGCTCATCAACAACAACATCATCGGCGTCACCCAGGGCTACTCCAAGGGCCTGGAGATCGTCGGCACCGGTTACCGTGTCGCGCAGAAGGGCGCGGGCGTCGAGTTCGCCCTCGGCTTCTCGCACCCGGTCAACGTCGAGCCGCCGGCCGGCATCACCTTCACGGTCGAGGGCAACAACAAGCTCACCGTGAGCGGGATCGACAAGCAGGCTGTGGGCGAGGTCGCCGCGAACATCCGCAAGATCCGCAAGCCCGAGCCGTACAAGGGCAAGGGTGTGCGTTACGCCGGCGAGGTCGTTCGTCGCAAGGCCGGAAAGGCTGGTAAGTAATCATGGCTCTGGGTACCAGAGGAAAGAGCAAGGCGGCCGCCCGCGGGCGTCGTCACACCCGCCTGCGCAAGAAGATCGTGGGCACCGAGGTCCGTCCTCGCCTGGTCGTCACCCGTTCGGCCCGTCACGTCTTCGTGCAGGTCGTCGACGACGCGAAGGGCCACACGCTGGCCTCCGCGTCGACCATGGAGGCCGACCTGCGCGGCTTCGACGGCGACAAGACCGCCAAGGCCCGCAAGGTGGGCGAACTCGTCGCCGAGCGTGCGAAGAGCGCCGGTGTCGAGGCCGTGGTCTTCGACCGTGGCGGCAGCAAGTACGCCGGTCGCGTTGCGGCCGTCGCCGAAGGCGCTCGTGAAGGTGGGCTGAACCTGTGAGCGACGAGAACAACAAGGAGCAGACCGTGGCCGCTGAGGTAACGGAGACCGCGCAGCCGGTCGAGACCGCTGCGTCGACCGACAACAACCGCGAGCGCGAGCCGCGCCGCGGTGGCCGGGAGCGCAACCCCAACCGTGATCGCGGCAGCCGTGACGCCGACAAGAGCCAGTTCCTGGAGCGCGTCGTCACCATCAACCGCGTGTCGAAGGTCGTGAAGGGCGGTCGTCGCTTCAGCTTCACCGCTCTCGTGGTCGTCGGCGACGGCAACGGCCTGGTGGGCGTCGGCTACGGCAAGGCCCGCGAGGTGCCGCTGGCGATCTCGAAGGGCGTCGAGGAGGCGAAGAAGAACTTCTTCCGCGTCCCGCGCGTCGGCAACACCATCCCGCACCCGGTGCAGGGTGAGGCCGCCGCCGGCGTCGTCCTCCTGCGTCCGGCCGCCGCCGGTACCGGTGTCATCGCCGGTGGCCCGGTGCGCGCCGTCCTGGAGTGCGCCGGCATCCACGACGTGCTGAGCAAGTCGCTCGGCTCGTCCAACACGATCAACATCGTGCACGCGACCGTCGAGGCGCTGCAGCAGCTCGAGGAGCCCCGTGCCGTCGCAGCTCGCCGCGGTCTCGACTACGACCAGGTCGCGCCCGCGCGCCTGCTGCGTGCCGAGGCCGAGGCGGCCGAGGCCGCTGCTGCCGCCAAGAAGGCAGAGAAGGTAGGTGCCTGATGGCCGCGCGCCTGAAGATCACGCAGATCAAGTCGAAAGTGAGCGAGAAGCAGTACCAGCGCGACACGCTGCGCAGTCTGGGACTGAAGCGCATCGGTGACGTCGTCGTCCGCGAGGACACCCCGCAGAACCGCGGGTACGTCAACACCGTCGCTCACCTGGTGAAGGTTGAGGAGATCGACTAATGGCTGACGACAAGCCGACCACTGAGGCTGCCGCCGCCGAGAAGCCGGCCGCCAAGAAGAGCACCACCAAGGCCGCCGCCGACAAGCCGGCCGCCGAGAAGGCTCCGGCCAAGAAGGCTCCGGCGAAGGCCGCTGCCGACAAGGCCGCCGCGAGCACCAAGGACGAGACCGTCGCCGCCCCGGCGAAGAAGGCCCCGGCCAAGAAGGACGTCGCGGAGCCCCGCGAGCAGGTCCTGAAGGTGCACCACCTCCGTCCCGCCGCGGGCGCCAAGAAGGACAAGACCCGCGTCGGACGCGGTGAGGGTTCCAAGGGCAAGACCGCGGGCCGTGGCACGAAGGGCACCAAGGCCCGCTATCAGGTCCGCCCGGGCTTCCAGGGCGGTCAGCTCCCGTTCCACATGCGTTCGCCGAAGCTGCGCGGGTTCAAGAACCCGTTCCGCGTCGAGTACCAGGTGGTCAACCTCGAGAAGCTGGCCGAGCTGTACCCGGCCGGCGGCGATGTCACCGTCGCCGACCTCGTCGCCAAGGGCGCCGTTCGCAAGAACGAGAAGGTCAAGGTTCTCGGTAACGGGGACATTGCGGTTAAGCTGAACGTTGCGGTCGACAAGGTCTCCGGCTCTGCCGAGCAGAAGATCGTCGCCGCTGGTGGCTCCGTCAAGTAGCCGCCCGTAAAGCAGCGCAGTCGGGTGGCCGGGACTCCCGGTCACCCGACTGGACTCTTACAGGAAAGCAGGACGCACTTTTGTTTAGCGCCGTCGCGCGGATCTTCCGCACCCCGGACCTCCGCCGGAAGATCTTCTTCACGCTGGGGATCATCGCCCTGTTCCGGCTGGGCTCCTTCATCCCCGCGCCGTTCGTCGACTTCGCCAACGTCCAGACCTGTCTGAACGCCAACCAGGACACCTCGGGGCTCTACTCCCTGGTCAACCTGTTCTCGGGCGGCGCTCTCCTCAAACTCTCGATCTTCGCGCTCGGCATCATGCCGTACATCACCGCGTCGATCATCGTGCAGCTCCTCCGCGTGGTCATCCCGCGCTTCGAGACCCTCTACAAGGAGGGTCAGGCCGGCCAGGCCAAGCTCACGCAGTACACGCGCTATCTCACGATCGCGCTGGGCGTCCTCCAGTCGACGACCCTCATCACCGTCGCCCGCTCGGGCGCCCTCTTCGGCACCACGGCCGTCTCGCAGTGCACGCAGCTGATCACGGACGACTCCTGGTACGCCATCATGCTCATGGTCATCACGATGACCGCCGGCACCGGCCTCATCATGTGGATGGGCGAGCTCGTCACCGAGCGCGGCATCGGCAACGGCATGTCCCTCCTGATCTTCACCTCGATCGCCGCGCAGTTCCCGAGCTCCCTGTGGGCGATCGGCCAGTCGCAGAGCATCGAGGTGATGTTGGTGGTGATCGCGATCGGTCTGCTGATCGTCGCCGCGGTCGTCTTCGTCGAGCAGTCGCAGCGCCGCATCCCCGTGCAGTACGCCAAGCGCATGGTCGGCCGCCGCACCTACGGCGGCAACAACACGTACATCCCGATCAAGGTGAACATGGCGGGCGTCGTGCCGGTCATCTTCGCGTCGTCGCTGCTGTACCTGCCGGCCCTGATCGCCCAGTTCAACCAGCCGGCCGCCGGCAAGGCCCCGGCCCCGTGGGTGACCTGGATCACGAACTACCTGACCAAGGGCGACCACCCGCTCTACATGCTGCTCTACTTCCTCCTGATCGTCGGCTTCACGTACTTCTACGTCGCGATCACGTTCAACCCGGAGGAGGTCGCCGACAACATGAAGAAGTACGGCGGCTTCATCCCCGGTATCCGCGCGGGCCGCCCCACCGCCGAGTACCTCGACTACGTGCTGACGCGCGTGACGCTGCCCGGCTCGATCTACCTCGGCATCATCGCCCTGATCCCGCTGATAGCGTTCGCATTGCTCGGCGCCAGCCAGAACTTCATGTTCGGCGGCACGTCCATCCTCATCATCGTCGGTGTGGGACTCGAGACGGTCAAGCAGATCGACTCCCAGCTCCAGCAGCGGCACTACGAAGGGCTTCTGCGTTGACCCGTATGCTGATCGTCGGACCTCCCGGAGCGGGCAAGGGCACTCAGGCCTCCCGCATCACCTCCGCGTACGGGATCCCCGACATCTCCACGGGCGACATCTTCCGGGCCAACATCAAGAACGAGACTCCGCTCGGCAAGCAGGTCAAGGCGATCGTCGACGCGGGCGACTACGTTCCGGACAGTCTCACCAACCAGCTCGTCACCGACCGCCTGGCGGAGGACGACGCGAAGGACGGCTTCCTCCTGGACGGCTATCCGCGCACGCTCGAGCAGGTGAAGTACCTCGACGACCTGCTGGCCTCCAAGGGCCAGGAGCTCGCCGCGGTCATCCAGCTCGTCGCGGACCAGGACGAGATCGTCGCACGCCTCACCAAGCGCGCACAGGAGCAGGGTCGCGCCGATGACTCCGAGGACGCGATCCGGCACCGCCAGGAGGTGTACGTCCGCGAGACGTCGCCGCTGATCGACGTGTACCGCGACCGCGGTCTGCTGGTCGAGGTGGACGGCCTGGGCGACATGGACGAGGTCGCGGCGCGCATCCGTGCGGCGCTCGCCGAGCGCGGCATCCACCCGCTGGAGGGCGCCGGCGAGCCGGTCGCCTGAACAGCTCCATGGCTTTCCGACGGTCGTTCTACAAGTCGCCCGCCCAGCTCCGACTGATGGTCGCGCCAGGACGGGCGGCGGCCGCGTCCCTGGACGCCGTCTCCGCGGCGGTCGCGGCGGGCGTCTCGACGCTTGAGCTCGACCGGATCGCGGAGGCCGCGATCGAGGCGGCCGGCGGGAAATCCAACTTCAAGCTGGAGGCCGGCTACCACCACACGATCTGCGCGTCGGTCAACGACGAGGTCGTGCACGGCATCCCCGGCTCGCGCATCCTGCAGCCGGGTGACATCCTCTCGGTGGACAGCGGCGCCATCCAGGAGGGCTGGAACGGCGACGCGGCGCGCACGTTCGTGCTTCCCGACCCCGCGAACCCGGAGCGCGTCGCCGAGCGGCAGAAGCTCTCGGAGGTCACCGAGCAGTCGCTCTGGCACGGGATCGCCCGGCTCGCGACCGCCCGCCATCTCAACGAGGTGGGCGAGGCGATCGAGGACCACATCCTGTCGCAGGGCGACTACGGCATCCTCACCGACTACATCGGCCACGGGATCGGCCGCCGCATGCACGAGGAGCCGCCGGTGTTCAACTACCGGGTGCGCTCGAAGGGCCCCGAGGTGCGCCCGGGACTCGTGGTCGCGATCGAGCCGATGGTCGTCCTGGGGGAGCAAGACACCTACGTGAAGGACGACGGCTGGACCGTCGCCACCGAGGACGGTTCGGCCGCGGCGCACTGGGAGCACAGCGTGGCGGTGCACGCCGACGGCATCTGGGTG
Organism: Leifsonia shinshuensis; assembly: GCF_013410375.1. Lineage (NCBI taxonomy): Bacteria > Bacillati > Actinomycetota > Actinomycetes > Micrococcales > Microbacteriaceae > Leifsonia > Leifsonia shinshuensis. The sequence goes on from NZ_JACCFL010000001.1 coordinate 1,351,005, forward strand.
CTGACGGCCCTCGACGGCGGGGCCGCGGGGCTCGCGCCGTTCGGAATCACGCCGACGCCCATCCGTTAGGTGTGGATAACTGCTCCTGTATTCGAGTCTGCGATACCGTTGCAGCATCGCATGATGCCATGCAATTGAGGACGGTAAATTGAAGGAACTGACTACTGGCGTCTCCCTTAGGGACTTGGTTCTTGACCCTGAGAACCCTCGGTTGCCCGAGAACCTCTTAGGCGCGTCCCAGGACGAGATCCTTCAATACCTTTTCGACTTTGACTCGCTCGACGAGATCGCTGAGTCCGTTTCACTAAACGGCTACTTCCCGAACGAACACGTGATTGTCCTTCCTCCGATGACGGACGGTCGACGGACGGTCGTGGAGGGCAATCGCCGGGTGGCGGCATTAAAGATTCTCGCGAACGATGACGTAGCTCAAGCCCTTCAACTTACGTTCGAGAACCTGCCTCGACTCGAAGGCGAGTTCGTCGTGCCCGCCTACGAAGTAGCCGATCGGGACGAATTGGCTGCGTACCTCGGCTTCAGGCATATAAACGGAATTAAGACGTGGTCCGCCGGCGCAAAGGCGCGGTTCGTTTGGAACCGAGTACATGCGGCGGTCGGCGGCGGAGACTCAGATCCGTTCTTCTCGGTTGGACGCACCATCGGAAGTAATTCTCGCGGTGTGCGATCTTCCTACCTTGCCTACGGTGTCCTAAAGACGGCAGAGGATCGCTTAGCGGATCCAAGTTCGGCTAAGTATGTATTGCGCGAACGTTTTGGCGTCTGGCTGCGGCTGCTGGGCACCAGGAACGTGCCTGGCTACGTAGGGTTGGATCTCGATGCGCGATCGTTTGATGAAGTTCAAAGGAACATCGATTCACTCGACTATTCCGCGGTGGGGGAGGTGCTCGCTGACCTGACCCCTTCCTTGGACGGCACGCCGGCTGTCCTTGCGGACAGCCGCTCTGTCACCACATACAGCGATGTGCTAGGAAATAGTCGCGCGCACAAGGTACTTCGTGACTCCGGAAAACTGGCGATCGCCGAATCCGTATTTGTACAGTCGAGCTTCTCGCGGCAGCTTGGAGAACTCGTCGGTCAAGCCAATGTGTTATTCGAGATGCTCGCTACCCAGGAGTCCGCATCTGAGTCGGACGTGCTGAGTTCTGAGCGGCTGTTTTCGGTGGCTCGGCTGATTCGGGCATCAGTCCATTCGCTCAAGGAAGGCGACATTGACGAGACCGACTAGCGGCACCATCGGGCTCGCGATTTCGGCCTATGGTGAGCGGGCGTCAGCAAGCGCGTTTGCCGACTATCTCGAAATCTGCGCGCTGAAACGCCGAAAACTATCACTGGCAAGCCTTGACGAAGCGATACGCGATCACGGTTGGTCCTCAGACTATCGAAGTTTAGATATTGCCAGCGATGACGACGAACTACCGGTCTCCTGGGCCGATAGTTTGATGTCGTTGGTGCGCGAGCGTGAGTCAGCGCTTCGAGGTCGGTACCCATTCAAAATCAGCGGTGCATACGTCACGCTCAAGGCGTCTCCATCAGCGGCCTCACGGCAGTATGTGAGGCTCCTTCGGCTGACAGCCGCGCACGCTTACGGCTTCCGAGGTCGCCCATCGACCGATGTTGTTTTCGAGCGTTTGGTTTCCGCGGCGCTTCAAAAGCGCGGATTGCCATCAGCGCCGATGGGTACCGGCTCGCGAAGTAACAAGACATTTGTGAACGCCCTTGAGACGGCTGGAAAGGCTGTGGGTCTCGACGTCTCACGCGACCCCTATCCTCGGCAGCGATTTGCTCGAGATGGAAAAGTTGACGCGCTCTCTGCAATTACGTGGAGCGATGGCCGTCCCGGTCAATTCACGTGGTTGACCCAGGCGACAGTCGGCGAAAGTTCCACTTGGATATCCAAAATGAAGGAGCCGGACCCAGCCATTTGGGCGGGCTATCTGAACGAAACGTTGGCCCCACAAATCATTCTTGCGATTCCGCACCATGTCGAACCCACTCACCTCGCATACCTTCTTGCGACGCGGGTTGGAACTGTTGCGGATCGACTACGGCTTGCAGGTTATCTACCAGACGAAGTCGAAGGCGAAGATGCCATCAGAGAGTGGTTTGAAGCTGCTCAAGTCGAGCTCTAATCCGGTCGCTTCTTTCCTGAGCGCCTGGGCCCAAACCAGTGCCGGGATGATCATCCTTAGCGCCCAGCAGATGCAAATATGCAACAGGTACCTGGGCAACCGGCGACGATGTTGCTGGACGTTTGGATCGAACAACCTCAAGGGTTGGCGAGCCGAGGATAGGGGAACCTGAGATAGTCTGCGCGGCAGCGCGCGCCATGACCTCCGCCAGCAACGAGGGCGTAGCGTTGCCAATGAGTTTGACCTGGGCCCGATAATCCCCAGGCAAAGTCCACTCATCTGGAAAGGTCTGAAGCCGCATCATCTCTCGCGAAGAAAGCGGGCGGTTGTCCCAGTGGAAAGGTCCGGTCGATGGGCCGGGCGATGCTGCCAAAGTCCACGACGGACGGTCCTTTGCCAGCTTCAGAAGAAAGTTCCAGTACTTGGTACGGTATCCAAACAATTCTTCGCCGCCCCCGCGAGCGGTGTGCCATTGGTAGTTCCACCCTTCCGGAATCGAGGGTAGAAGGCCGGCCCATCGGCCTTGCGGTGTTGGCGGATCATGTTCTTGCAGATCATGCAGAGCATCCCAAGCTGTAGCTGGAGCCGCACTGTGCGTTAACGTTGGCCAACTCCACGAGCCAGAGTCTTTCCTCACAAGCACAACAATCACACGCTTGCGGTTCTGCGGAACGCCGTAATCCGCCGCATTTATGTTCCGAAAGTCAATGTTGTAGTGAACGTCGCGTTTGTCGGCCAACGTCTCAAGGCGCTGCTTAATGAAAGGAAGCGCAGCGCCGCTTCCCTGGACAAAGCCAAGCACATTCTCGAGGATCACGACCTTGGGGGCCAACGTCTCGATCACATCGAGGGTCCCATGGACGGTCTTCGCGCGTACGTCGTCCATTCCCAGTCGGCCGCCTGACCACTGGGCTGCGGTTGAGAAAGGTTGACATGGCGGACCGCCGACCACGAGGTCAAGATCGCCATAGCCCAGTGAGAGAGATTCGGGTGTCAGGGATTTGGCGACTGACAGCACATCGCCATCTCCGAGAGAAGGCCACCACGGACGATTCAGGTGAAGCGCTGCGCGGGCACGCGGGTCAAGCTCGACGCTTCCGACGATCTCGAAGCCGGCTCGCTCAACGCCGATGTCCATCCCTCCAGCGCCACTGAACAATGACAGTGCCTTAAGCGCGGACATGGGATTTCATCGAGTAAAGACTCCTAATCGAACGCCGCTTCGGTGGGCGACAATCAAGGGCGGGTAAGTTTGAACAGTTTACGAGCTCAACGGCGCAATTGCGAGCTGGCCTGTTCGCTCACAGCGGGAGCAGATGATGGCCCAGAATTGGCGAAATGCGCCGGTATCCCATAAGATTGATCCTTGGTGTCTTAGGCGCGCTTTCTGCATGTCCGGCACCAGTCAACGCACGACCAGCAATCCACTACTAGTAGCGACAGTGAGGCTATGGCCAAAAAAGACGGTGTCATCGAGATCGAAGGATCTGTGATCGAGGCGCTCCCCAACGCGATGTTCCGCGTCGAGCTCACCAACGGTCACAAGGTTCTTGCCCACATCTCCGGCAAGATGCGCCAGCACTACATCCGCATCCTCCCCGAGGACCGCGTGATCGTGGAGCTGAGCCCCTACGATCTGACCCGCGGCCGGATCGTCTACCGCTACAAGTAACGGGCTGCTGTAAGTAACGGCCACGCCACCGGGTAGCCCCTGGCGAGGTACGAGGACAGCGAACAAAGGTAACAACTATGAAGGTCAACCCCTCCGTCAAGAAGATCTGCGACAAGTGCAAGGTCATCCGTCGCAACGGCCGGGTCATGGTCATCTGCGAGAACCCGCGCCACAAGCAGCGCCAGGGCTGATCGCAGCAGCGGTACCAGCACGACTCAACTGAATAACGAAGCGATCCCAGATCCCGCAGCCGTCTAGCGCGGCTGCGGGGGACACCCTCGGAGGAGGCCGGGGCACCGGGACCGCTGAAGACCTCCACTCATCACAGGAGAAGCCACACCATGGCACGTCTAGCAGGCGTCGACATCCCGCGCGAGAAGCGCGTGGAGGTCGCACTCACCTACATCTACGGCGTCGGGCGCACGCGTGCGCTGCAGACCCTTCGCGAGACCGGGATCTCCGGCGACATCCGCGTCAAGGACCTGACCGACGACCAGCTCGTCGCACTGCGCGACTTCATCGAGGGCAACTTCAAGGTCGAGGGTGACCTCCGCCGTGAGGTCGCCGCCGACATCCGCCGCAAGGTCGAGATCGGCAGCTACGAGGGCATCCGCCACCGCAAGGGCCTCCCGGTCCGCGGCCAGCGAACCAAGACGAACGCGCGTACCCGCAAGGGTCCGAAGCGGACCGTCGCCGGTAAGAAGAAGGCTCGCTAGGCCGACAACAGGACTGAAGGAGAAAGAAAATGGCAGCACCCAAGTCGGCCGCTCGCAAGCCGCGCAAGAAGGAAAAGAAGAACATCGCTGTGGGCCAGGCCCACATCAAGAGCACCTTCAACAACACCATCGTCTCGATCACCGACACCACCGGTGCGGTCATCTCGTGGGCGTCCTCCGGTGGCGTTGGCTTCAAGGGCTCGCGCAAGTCCACCCCGTTCGCCGCGCAGCTGGCAGCCGAGTCGGCCGCCCGCCAGGCGCAGGAGCACGGGATGAAGAAGGTCGACGTCTTCGTCAAGGGCCCGGGCTCGGGCCGCGAGACCGCGATCCGCTCGCTCCAGGCCGCCGGCCTCGAGGTGGGCTCGATCAACGACGTCACCCCGCAGGCGCACAACGGCTGCCGCCCGCCGAAGCGTCGCCGCGTCTAGTTCTCTTCCACGTCCGCCCAGGCGGCGGTCCTCACCGGGCCGCCGCCTGACGGCGTGACGAACCCCACCTCACTCACGCGAGTGTCATATAGCGGACACTCAGCCGAAAGGAATCAATAGTGCTCATTGCACAGCGTCCTACGCTCACCGAAGAGAACATCTCCGAGTTCCGTTCGCGGTTCGTCATCGAGCCGCTCGAGCCGGGCTTCGGCTACACCCTCGGCAACTCGCTGCGCCGCACCCTGCTCTCCTCCATCCCGGGCGCCGCCGTCACCAGCATCCGCATCGACGGCGTGCTGCACGAGTTCAGCACCGTCCCGGGTGTCAAGGAGGATGTCACCGAGATCATCCTGAACATCAAGGGTCTGGTCGTCTCCAGCGAGCACGACGAGCCGATCACCGCCTACCTCCGCAAGACCGGCTCCGGCCAGGTCACCGCCGCCGACATCTCGGCTCCCGCGGGCGTGGAGATCCACAACCCCGAGCTGGTCATCGCCACCCTGAACGACAAGGCGAAGTTCGAGGTCGAGCTGACCATCGAGCGCGGCCGCGGCTACGTCTCGGCCCAGCAGAACCGCAACGAGTACTCCGAGGCGGGCCAGATCCCGATCGACTCGATCTACTCCCCGGTCCTCAAGGTCACCTACCGCGTCGAGGCCACCCGTGCCGGCGAGCGCACCGACTTCGACCGCCTCGTCGTCGACGTCGAGACCAAGCCGGCGATCAGCCCGCGCGACGCGATCGCGTCCGCCGGCCGCACGCTGGTCGAGCTGTTCGGCCTGGCCCGCGAGCTCAACAGCGCGGCCGAGGGCATCGAGATCGGCCCCGCGCCGGTCGACCAGGTGCTCAGCTCCGAGCTGTCGATGCCGATCGAGGACCTCGACCTGTCGGTCCGCTCGTACAACTGCCTCAAGCGTGAGGGCATCAACACCGTCAGCGAGCTCGTCTCGCTCTCGGAGACGCAGCTCATGAACATCCGCAACTTCGGCCAGAAGTCGGTGGATGAGGTCAAGGACAAGCTGACCGAGATGGGTCTGTCGCTCAAGGACTCGGTCCCCGGATTCGACGGCGCCCACTTCTACAGCGGGTACGAAGAAGACGAGTCCACCATCTGAGGCCGCGTCAGCGAAGCCTTCGACTTTTCACTACTGGAGATAACCGATCATGCCTAAGCCCACCAAGGGCCCCCGCCTCGGAGGCGGTCCCGCGCACGAGCGCCTCATGCTCGCCAACCTGGCCGCTGCGCTGTTCACGCACAAGAGCATCAAGACCACCGAGACCAAGGCCAAGCGCCTGCGTCCCTACGCCGAGCGTCTGATCACGTTCGCGAAGCGCGGCGACCTGCACGCGCGCCGTCGCGTGCTCGCGGTCATCGGCGACAAGACCGTCGTGCACGAGCTCTTCACGGAGATCGCGCCGCTGGTCGCCGAGCGCGAGGGCGGCTACACCCGCATCACCAAGCTCGGCTTCCGCAAGGGCGACAACGCGCCGATGGCGCAGATCGAGCTTGTGCTCGAGCCCGTCGCCCCGAAGGCCAAGCCGGCCAAGAAGGCCGAGGCCCCGAAGGCCGCTCCGGTCGAGGAGCCGGTCGTCGAGGAGGAGGCCCCGGAGGCCGCCGCCGAGGACACCGCGTCCGAGGAGACCACCGCGGCTGAGGCCGAGGTCGTCGAGGAGGCCACCGGCGACGCCGAGGCCGCCGAGGAGACCACCGCCGAGGCGGAGGCCGAGAAGGCCTGAGCCTTCCGCTCGAACCGCACAGAGCCCCGCATCCCACCGGATGCGGGGCTCTTTCGTTCTCCCGGGCTCAGTGTGAGAGGTGCTGCGCGGTGAGCCGGACCGGGGTGTTGGCCGCGCCGAAGCCGTCGTAGCGGTCGCGGCGCTCCACCAGCTCGAAGAAGACCGTGCCGATCGTCTCGGTGTAGCAGTGCAGATACTCGCCCGCGGCGTCACGGTCGTAGAGCAGCCCGGCCTCCCGGAGCCGTTCCAGCTCGCCCGGCGGCAGGTCGAAGCGCGCGCCGAGGTCGTCGTAGTAGTTCGCCGAGACGGGGACCGTGCGCAGGCCCCGGGCCCGCGCGCGGCCGATCAGCCCGGGGAGGTCGTCACAGGCGATCGCGACGTGCTGCGCGTGCCGCTGCGTCGTCGACGTGCGTTCGGCGAGAGGCGGGACGACGTTCAGCGCGAGGCGCACACCGCCGTCGCCCGATCGGAGCACCTGGCTCCGGACCAGACCCGCCGGTCCGGCCAGCTCCGCCGACGACTCGCGCGTGAGGCCGAGCGCCGTGCCGTAGAACAGCACGGCCTCCTCGATGTCGGCGGCCGGTTCGGTGAGGTTGACGTGGTCGATGCCGCGGATCGAGGGGTCGGGCGTCCCGTGGCCCCCGGCGAACTCGCCGGGCCACGCCGCGCCGCTCTGGGGGCCGCTGATCAGGATCTCCGTGCCGTCGGGCGCGAGCACGGCCGGGAGGTCGGTCTCCCCGGCGAGCAGGCGACGGTGCGCGCGCTGCGCCCCGAGGCGTTCCGCCCGTGCGGCGGCGTCCTCAGGCCGGTCCACGCGGATGCCGAAGCCGGCGACGTGCGGGGCCGTCCCGGTGGCGTTGTGCTCGTTGAGGACGATCCGGGCGTCGCCGGCGGCGTAGAGCCAGGCGGGCTTCGTGACGTGCCGGCCGCTCGGCGCGAAGCCGATCCGCTCCAGCACCGCGGCGACGGCGTCGGTGTCCTGCGCCTTGATCTCCACCTGGTCGAGCTCGTGGGGCGCGGGGACCGGGCGGGCGTCGGTCCCGAGCGCGTCCTCCAGTACGGTCAGCGACCGGAGGGCGTGCCGAGCGGTCCTCGCCGGGTCGGTCTGGCGGAACACGTCGTTGAAGACCTCCAGCGAGAGCGGCCCGGTGTAACCGGCTCGCAGGGTGTGCCCGACGAACGCAGGGAGGTCGAAGCCGCCCTCGCCAGGGAACAGCCGGTGGTGCCGGCTCCAGGAGAGCACGTCCATCGAGAGCAGGGGCGCGTCCGCGAGCTGGACGAAGAAGATCTTCTCGCCGGGGATGCGCTCGATGTCCGCGGGGTCGTGGCCGCGGGAGAGGATATGGAAGCTGTCCAGGCAGACGCCGAGCGCGGGATGGTCCGCGCGCTCCACGATTCGCCAGGCCCGCCGGTAGTCGTCGATGAACCGCCCCCAGGCCAGCGCCTCGAACGCCAGGCGCTTGCCGCGCGCGGCCGCGAGATCGGCGAGGCGGGCGAGCTGCGCGGCTGAGACCGCGTCGTCGTCGATGGAGGCCGTGGCGACGTTGCTGCACACCAGGACGGTGTCGACGCCGAGTCGGTCCATGAGCTCGAACTTCGCCTCCGCCCGGCGCAGCACCTGCGCGAACTCGGGCTCGGTGACGCCCTCCGCGTCGCGGAACGGCTGGTAGAGGGCGATCCGCAGCCCGAGCCGGTCGCACAGCGCGCGCACCTCTTCCGGCGTCTGCGGGGCGGCGATCAGGTCCGGCTCGAAGACCTCGACGGCATCGAAGCCGGCGTCGGCGATGGCGTGCAGCTTATCGACGAGGGTGCCGGACAGGCAGACGGTCGCGATCGAGGTCTGCATCAGCGGCCCTCCCTGATCATGGCGGCGAAGTGGGGCCGCATCCGGTCGCGGTCGGGCTCGACCCCGGTGATGAGGCGGAAGGCGTCGGCGGCCTGCCCGACGGCCATGCCGCCGCCGTCGAGGGTGCTGCAGCCGGCCGCACGCGCCGCCCGGAGCAGCTCGGTGTCGAGCGGGCGGTAGACGATGTCCGCCACCCAGAGCCCGGCGTGCAGCAGCCCGGGGTCGAGGGGGATCCCTGGATGGGTGTGCATGCCGGCGAAGCTGGCGTTGACCACGCCGGTGACCGCGCTCGCCGGGCCGGCCAGCCGGGCGGCGAGGGCGTCCGCGGCGGCGGAGTCGATCGTCGCCCCGGGGAAGCGCGCGGTCAGGTCGCCGGCGAGCGCCCCGGCCCGGGAGGCGTCGAGGTCGATGATCGTGAGCCGGCCGGCCCCGGCGTCGAGCAGGGCGGCTGCGACCGCGGCTCCCGCGCCCCCGGCGCCGATGACGACGACAGCGCCGAGGTCGGCGCCGGGCAGGCCGTCGCGCAGCGCGGAGGCGAAACCGGTGACGTCGGTGTTGTGGCCGACGCGCCGGCCGTCCGCGAGCAGGACGGTGTTGACCGAGCCGATGGCCGACGCCGAAGGGGTCACCTCGTCGAGGTGCGCGAGGACGCGCTGCTTGCACGGGTGGGTGATGTTGAGGGCGTCGAAGCCCAGCAGGGCGGCGGCGTCCAGGACCCGGGCAATGGTGGCGTCCAGGTCGCCGGTGCCGCCTGGGGCGCCCGGAGCGCCCGCGCCGTCCAGCGCGAGCAAATCGATCGGCCGGTAGAGGTAGCGCAACCCGAGCTCGTCCGCCTCCCGCTCGTGCAGCGGCGGCGTCAGCGACGGCAGCACACCCTCGCCCAGGAGCCCCACCAGGTACGACTCTCCGACCACGCTCATGCGTCCTCCTCGACCACCATGCGGAACCGCGGCGCTTGACAAAGCGTCCCGAGGTTTCTTAACGTACCAGATAGTTCATTAGCGAGGAGGCGGGATGACCCGGCTGGACCACGAGCGGATCCGCGATGCGGAGCGCACGCGCGCCGAGATCCTGGCCGTGGCGACGCAGGAGTTCGCCGACCGGGGTTACTCCGGCGCCCGCGTGGACGAGATCGCGCGCCGGATGAGCACCACCAAGCGGATGATCTACTACTACTTCGGCGGCAAGGAGCAGCTCTACGTGAGCGTGCTGGAGGCCGCCTACGCCGAGATGCGCGGGTACGAGCAGGAGCTGGACGTCTCCGGCCTCGAGCCGCTGGAGGCCATCCGCGTCATCGCCGAGCGCACCTTCGACCACCACACCAGCCGGCAGGACTTCGTCCGCCTGGTGGCGATCGAGAACATCCACCGTGCCGCGTTCCTGCGCGAGGTGGGCGAGCCGGAGAGCCTCGCGCTCCCCGCCCTGGAGCTGATCGACGAGGTGCTGCGCCGCGGCCGGGCCGCGGGCGTCTTCCGCGACGACATCGACGCCACCGACGTGCACATGGCGATCAGCTCCTTCTGCGTCTTCCCGGTGGCCAACCGCCACACGTTCGGGTACCTCTTCGGCCGCGATCTGCTGAACCAGTCGCGCGCCGGTCACTACCGGCAGATGCTCGGCGACATGATCGTCCGGCTCCTCGCCGTGGACCGTTGATCCGTGCCGGGGATGCCCGGCGGATCGAGCAGCAACAACAGAAACGAGTGTCGACGATGACCACCCTCGCCCCTGCACCCGCGCGCACCCGGACACCGGTGCGCGCGGCCTTCGCCGGATTCCTCGGCTCGGCCGTGGAGTACTACGACTTCTTCATCTTCGGTTCGGCCGCCGCGCTGATCTTCCCGCACGTGTTCTTCCCCGACGCGGACACGACCGCGCGGGTGATGTCGTTCGCGACGTTCGGCTTCGCCTACGTGGCGCGGCCGGTCGGCGCGGTGATCCTCGGGCACTTCGGCGACCGGATCGGCCGCAGGAAGGTGCTCGTGTTCACCCTCGCGCTGATGGGCTTCTCCACCTTCGCGATCGGCTGCCTGCCGACCTTCGCGATGGTCGGCTGGCTCGCGCCGGTGCTGCTGGTGCTCTGCCGGCTGCTGCAGGGGCTGTCGGCCGCGGGGGAGCAGGCCGGTGCGAGCTCCATGACGCTGGAGCACGCGCCGGAGGGCCGCCGCGCCTTCTTCACCTCGTGGACGCTGACCGGCACGCAGGGCGGCCAGGTGCTGGCGGCCATCGCGTTCATCCCGATCATGGCGCTCCCGGAGGACCTGCTGTACTCCATCGGCTGGCGCATCCCGTTCTGGCTGTCGGCGGTCGTGGTGGTCGTCGCGTTCGTCGTGCGCCGGTCGCTTCCGGAGTCCCCGGAGTTCGTCAGCGCCGCCGAGGGCGGCGAGATCGAGAAGCTGCCGCTGGTCGGCCTGCTGCGCTCGCACTGGCGCGACGTGCTGCGCGTCGTCGTCCTCGCGATGATCGCGGCGGTCTCCACCGTGTTCGGCAACCTCGCCATCGCCTACGGCACGGACGCCGGCCTCGACCCGTCGGTGACGCTCTGGCTGGTGGTGGTCGCGAACATCGTGGCGCTCGTCACGCAGCCGCTGTTCGGGATGCTCGCGGACCGGATCGGCCGGAAGCCCGTGTTCATCTACGGGGCGCTCGCGAGCGCCGTGCTGATGCCGTTCTACCTGCGGTCGATGTCGGGTCAGGAGATCTGGGTCAGCTTCGTCCTCGCCGTGGCGGTGTTCTCGTTCGGCTACGCCGCGGCGAACGCGGTCTGGCCGTCGTTCTACAACGAGATGTTCCCGCGGGAGGTGCGCTTCTCCGGCGTCGCGATCGGGACCCAGCTGGGATTCCTGATGGCCGGGTTCGCCCCGAGCATCGTCACGGCGATGGGCGGCACCGGGCCGGACGGCTGGATCGTCATCTCGGTGTTCACGGCGGTGATCGCGGTGGTCGTGACGCTGGCGGCGCTGACCGCGCGGGAGACGGCGCGCACACCCACGGCAGAGCTCGGTCGCGGTCGGTAGGCTGCGTCGACGCCAGGCCGCTTATCGCTAGGCTGGCGGGATGCCGGGGACAGAGACGATCGACGAGGACCTCCGACCGCTGAGCGAGCGCGTGGCGGCGCCGCCGACGTACGTGCCGCGGCATCCCCTGGTCGCCGAGTGGCGCCCGATCGCGGAGGCCGACACCGACGCGGTGCTCGCGGTGCTGCGGGCGAGCGACGCCGCCGACCACCCGAACTTCCTGACCACGCGGGAGGAACTGGAGGACGAGCTCGCCTTCAGCTTCCTCGACCTGGAGGCGGACACGCTGATCGCGGTCGGCCACGACGGCGCAGTGCTGGCGGTCGGCTCGGTGCTGGAGCCGCCGCGGCAGGTCTCGCTGGTGCGCGAGTTCATGAACGGCACGGTGCACCCGGCGCACCGGGGGAAGGGCATCGGCCGCGAGCTGATCGCCTGGCAGCGGGCGCGCGGGGAGCAGAAGCTCGCCGCGCTCGACTCCGCCCTGCCCGGCTGGCTGGTCGGCTACGCCGACCGGCGCGCGCCGGACCGCGAGCGGCTGCTGACGGCCGCGGGGTTCGCAGCGGTGCGCTGGTTCCACACGATGGAACGCGACCTGGCCCTCCCGATCCCCGAAGTGACCCCGACGGAGGACGTCCGGATCGTCCCGTACACGAGCGAGCTCGCCGACGCCGTCCACGCCGCACGCGACGAGGCGTTCCGCGATCACTGGGGGAGCCAGCCGCTCAGCGACGAGCAGTGGGAGTCGCTGATCGGGGGCACCTTCGCGCCGGACGTGTCGTTCGTCGCGCTGGCCGAAGATGAGGTCGCGGGCGTCGTGCTCTGCGACGTGAACGAGGACGACTGGCCCGCGCAGGGCTTCTCCGGGCCGTACATCTCGACGGTCGCGGTCACCCGCGCGCACCGGGGCCGCCGGATCGCACCGGCGCTGCTCGGCGCCGTCCTCGCCGAGAGCCGTCGCCGCGGCTGGGAGAAGGCCGTCCTCGACGTGGACGCCGCGAGCCCGACCGGCGCCGACAGTCTGTACACGGGGATGGGCTTCGTCACGACGTTCGGCGAGACCGCGCTCGTCCGGGAGTACTGAGCGGCCTTCTCTAGAATCGAGGGATGACCGACGAGGCGACGCGATTCCGGCTCGACATCGCCTACCAGGGCACGGACTTCAACGGCTGGGGCCGCCAGCCGGCGCTCCGCACCGTCCAGGGCGAGCTGGAGGCCGGGCTCGCGACGATCTTCCGCCGCGCGGGCGAGCCTCCGCTCCTGACGGTGGCCGGGCGCACCGACGCGGGTGTGCACGCGCGCGGGCAGGTGGCGCACGTCGACCTCGCGCCGGAGCAGGTCGCGGTGCTGCGCAAGCCGCACGGCAAGCGGCCGCCGCTCGCGGCGCATGAGGCGCTGGCCCGGCGCCTGAACGGCATCCTGGGTCCGGTGTCCGACGTGGTGGTGCTGCGCGCCGTCGAGGCGCCGACGGGATTCGACGCCCGGTTCTCCGCGGTCTGGCGCCGGTACGAGTACCGCGTCGCGGACCGGCTCGCGCTGCGCGACCCCCTGCAGCGCCACCGCACGGCCTGGGTCTCCGCGGACCTCGACGCCGACGCGATGGACCTGGCGTCGCACGGCCTGCTCGGCCTCCACGACTTCGCCAGCTACTGCAAGGCGCGCGAGGGAGCGACGACGATCCGCACCCTGCTCGACTACTCCTGGCGGCGCGACGACGACGGTGTGCTGGTCGGGGAGGTCGTGGCCGACGCGTTCTGCCACAGCATGGTCCGCGCGCTGGTCGGCGCGTGCGTGGAGGTCGGCGAGGGCTCGCTGACCCCCGGCGACCTGGTCGAACTGCGCGATGAGCGCGTCCGCACCAGCGCCTTCAAGGTGATGCCGGCGCGCGGGCTGACGCTGATGGAAGTGGGCTATCCGGACGACGCGGAGCTCGCGCTGCGGGCCGAGCAGACCCGCGGGATGCGCTCGCTCTGAGCGTCGGCGGGCGCTCGGTTTGACCCCCTCCGGGCGTGTCGCGTAGTATTGATCCTTGGTGTCCGCGCCTCACTGCGGCGCGACCCACGAACGTGAGCCCTCCACCGGCTTCGGTTCCCGTCTCATCGAGGCGGCAACCCCCATCGGAGTGGGATTCACGAACTCCTCCGTTCGATACAGAAAGCAGCCACTACTGTGACGCGCACTTACACCCCGAAGGCAGACGAGATCCAGCGCGACTGGGTCGTCATCGACGCGACCGATGTCGTGCTCGGCCGTCTCGCCAGCCACACCGCCGCCCTCCTGCGCGGCAAGCACAAGGCGACCTTCGCCCCCCACATGGACATGGGCGACTTCGTCATCATCGTGAACGCCGACAAGGTGGCCCTCACCGGCCAGAAGGCGGCGCAGAAGAAGGCCTACCGCCACTCGGGCTACCCGGGCGGCCTCAAGGCCACCACGTACTCGGAGCTCCTCGAGAAGAACCCGGTGCGCGCCGTCGAGAAGGCCGTCCGCGGCATGCTGCCGAAGACCTCCCTCGGTCGCGCCCAGCTCCGCAAGCTGAAGGTCTACACCGGAAGCGAGCACCCGCACGCCGCCCAGCAGCCGAAGCAGTACACGCTCGGCCAGGTCGCCCAGTAAGCGATCCAGACCTTCACGACTGACTTAAAGACAAAGGATTATCACCACCGTGGCGAAGATCGCAGACAGCATCGACTCGGCCCAGGTCGAGAACGTCGAGTCCTACTCGACCGAGACCCCCGAGAGCGCGGCCCCGGCCGCCCCGCGTCCCGTCCTCTCCGTGCCCGGCGCGGCCGTCGGCCGCCGCAAGGAGGCCATCGCGCGTGCGCGCCTGGTCCCGGGCTCCGGCACCATCACGGTCAACGGCCGTGAGTTCGCGGACTACTTCCCGAACAAGCTGCACCAGCAGCTCATCACCGACCCGTTCAAGGTCCTCGACCTCATCGGCTCCTACGACGTCGTCGCCCGCATCACCGGCGGCGGCCCGTCGGGTCAGGCCGGCGCCCTGCGCCTCGCCATCGCCCGCGCGCTGAACGAGATCGACCGCGAGAACAACCGCCCGACCCTCAAGAAGGCCGGCTTCCTCACCCGCGACGCCCGCGTCACCGAGCGCAAGAAGGCCGGTCTCAAGAAGGCCCGCAAGGCTTCGCAGTTCTCCAAGCGTTGACGCATCCCAGCGTCTAGGCTTCGGTCCATGCCCCGCCTTTTCGGAACCGACGGAGTCCGCGGACTCGCGAACGGTACGCTCACCGCCGACCTGGCGCTCGGCCTCGCTCAGTCAGCTGCTGCTGTGCTGACGCGAGGCCGCAGCGCCGAGGCGCGGCGCGCCGCGGGCAAGCGCCCGCTGGCGATCGTCGCCAGGGACCCCCGGGTCTCCGGCGAGTTCCTCTCGGCCGCCGTCGCGGCCGGGCTGGCCAGCTCCGGCATCGACGTCTACGACGCCGGTGTCATCCCGACGCCGGCCACGGCCTTCCTGATCGCCGACATCGACGCCGACTTCGGCGTGATGGTGTCGGCCTCGCACAACCCGGCCCCCGACAACGGGATCAAGATCTTCGCGCGGGGCGGCACCAAGCTCCCCGACATCGTCGAGGACCGCATCGAGCAGCACCTCGACATGGAGAAGCTGACGCCGACGGGAGCCGATGTCGGCCGCATCCGCCGCTTCGCCGACGCGGAGGACCGCTACGTGGTCCACCTGCTGGCGAGCCTCCCGCACCGGCTCGACGGCATCCACGTCGTGCTCGACTGCGCCCACGGCGCGGCCGCCGGCATCTCGCCCGAGGTGTTCACCGACGCGGGCGCCCGGGTGACCGTCATCGGCGACTCGCCGGACGGCATGAACATCAACGACGGTGTCGGCTCGACCCACCTCGACAACCTGGCGAAGGCCGTCCTCGCGGCCGGCGCCGACGTCGGGATCGCCCACGACGGCGACGCCGACCGCTGCCTCGCGATCGACGCGGACGGCAACGTCGTCGACGGTGACCAGATCATGGCGATCCTCGCGGTCGGCATGAAGGAGCGCGGGAAGCTCACCGACGACACCCTCGTCGCGACCGTGATGAGCAACCTCGGCCTCAAGATCGCCATGCGCGAGCACGGCATCCGGATCGTGGAGACCGCCGTCGGCGACCGCTACGTGCTCGAGGAGATGAACCAGAACGACTACGCCCTCGGTGGCGAGCAGTCGGGTCACGTCATCATGCGCGAGTTCGCGACCACCGGCGACGGCATCCTCACCGGGCTGCACCTCCTCAGCGAGATGGCGCGCCAGCGCAAGTCGCTGGCCGAGCTGGCCAAGGTGATGACCGTGTACCCGCAGGTCATGGTGAACGTGAAGGGCGTGGACCACCACGCCGTCCACACCGACGAGCCGCTGCAGCTGGCCGTCCAGACCGCCGAGGCGGCGCTGGGCGACACCGGCCGGGTGCTGCTGCGCCCGTCCGGCACCGAGCCGCTGGTGCGGGTCATGGTGGAGGCGGCGGACCAGACGACCGCGGAGCGCCTCGCCAACGAGCTGGCGGACGTGGTGCGGGAGCGGCTCGGCGTCTGACCGCGCCGCCGCGGCCCGCGGTGGTCCCTGGCGATGCGTCGCCGGTTGCGGCCGCGCACGTGGGGTCGTCGTCCCGGCGCCGCCGCAGCGCTGTGCGGTCAGTCCGTGGCGGCCGCCCGGTCGAGCCGGGCGTTCTGCTCGCGCACGAAGTCGGAGACCGAGAACGGTCGCGTGCGCTCCGGCAGGAGGGCGGTGTCGGCCAGGCCCTCCAGGAGCGCGCCGGGCTCCGTCTCGAGCGTGACCGCGAGTTGCAGCAGCGTCAGCAACGTCGGATTGCCCGCGCCGCGCTCCACCTTGCCGTAGTTGGCGACATCGACCTGGCTGAGGTTGGCCACCTCGTACTGTGAGAGGCCGAGGTCGATGCGCCGCGCCCGCAAGCGGTCGCCCAGGATGCGGGCTGCCTCGAAGCGCGGGGACGACATACGTCTACTCTGCTGTCCCGCGGGATTCTTTCCCAGAGTGCGGAGACAATATGCGCGGACGCGTGGTGCATATATACCCTAGGTGTTCTCCTTCGACCGCTTCGCCGCGATGAAGTCGGCGACCGAGAAAGCGCGCTCCCGATCGGGGAGCATGCCGTCGCCGTACAACCCGGCGACGAGTTGCGCGGGGTCGATGTCGAGGGCGGTCGCGAGGCGGACGATGGTGTGCAGCTCCGAGTTGGCCTCGCCCCGCTCGACGCGCCCGTAGTTGGTCACGTGCATGTCGGCGAGCTGGGCGATCTCCTCCTGGCTGACGCCGAGCGCCATCCGCGCCGCGCGCACCCGTTCGCCGAAGAGTTCTGCAGCGCGGGATCGTGGTGTAGCCATGCCTCATGCCTACGGGAACCAGGACGGCCGGACCAGAGTCTTCGAGCACGCGTTCTGTGGGCGCGAGGCGCGAGCGCCCCGCTACAGCTTGCGGAGCAGCACCGAGCTGACGGTGTGGTCGGCCTCCTTGCGCAGCACGAGCTTCGCGCGCGACCGCGTGGGTCGGATGTTCTGGATGAGGTTGGGCTCGTTGATCGCCGTCCAGATCGACGCGGCCCGCGACCTGGCCTGCTCCTCGGTGAGCTGCGAGTAGCGGTGGAAGTACGACTTGGGGTTGGCGAACGCGCCGCGCTGGAGCTTGAGGAAGCGCTCCTCGTACCAGTGCGCGATATCGCGCGTGCGGGCGTCCACGTAGACGCTGAAGTCGAAGAGGTCGCTCACCGCGAGCCGGTTGCCGCCGCCCGCCGGCTGGAGCACGTTCAGCCCCTCCACGATCAGCACGTCCGGCCGGCGGACCACGATCTCGGCGTCGGGGACGATGTCGTAGCTCAGGTGCGAGTAGAAGGGCGCCCGGACCTCCGGGGCGCCGCTCTTGACCTCCGTGACGAAGCGCAGCAGGGCGCGGCGGTCGTACGACTCCGGGAAGCCCTTGCGCTCCATCAGGCCGCGGCGCTCGAGCTCCGCGTTCGGGAGCAGGAAGCCGTCGGTCGTGACGAGCTCGACCCGCGGGGTGTCGTCCCACCGGGAGAGCAGTTCGCGCAGCAGGCGCGCGATGCTCGACTTGCCCACGGCCACCGAGCCGGCGACGCCGATCACGAACGGCGTCGGCTGGGCGCGCTCGCCGAGGAAGTCGCTGGTCACCCTGTGGAGCTGCTTGGTGCCGCCGACGTACAGGTTGAGCAGCCGGCTGAGCGGCAGGTAGACCTCCTCGACCTCCCGCAGGTCCAGCGGGTCGCCGAGCCCGCGCAACTGCACGACCTCGGTCTCCTTCAGCGGCAGCGGGGTGTTCTGCGCCAGCTCGGCCCAGTCGGAACGGCTCAGCTCCACGAAGGGGGTGCTGGTCTCGCCGTTCGCCGTGGATCCGCCGCGAGCGGCGCCGTTCTCAGCCATAGGCGACAAGTCTAAGGTGCGCGTCACGTAGACTCGGGTGCATGTGTGGAATCGTGGGGTACGTCGGTACCGACAAGAGCCTGGAGGTGCTGCTCGGCGGCCTGAAGCGCCTCGAGTATCGCGGCTACGACTCGGCCGGCGTCGCCGTCATCGACCCGGAGGGGCGCCTCGGCACCGCCAAGAAGGCCGGCAAGCTCTCCGTCCTCGCCGGTGACCTCGAGGCCAACCCGATCCCCAACGGGGGCACCGGCATCGGCCACACCCGCTGGGCGACCCACGGCGGCCCGACCGACCGCAACGCGCACCCGCACCTGGGTGACGAGGGCCGCCTGGCCGTCATCCACAACGGCATCATCGAGAACTTCGCGACGCTCAAGGACGAGCTGCTCGCCGACGGCTTCTCGTTCGAGTCCGAGACCGACACCGAGGTCGCGGCCGTGCTGCTGGGCCGCGAGTACCGGGCCACCGGCGACCTGAGCGAGGCGTTCCAGCGCGTCGTCTCCCGGCTGGAGGGGGCCTTCACGCTCCTCGCGCTGCACCAGGACCAGCCGCACGTCGTCGTCGGCGCCCGCCGCAACTCCCCGCTCGTGATCGGGCTGGGCGAGGGCGAGAACTTCCTCGGCTCCGACGTCGCCGCGTTCGTCGAGCACACCCGTCGCGCGCTGGCCATCGGCCAGGACCAGATCGTCACCATCACGCCCGAGTCGGTCACCGTGACCGACTTCGCCGGCGCGCCTGTCGAGGTGGAGCCGTTCGAGGTCGCCTGGGACGCCTCCGCCGCCGAGAAGGGCGGCTGGTCGTCCTTCATGGCCAAGGAGATCGCCGAGGAGCCGGACGCGGTGGCGAACACGCTGCGCGGCCGCGTCGTCGACGGCACCGTGCACATCCCCGAGCTGGACGCGCTGGGCGACGCCTTCCTCGCCGGCGTCGACCGCATCACCATCGTCGCCTGCGGCACCGCAGCCTACGCCGGCCTGGTCGGCAGCTACGCGATCGAGAAGTGGGCGCGCGTTCCCGTCACGGTCGAGCTCAGCCACGAGTTCCGCTACCGGGAGCCGGTCCTCACCGACGGGACGCTGGTCATCTCGATCAGCCAGTCCGGCGAGACGATGGACACGCTGATGGCCGTCAAGTACGCCCGCGAGGCCGGCGCCAAGGCGATCTCGGTCTGCAACACCCAGGGCGCGACCATCCCGCGCGAGTCCGACGCCGCGCTGTACACGCACGCGGGTCCGGAGGTCGCGGTCGCCTCGACCAAGGCGTTCGTCGCGCAGATCACCGCGCTCTACCTCTTCGGCCTGCACCTCGCCCGGGTGCGCGGCACGCTCTCCGCCGCCCAGCAGCGCGACGCCGTCGCCGAGCTCCAGGCCGTCCCGGAGAAGATCGCCACCGTCCTCGAGGCGCACGAGGCGATCGCCCAGCTCGCGCACTGGATGTCGGACACCCGCTCCGTGCTGTTCCTCGGCCGTCACGTCGGCTACCCGATCGCGCTCGAGGGCGCGCTCAAGCTCAAGGAGCTCGCCTACATCCACGCGGAGGGCTTCGCCGCCGGCGAGCTCAAGCACGGCCCGATCGCACTGATCGAGCCGGGCCAGCCCGTGTTCGTCGTGGTGCCGAGCCCGCGCTGGTCGGACGAGCTGCACAAGAAGGTCGTCTCCAACATCCAGGAGATCCGCGCCCGCGGCGCCCGCGTCATCGCGATCGCCGAGGCCGGGGACGCCGCCGTGCTGCCGTTCGCCGACGAGGTCATCCGCATTCCGCTCGCCGCGCCGCTGTTCGAGCCGCTGCTCAGCGTCGTCCCGCTGCAGATCTTCGCGATGGAGCTGTCGGCGGCCAAGGGCCTGGACGTGGACCAGCCGCGCAACCTGGCCAAGTCCGTCACCGTGGAGTAGGGGCGGCCGTGATCGCCGGCATCGGGGTCGACGTCGTCGATCTGGCGCGCTTCGCCCGATCGCTGGACCGCTCGCCGAAGCTGCGCGAGCGCCTCTTCACGGAGGCGGAGCGCGGCCTGCCCGTGCACTCCCTCGCCGCGCGCTTCGCCGCCAAGGAGGCGCTCATCAAGGCGCTCGGCGGCTCGGAGGGCGTGCGCTGGCACGACATGGAGATCGTGCCCGACGAAGAGAGGAACCCGGGTTTCGTGCTGCACAACGTGGTCGGACGCCAAGTCGCCGAGCGAGGAATCGCGCACATCCACGTGTCGATGTCGCACGATGCCGGGATCGCCACGGCGTTCGTGGTGCTGGAGCGCGACGCGTGAGCGCGGCTTTCCGTGAGGCCGTCGTCGACCTGGACGCGGTGACCGCGAACGTGGCGCGCCTGCGCGAGCTCGTGGGCACCGAGCACGTGATGGCCGTCGTGAAGGCGAACGCGTACGGGCACGGCGCCGTCGAGTGCGCCCGGGCGGCCCTCGCGGGCGGGGCCGACTGGCTCGGCGTCGCGGACGTCGCCGAGGGTCTGCAGCTGCGCGCGGCCGGCATCGAGGCTCCCGTGCTGGCCTGGCTGCACGACCCGGACGAGGACTTCGCGGCCGCGGTCGCGGCGGGAATCGACGTGGGGATCTCCTCGCGCGCCCAGCTGGAGGCCGCAGCGGCCGCGGGCGCCGTGGACGCGCCGGCGTTCGTCCAGCTCAAGCTCGAGACCGGGCTGAGCCGCAACGGCGTCCCGGCGTCCGAGTGGGAGGCCGTCGTCGCGCGGGCGCACGAGCTGGAGCAGTCCGGCACCCTGGTGGTGCGCGGCCTGTTCAGCCACGTCTCGAACGCGTCGCCCGCGGACGACCGCGCCGCGATCGCCGCGTTCTCGCGCGGCATCGAGCAGGCGGAGGCCGCGGGCCTGCGCCCGGAACTGCGGCACATCGCCGCGAGCGCGGCCGCGCTGAGCCTCCCGGAGTCGCGGTTCAACCTCGTCCGGCTCGGGCTGGCGGTCTATGGGCTGAGCCCGTTCGGCGCGGACTCCGCGGCCGAGCTGGGCCTGCGACCCGCCATGACGCTGCGCGGCCGGGTCGCCGCGGTGCGCCGGGTGGCCGCGGACACCGGAGTCTCCTACGACTACACGTATCGCACGACGGCGGAGACGACGCTCGCGCTCGTCCCGCTCGGCTACGCCGAGGGCATCCCGCGGCACGCCTCCAGCCGAGGCCCGGTCTCCATCGGCGGCCGGCGCTACCGTGTCTCCGGCCGGGTCGCGATGGACCAGTTCGTGGTCGACGTCGGCGACGCCGAGGTCGCGGTCGGCGACGAGGTCGTGCTGTTCGGCGATCCCGCCACGGGAGTGCCGGGGGCCGACGACTGGGCCGAGGCGGCGGACACCATCAACTACGAGATCGTCACGCGGCTGGGCGGCCGGCTGCGCCGCAGCTACCGCGGGGGACCGGCGTGAGCGGGCGCGTCCTGATCGACCGCTCCATCGCGACGAGCGCCGACATGCACGCGCTCGGCGTCGAACTGGCCGGGATGCTGGCAGCGGGCGACCTCCTGGTCCTGACGGGTCCGCTGGGCGCGGGCAAGACGACGCTGACCCGGGGGATCGGCGAGGGGCTCGGCGTCCGCGGGCCGGTCACCAGCCCGACCTTCGTGCTGGCGCGCAGCCATCCGAGCCTCGTCGGCGGGTCGCCGCTCGTGCACGTGGACGCCTACCGGCTGGGCAGCGCGGTGGAGCTGGACGACCTCGACATCGACTTCGCCGGTTCGGTCGTGGTGGTCGAGTGGGGCGGCGGGATGCTCGACGGCGTTGCGGAGTCCTGGCTGGAGGTCGACATCGTCCGGCCGACCGGCGCCGCCGACACGGCGGCCGACGAACTCGCCGAGGCCGACCTCGAGGAGGCGGACCTGGACGCGGACGAGCCGCGCGCGGTCACGGTGACCGGCTTCGGTCCCCGCTGGGCCGCCTGACCCTCACCGCACGCAGCGCACGACGCGAAAGTCGCCCGGGACGGCGGCGTCGCCTCCGCCGTCCCGGGCCATGGACGTCAGCGCGCGCTCTGAAGCACGCCGACGTCGGCCAGGCCGTCCCCCACCGCGATGGTCGGCACGTCGAACACCTGCACCTCGCGCTCCGGCAGCGCGTAGGCGGGCCAGCCCGGGTCGCCGGTGGCGATGAACCGCACCGCGGCGCCGTGCACCTCGTCGGCGAGGGAGGCCGGCGGCTCGTCGCCCGCGATGTACGACACCCGCTCGCTGTCCAGGCAGTCGAAGAAGAACGGCACGTCGAGGCAGTGCACGGCCGCGCCGAAGGTGGGCGACGCCCACGCGAACCGGTAGACCCAGGCGGGCGTGCCGGCCGCGGCGCGGGATTCGGCGATCTCCCGCGCGGGCGCCCGGAACATCGCGTCGGTGACGAACTGCCCGAGCATCCCGGCCGTGTCGAGGCCGGGGTGGGCGGCGACATAGGCGCCCGCCGCCTCCTGCGGGACGCCGACCGCGGTCAGCAGGCCGGCCGGGTCGGCGTCCGCCAGCGTCTCGCGCAGATCGGACACGGCCATGTTGAACTCGTTGTCGGTGGCGCCGAGCACCAGTCCCTTGTCGGCGCCGACACCGTCCGCGATAGCCGCGGCGATGGGCGCGGGCACGAGGTCGCCGTCCACGACCGGAGCCCAGCGCAGCGCGGACCCGGAGGCGAGCGCGCGCAGCGGGGCGAGCGGGTCCGCCGGCGCCTCCGGGGAGGTGACCGCGTCGTCCTCGCCCTGCAGCGCGAGGATCCGCTCCTCGGTCAGCGTGGACAGCCCGGCGCGGGTCGGCTCGACCCCGGCCGCGGCGGCGAGGGCGCGGCCGTAGCGCTCGGCGTCCGCCGGCGTCACGCTCGCGGTCGTGCCCGAGATCGAGTAGACGCGCTGGAACAGGCTCGCCGCCCGCGGCACGGTCAGCAGGGTGAGCACGGCGCCGCCGCCGGCGGACTGGCCGGCGATCGTGACCTGCGCCGGGTCGCCGCCGAAGGCCGCGATGTTGTCGCGCACCCACTCCAGCGCCAGGATCCAGTCCAGGATGCCGCGGTTGGCCGGGGCGTCCTCGATCCAGCCGAAGCCGTCGAAGCCGAGCCGGTAGGACACGCTCACGGTCACCACGCCGTCGCGGTTGAACGCCGCGCCGTCGTACCAGGGGCTGGCCGGCGAGCCGGCGACGTAGCCGCCGCCGTGGATGTAGACGAGCACCGGCAGCTTCGCGTCGGTGTCTCCGGGGCGCGGGGTGAAGACGTCCACATTGAGCGTCGACTCGCCGGGGTAGGACGGCTCGGGGATGAGCGTGATCTCCGCGAGCGCCTTGCGCTGCGGAGTGGCGCCGTGCTCGCCGGCGTCGCGGACGCCCTCCCACGGCCGGTGCGGCACCGGGGCGGCGAAGCGGAGGTCGCCGACCGGCGGCTCCGCGAACGGGATGCCGAGGAACGCGGCGGAGCCGTCGCGCCACCGGCCGCGCACACGGCCTGCCGTCGTGGCGACCTCGGGTCGGTCGAGAGTGCTGTCTGTCACGGGGTTCTCCTTCTCAGCGGACGGACTTGATGGGGATGAGGACGAGGGCGGCCACGGCGACGCACACCATCGCGAAGACGAACAGGGCCGGGTAGCCGCCGAGCACGCCGATCAGGAGCGCCGCGATCGCCGGGCTGAGCGCCTGCGGGATGTTGGTCGCCACGTTCAGGATGCCGAGGTCCTTGGCGGCCGAGACGCCGCCGCCGGGCAGCACCTCGGTCATCAGCGCGGTGTCGCACGCCATGTAGAGACCGAAGCCGAAGCCGTTGATCGCCGACATCAGCAGCATCCCGGTGATGGTCGGCATCAGCAGCGGCATCGCGAGGCCGACGACCATGAGCACCGAGGCCAGGTAGATGAAGACCTTGCGGCGGCCGAGCTTGTCGCTCAGCCAGCCGGCGAGCGAGACCGACACGACGGTGGTGACCAGCGACGCGACGCTGATCACGCCGATCTGGGCGTTGGCCTGCTTCAGCGACATCCCGATGTAGTCGGTGAGGATGAAGAGCTGGTAGCTGAACGCCACGAAGTAGCCGAGGATGAACAGGAACCGCGCGGCGAACGCCCACGCGAAGTCGGGGTGCTTGCGCGGGTTGATCCAGAAGCCGGCGAAGAAGGCCTTCCAGCGGAACGGCGGCAGTTCGATGCCCGTGCTGGAGTAGTCCCGGTTGAACAGGACGAAGCCGAGCGTGACCAGGAGCACGACGATCCCGAACGCGGAGTAGGCGAGGCCGACGTTCGCGGCGAGGACGCCGGCCACGATGACGCCGATGGTGCTGCCGGCCATGGTTCCGATGCCGACCATCGCGGACGCCGCGCCGCGGCGGCTGCGCGGGAAGCGGTCGGGCGTGATGGCGCTGAGCGGGCCCTGCATCGCGTTGAGGGCGACCTGGATGACGACCCAGAACACGGTGATCCAGAGGATGGACTGCAGCGAACCCAGGCCGATCAGGAAGACGGCGGCGACTGCGGTGCCGATCACCATCCACGGCGCCCGGCGGCCCATCCGGGAGCGGGTGCGGTCGCTGAACGCGCCGACGATCGGCTGGGCGAACAGGGTGAACACGAAGGAGGTCGTGGTCACGATCGCCAGGTTGGCCACCTTGTGCGCCGGGTCGATGTTCGTGACCTGGTTGGGCAGCAGCACGCTGATCAGGCCCGCGTAGGTCGCGAAGAGCACAAGGGAGGTGATCGCGAGCGAGGGCAGGAGTCCGCGGCGGGCGAGCGGGCTGAGGGTGCCCGCGGTGTCGGCCGAGTCGGGGAGGGCGTCGGCGCCGGTTGCGGAGACGGGCGCGGGGTCTGGTGAGCTCGATGACATCGTCGTCACGGTCGGTCCTTTCGGGGAATGGTTACCCGCGTAAGCATGACGCATCCATGCCATTAATTCAAGCGTCGAATCAAATCGTGACCGACGCGGAGTCGAGGGACGACAGAGCTAGCGGATCGTCGAGCAGGGCGTCGCGGGCGGCGCGCGCCGCCCCGAGCAGCGCGGCGTCCTCGCCCAGCCGGCCGGGCACCACCGCGATCGGCGTCGCGGTCGCGGCGATCGTCCAGCCGTCCTCCGCGAACGCCGTGGCGATGGGAGCGCACAGCTCCGCCCAGTAGCCGCCCAGGACGATGAGGTCGGGGTCGACGGTCATCGCGACGATGCGGAGGGTGTGCGCGATCCACGGCACGGCGGCCTCCCACGCCGCGCTCGCCCGGGGCTCGCCGGCCCGCACGCGGGCGACGAGCTCGCGCAGCGCCTCGGTCAGGCCGCGCTCGGCGACCTCAGCGGCCAGGCCCGCCTCGGCGAGCACCAGGTCGGGTCCGGCGACCGTCACCAGACAGCCGCGCTGGCCGCACAGGCAGCGCGGGCCGCCCGGGACCACAGCGATGTGGCCGAAGGCGCCGGCGAATCCGTGCGCGCCGGCGACGAGTGCGCCGTCCGCGACCACGGCGCCGCCGATGCCGGAGTTGCTCTTGGCATAGACCAGGTCGCGGACACCCTCGCCCGCGGCCTCCAGCTCCGCGAGCTCGGCCAGCGCCGCCACGGTGCCGTCGCTCGCGAGGGAGGCGGGCGGCAGCCCGGGGACGCGGCGGCGCAGCCCGCCCAGCACGTCCACCGCCCCCCACTCGAAGTCGGTGTCGGCCACCACCACGGGAGGCGTGCCGCCGATCGGCGCGAACACCACCACCGTGAGCGCGGCCACCCTCCGGCCGAGCCCGGCCGCGCCGTCGAGCGCCCGGGCCAGCACCCGGGCGAGCACGTCGAGGACGCGCTCCGGGTCGCCCATCGGCCGGCCGTGGTGCTCGGCGGCCCGGAACAGCGCGTGGCCGTCCACCGCCGTGAGCAGCGCCGTCGCCTGGTCCGCGTCGAGCTGGAGGACGAGCAGCGCCACGTCGTCGGCCGCCAGCCGCAGCAGGGTGAGCGGGCGTCCGCGCGCCGCCGACCCGCGTGAGGCGGCTTCCGGCTCCTCCGTCTCCCGCACGACCCCGGCCTCCACGAGGGCGGCCACGAGCGCCGTCACCGATCCGCGGGCGAGCCCGGTGGCGTCCGCGAGCTGGCTGCGCGACTGCGGACCGCGGTCGGCGAGGCGGTGCGCCACGAGCGCCAGGTTGTGCCGGCGCACGTCGGCCGAGACCAGAGAACCGGACGGGGAGGACGCCATGCCGACAGCTTCGCACACCGGACCACTCGCCAGGTCCGCGGCGGTGCGCATCCCGCTTAGGCTGGAGGCATGCTCCTCGCCATCGACACCTCCGCGGGCACGAGTGTCGCCGTGGTCGACCGGGACGGCGGCGTCCTCGCCGAGGTCACCGAGCCCGACACCATGCGGCACGCCGAGGTGATCGGCGACCTCATCGCCGCGGCGCTCGACGCGTCGGGGACGCTCGTCGGCGAGCTCTCCGGCGTGGTCGCCGGGATGGGACCGGGACCGTTCACCGGGCTCCGGGTCGGCATCGCCGCCGCGACGGCCTTCGCGTTCGGAGCCGGGCGCCCGCTCGTGCCCGTCGTCAGCCACGACGCGGTCGCGTACGAGCGCTACCTCGCGGGCCACGACGGGCCCCTTCTCGTCGTCACCGACGCGCGCCGCCGGGAGCGGTACTGGACGGCGTACTCCGGCGTCGACGAGCACGGCCTCCCGGTGCGACTCGACGGCCCGGGGCTGGACAAGCCGGACGCCCTGCCGCACCCCGACCTGC
Source organism: Leifsonia shinshuensis (assembly GCF_013410375.1). Lineage (NCBI taxonomy): Bacteria > Bacillati > Actinomycetota > Actinomycetes > Micrococcales > Microbacteriaceae > Leifsonia > Leifsonia shinshuensis. Next base: position 1,377,623 of record NZ_JACCFL010000001.1, read on the forward strand.
CGCGCGAGGAGGCCGCGACGGTCTCGGCCGGCCTGCTCGGGATGATCGCGGAGCTGCGCTTCGCCGCCGGCCTCCCGTTCGACCGCGACGAGCCGCTGTACCTGCGCTCGCCGGATGTCACACTCTCCGCCGGGCCGAAGCGGGTGAGCGCGTGAGCGAGGCGGCCGCCGGCGCTCCGTCCTGGCAGCTCCGCCGCGCCACCGAGGCCGACGTCGGCGCCATCATGCAACTGGAGCGGGCGACGTTCGTCACGGACGCCTGGTCGGAGCATTCGATGCGCACGGAGGTGACCGGCCCGCACGGCTACTACCTGGTGGCCGTCGGCGTCGACGACCCGCAGCGCATCGACGGCTACGCCGGGCTGCTCGCCCCGCGCGGCGCAGGCGAGGGCGACATCCAGACCATCGCCGTCGCGCCGCGGGCGCGCCGTCACGGCCTCGGCCGCGCGCTCATGCTCGCGCTCATCGGGGAGGCCCGCAACCGCGGGGCCCGCGAGGTCTTCCTGGAGGTGCGCGCGGACAACCCCGGCGCGCAGACCCTGTACCGCGCGCTCGGCTTCGAGGAGATCGGCGTGCGCCCGCGCTACTACCAGCCAGACGGGGTGGATGCGATCGTCATGCGCCTCGCCGTCCCGACCCCGGAGACTACGATCGCATGAACGCCCAGAACTCCTCGCACGGCGACGGCCCGCTCGTGCTCGGCATCGAGACGTCCTGCGACGAGACCGGCGTCGGCATCGTCCGCGGCACCACGCTGCTCTCCAACACCATCGCCTCCTCGATGGAGGAGCATGCGCGCTACGGCGGCGTCGTCCCCGAGGTCGCGGCCCGCGCGCACCTGGAGGCGCTCACGCCCACGCTGCGCACCGCCGTCGCCGACGCCGGGATCGACCTGGCGGACGTCGACGCGATCGCGGTGACCAGCGGGCCCGGGCTGTCCGGAGCGCTGATGGTCGGCGTCGGCGCCGCGAAGGCGCTGGCGCTGTCGCTGAGGAAGCCGCTGTACGCCGTGAACCACCTCGTCGGGCACGTCGGGGCGGACGTCCTCGACGCCGCGGGCGGTCCGGGCCACCCGGTCGAGGTGCCGACGGTGGCACTGCTTGTGTCCGGCGGCCACACCTCGCTGCTGCTCGTGCGCGACCTGGTGTCCGACGTCGAGCTGCTCGGCGAGACCATCGACGACGCAGCGGGGGAGGCCTTCGACAAGGTCGCGCGCGTGCTCGGCCTCCCGTACCCGGGCGGCCCGCAGATCGACCGGGTCGCCGCCGACGGCGACCCGCGCGCCATCCGCTTCCCGCGCGGGCTCACCAAGCCGAAGGACCTGGAGCGGCACCGCTACGACTTCTCCTTCTCCGGCCTGAAGACTGCGGTCGCCCGCTGGGTCGAGCAGCGGCAGGACGCGGGCGAGGAGGTCCCCGTGGCCGACGTCGCCGCGTCGTTCCGCGAGGCGGTGGCCGACGTGCTCATCACCAAGGCGCTCGCCGCGTGCCTGGACCACGGCGTGCCGCGCCTCCTGCTCGGCGGCGGCGTCGTCGCGAACGCGCGCGTGCGCCAGCTCGCCGTCCAGCGCGCGGCGGAGGCCGGCGTGACCCTGCGGATCCCCGCGCTCTCGCTCTGCACCGACAACGGTGCGATGATCGCGGCGCTCGGGGCGCAGCTCATCATGGCCGGCCGCGCGCCGAGCCGGCTCGACTTCGGCGCCGACTCGACGCTCCCGGTCACGGACATCCAGGTCGCCGCGCTCTGAGCCGTCGCCGGTCGCCCGCGCCGGGGCCGGTGGGCGCGCCGTCACACGGCGATTCCATGCGTTGACACGCCGTCCCGCCGCTGAGACGATGGAATCGGTACAGGATTTTCTCAGGAACTCACCAGAGAGCCGGGGATCCGAAGAGCCGAACACCCACCAGAGAGGGAGATGGGCAGCATGTCCGATCCGAACACCCCGTCAGGCGCAGCAGAGCCCGAAGGAACGGACGGCAGCACGCCGGCCCAGCCGGTTCCGCCGTCCTCCGACATCCCACCCGCAGCCACGCCGGACGGCGTCCCGCCGACGCCGCCGGTCGCGCCTCCCGTGCAGCCGGCGCAACCCACCGCGCCCGGTTACGGCGCGCCGCAGCAGCCCTATGGCCAGCAGCCGCAGCAGCCTTACGGTCAGCAGCCGCAGCAGCCCTATGGCCAGCAGCCGCAGCAGCCGTACGGCCAGCAGCCCTACGGCCAGCAGCCGCAGCAGCCCTACGGCCAGCCGGCGTACGGTCAGCCCGCGCCGGGCTACGCCCAGCCGTACGCGGCGGCGCCGGCGACCAAGTCGCCGATCCTCAGCATCCTGTCGCTCGTCGGCGGCATCCTCGGCGTGATCCTGAACTTCGTCTACGGGATCGGGTTCCTGTTCGCCGTGGCCGCGATCGTCCTCGGCTTCATCGGGCGCAACAAGGAGCCGCAGGCCAGGGGGTTCTGGCTCACCGGCATCATCCTCGGCTTCGTCGGCGTCGCGATCGCGATCGTCGTCTGGATCGCGGTCGCGATCTTCCTGGCCAACTTCAGCTCGACCTACCGGTACGGCGGCTAGAGCCGTTCGGCGAGCAGTGCGGTGTGACGTCCGGCGACCCGGGTGAGGATCAGGGTCGCCGGGCGGTCGCCCGCGAGCTTGAGGCGCGTCCGGAGCGCGGCGGGGTCGACGTCCACGCCGCGCTTCTTGATCTCCAGCGCGCCGATCCCGCGGGCGCGCAGCGCCTTCCTGAGGTCCTTCTCCGCGAACGGCAGCGTCTCCACGATGCGGAAGCCGGCCGCGAACGGTGTCGCGACGGGCGCGTCCGCCGTGATGTAGGCGATGCCGTCGCCCAGCATCCGTCCGTCGAGCCGCCGGGCCAGGTCGCCGATCAGCCGGGCGCGGATGACCGCGCCGTCCGGCTCGTAGAGGTACTCGCCGAGGTCGCCGGCCTCGGCGTCCTCGCTGTCGGCCTCCGCCGTCAGCTCGTTCGCCTCGTCGCCGCGCAGCACGAGAGCGGCGCGCCGGATGCCGGACCGGGCGAGCGCGCCGAACCACAGCCCGAGCTCCACCACCTGGCCGTCGGCGGACACCCACTGCGCCTCCGCGGTGGACGGGATGAGGTCCCGGTCGAAGCCCGGGCCGAGCTTGAGCCCGACCGAGCGGCCTGTCGCCAGCTCGTACGCGAAGCCGAGCGACGGCGTGTAGTCGTCGGGGTCGGTGAGCCGGTCCGTGTCGGTGTGCCCCGCCGTGCGCCGGGCCGGATCGAGGAAGACGCCGTCGATGGCGCGCAGGCTGACGTCCTCGGCGCGGCGGTGCTCCACCGTCGCCGACGGGAAGGGGGCGAGGTTGAAGGCGGCGATCGCGGCCGTGACCTCGTCCGCGTCCACCGCCGTGACCTCCAGCTCGAGGGCGGCGAGGGCGAGAGCGTCGCCGCCGATCCCGCAGCCCAGGTCGGCGACGCGGGTCAGGCCGGCGGCGCGGAAGCGGCCCGCGTGGCGCGCCGCGACCGACAGGCGCGTCGCCTGCTCGAGCCCCGCCTCGGTGAACAGCATCCGGGAGGCGAACTCGCCGAACTTGCCGACCGCCTTCTTGCGGAGCTTCGCCTGGGTGAGGACCGCCGCGACGAGCCTGGGGGAGTGGCCCTGCTTGCGGAGGTCCGTGACCATCGCGAGCACGTCCTTCTGCGACCGGTACGGGGGCAGCGAGTCGAGCAGCCGCAGCCCTTCGGGGCTCAGCAGCTCGACGAGTTCGGACCGGTCCATGTGCACCACGGTACCTTCTGGCACTCACGTTGCGTGACTGCTAACGCACCCCCTAGACTCGTGTTAGCACTCTCCGTGCGAGTTTGCTAACGCAAGCCGCGCAGACGCATTGAGTTCGCAAAGACTGAGTTCACCAAAGAAAGAGGTCAACCGTGTCGGTCTCCATCAAGCCGCTCGAAGATCGCATCGTCATCAAGCAGGTCGAGGCTGAGCAGACCACTGCTTCCGGTCTGGTCATCCCCGACACCGCCAAGGAGAAGCCCCAGGAGGGCGAGGTCGTCGCCGTCGGACCCGGCCGCATCGACGACAACGGCAACCGCGTCCCGCTCGACGTCGCCGTCGGCGACAAGGTGATCTACTCCAAGTACGGCGGCACCGAGGTCAAGTTCGGCGGCGAGGACTTCCTGGTCCTCTCGGCTCGCGACGTCCTCGCGGTCGTCGTCCGCTGACGCACCTTCTTTCGACAAGGCCCGGGCGCTTTCGCGCCCGGGCCTTCGTCGTCTCCCGGTGACCGTGGGCGTCACCGGTTCGGAGTAGTGTCGTGGGAGTGCCGCAGCCCCTCTCCGAACACCGCAGGTCCGGTCTGACCTACGCGATCTCCGCCTACGTCCTCTGGGGCATCCTGCCCATCTACTTCCTCGCGCTCGCGCCGGCCAGCGCCTGGGAGATCGTGGCCTGGCGCGTGCTCTTCTCGCTGGTGTTCTGCGCGATCGCGCTCACCGTCACGCGCGCCTGGCGCACCTTCGGCGCCCTGCTGAAGGACCCCAGGGTCCTCTTCACGATGGGCCTCGCCGGCGCCCTCATCTACGTCAACTGGCAGACCTACGTGCTCGCGACCGTCAGCGGTCACGTGGTGGAGGCCGCCCTCGGCTACTTCATCAACCCGATCGTGACCGTGTTCCTCGGCGTCGTCGTCCAGCGCGAGCGGCTGCGCGTCGCCCAGTGGGTGGCCGTCGGCGTCAGCGTGATCGCGGTCGTGGTGCTCGCGATCGGGTACGGACAGGTCCCGTGGATCGCCCTCATCCTCGCGTTCTCGTTCGGTTTCTACGGCCTCATCAAGAAGCGCGTCGGCGGCCGGGTCGACGCCGTCTCGGGGCTGACGCTGGAGACGCTGTGGCTGACCCCGGTCGCGATCGTCCAGCTCGTCGTCGTGAGCCTCACGGTCGGCCTGACCATCGGGACCGTCAGCGCCTGGCACACCGTCGCCCTGGTCGGCGCGGGCGTCATCACGGCGGTGCCGCTGCTGTTCTTCGCCGCGGCCTCGCGCCGGCTGCCGCTGGTGTACATGGGCTTCATCCAGTACTTCGCGCCGTTCATCCAGTTCCTGGTCGGGGTCGCGGTGCTCCACGAGGCGATGCCCCCGGAGCGCTGGATCGGCTTCGCGATCGTCTGGCTCGCCCTCGCCATCCTGAGCGTCGACATGATCGTGGCGGCCCGGCAGGGGAAGAAGCAAGCGGAGCTGGATCTGGCGACGGTGGAGTGAGGCGGCGAGCGCATAACGATGTGCGCCTGAATTATGAGCTAGCGACCTTGCTCATAGCGCGGAATAACCCCACAGCTTGTGCCGTTACCATGGATCAACCACAACTCGCGCGACCTTGATAGGGGTGAAATGGACCAGGCGGATCCGTTCGGATTCATCGGTTTGACCTACGACGACGTCATGCTCCTCCCCGGGCACACCGACGTCATCCCGAGCGAGGCGGACACCTCGACTCGCCTGACCAAGCGGATCAGCATGGCGACCCCGCTCCTGTCCAGCGCCATGGACACCGTGACCGAGTCGCGCATGGCCGTCGCCATGGCCCGGCACGGCGGCATCGGCATCATCCATCGCAACCTCTCCATCGAGGACCAGGCGACCAACGTCGACAAGGTGAAGCGGTCCGAGTCGGGCATGATCACCAACCCGGTGACCACCACCTCGGACGCCACCGTCGAGGAGGTCGACCTCCTCTGCGGGCAGTTCCGCGTCTCCGGCCTGCCGGTCGTGGAGGGCGACGGCAAGCTCGTCGGCATCATCACCAACCGCGACATGCGCTTCGTCTCCCCGTTCGAGCGCTCCACCACCCTGGTCCGCGACGTGATGACCCGCATGCCGCTCATCACGGCTCCGGTGGGCATCGACCCGGATTCCGCGGTCGCCATTTTCGCCGAGCACAAGATCGAGAAGCTCCCGCTCGTGGACGCCGACGGCCGGCTCCGCGGCCTCATCACCGTCAAGGACTTCGACAAGAGCGAGAAGTACCCGAACGCGACCAAGGACGACGAGGGCCGCCTCCGCGTCGGCGCCGCGATCGGCTTCTTCGGCGACGCCTGGGACCGCGCGATGACCCTGGTCGACGCGGGCGTGGACGTCATCGTGGTGGACACCGCCAACGGCGACTCCGCCGGCGTGCTCGACATCATCCACCGCCTCAAGCACGAGCCGCGCGCGTCGCACGTCGACGTCATCGGAGGCAACGTCGCGACCCGCTCCGGCGCGCAGGCGCTCATCGACGCGGGCGCCGACGCCATCAAGGTCGGCGTCGGACCGGGCTCCATCTGCACGACGCGCGTCGTCGCCGGCGTGGGCGTGCCGCAGGTGACCGCGGTCTACGAGGCGTCGCTGGCCGCGCGTGCCGCCGACGTGCCGCTCATCGCGGACGGCGGCCTGCAGTACTCGGGCGACATCGCCAAGGCCCTGGTCGCGGGAGCGGAGAGCGTCATGCTCGGCTCGCTGCTGGCCGGCACGGCCGAGTCGCCCGGCGACCTGGTGTTCGTCAACGGCAAGCAGTTCAAGAACTACCGCGGCATGGGCTCCCTCGGCGCCCTGCAGACCCGCGGCAAGAAGACCTCGTACTCCCGCGACCGCTACTTCCAGGCGGACGTCCCCAGCGACGAGCAGCTCATCGCCGAGGGCATCGAGGGTCAGGTCCCGTACCGCGGCCCGCTGTCCGCGGTGGCCTACCAGCTCGTCGGCGGCCTCCGCCAGTCGATGTTCTACGTCGGCGCGCGCACCATCCCCGAGCTCAAGGAGCGCGGCCGGTTCGTCCGGATCACCGCGGCCGGGCTCAAGGAGTCGCACCCGCACGACATCCAGATGGTCGTGGAGGCGCCCAACTACCGCCGCTGAGCGCGGCGTCCCGACGCGCGGAGGGGACCCGGTCCGATCGGACCGGGTCCCCTCCGCATTTCTGCGTCTGCGGACGGTGACCGAGCGCGCTTGACAGTCGCGGCGCAGTCCACAACAATAAGTGTCACGACATACATGTCGTGACATTTATTGGAGGAGCGCATGCGACACATCAGACGGGTCTCCGTCATCAGCACAGGAACCGTGCGGATCCGCCCCGAGCACGTCGAGACGAACGGGACCCCGCGGCTGTGGTGGCTCACCACCTCGCGCCGGTGGACGGCGCCGCGGCCGATCAACGTGTACGTCATCGAGCACGAGGACGGCCTGGTCCTCTTCGACACCGGACAGGACCGCCGCTCGGTCACCGACCCGTCGTACTTCCCCGGCGGCGCCGTCGGCCACCTCTACCGTCGCCTCGCCGCGTTCGACATCCCCGAGACCGCCACCCTCAGCGACCAGCTGCACGCCCTCGGCTACGACATCGCGGACGTGCGGGTCGCGATCCTCTCCCACCTGCACCAGGACCACATCGGAGGGTTGCGCGAGCTCCCGCGATCGGCCCGGGTGCTCGTCGGCAGTGCCGACCTGGCGTCGGTCGACAAGCGATTCGCCGTCCTGGACGGTCTGCTGCGCGAGCACATCCGGGTCCCGGGAGTCGACTGGGTCGCGATCGACCCCGCGCCGATCCAGGACGACGCGATCGCTCCGTTCGAGCGCGCACACGACGTGATCGGCGACGGGTCGCTGCTGCTGCTGCCGACGCCCGGCCACACCTCAGGGTCGCTGTCGCTGCTGCTGCGCAGCGACGGCCTTCCCACGATGCTGTTCGTCGGCGACCTCACGTACGACGCCGAGCTGCTGGCCGCCGACCGCGTCCCGGGCGTCGGGACCCGTAAGCTCCTCCATGAGACGACGCGGCGGGTGAATCAGCTCGTGTCCCGGCACCCGGGCACCGTCGTCCTCGCCGCGCATGATCCGGCCGCCGCCGGGCTGCTCGAGGCGGCGCTCACGGCAGAAGGGACGGATCGTTGAGGACTGCGGAACAGATCAGGTACCTCGTGCTCGCGGCCCAGCGCGAGGGGAACCGGCAGCTCATGGCGGCGCTGTCGCCGCTCGGGCTGACGCCGGCCCAGTCGGAGGCGCTGCGCATCCTCGCCGACCACGGTCCCCTCGCCCTGAAGGCGCTCGGGGAGATGCTCGTCTGCGACAGCGGCAGCAGCCCGAGCCGGATCATCGATCGCCTGGTCGCCGCCGGCCTCGTCCGGAAGGACGCCGACGTGTCCGACCGCCGGGCGGTCTCCCTGAGCCTCACCCCGGAGGGCGCCGAATCGGCCGACGCCGTCCGGGCGATCGAAGACGCGATGTACGAGCAGATCGACGCGGCGGTGGACGCCGGTGACGGCGAGACCCTCGTCCGCACTCTCCGGGCGTTGACGCACGGCACTCCGGCCGGAACCGCGTTCGACGCGCGGCTCGCAGCGCCACCCGCGCGATGAGCCGGGACGGCGACGCGCCGGCGAGCACCTTCACTCTCGAACTCGACATCCAGGCCGACCCGCAGACGGTCTTCGCCTTCGTCGCGGACTTCGCCACCACGCCGCTGTGGTACTCGGCCGTGCAGCGCGTCGAGCGGATCGACGGAGGGCGAATCGACGGAGGGCGGATCGGCGAGGAGCGGATCGGCGCGGAGCGGGCCGGGGCGCGATACTCCGTCCACCGCCGGCTTCCGGTCGGCCCCGTCGTCAACACGGTGGAGGTGGTCGGGTTCGAGGACGGCCGCGAGGTGACCTTCGCCTCGGTCGACGGCCCCACTCCGTTCCGCTACCGGTATCTCGTCAGTCCCGAGGGCCGGGGGACGCGCCTTCGGCTCGACGCCGGCATCTCCGCGGCCGGGCTCCCCGGTCCGGCGCGACTGCTCGGGCCGCTGGCGGGGCGGCTCTTCGCGCACGGGATGCGGGAGAACCTCGGCACCCTCAAGCGGCTCATCGAGGCGGGCTGAGCGAGGGCGGATCAGGCGTCGCGCGCGGATCCGGTTTCCCCTAAGCTGGAAGGCTTTGTCCACGGGGAAGAGGAACGATCATGGGTCACATCGACGTCTCGGGCGTCTCGTACGCGCTCGCCGACGGGCGGCCGCTCCTGGACGATGTGTCGTTCCGGGTCGGCGACGGCAGCGTGTCGGCGCTGATCGGCGCCAACGGCGCGGGCAAGTCGACGCTGCTGCGGATCATCCGCGGGGAGCTGCGGCCCGACAGCGGCGGCGTGGTGATCGACGGCGGCCTCGGCGTGATGGACCAGTTCGTCGGGCACGTCCGCGACGACCGGACCGTCCGCGACCTGCTCGTCCTCGTCGCTCCGCCCGCGGTCCGCCGGGCGGCGGAGGCGCTCGCCGCGGCCGAGGAGGCCATCCTCGAGCGTGACGAGACGGACACCCAGCTCCGCTACGCGACCGCCCTGACCGACTACGCCGACGCCGGCGGCTACGACCAGGAGGTCGTCTGGGACCACTGCACGGTCGCCGCCCTCGGCATCCCGTACGAGCGCGCCCAGTATCGCAGCGTCCGGTCGCTGTCCGGCGGCGAGCAGAAGCGGCTCGTCCTGGAGGCGCTGCTGCGCGGCCCCGAGCAGGTGCTGCTGCTGGACGAGCCGGACAACTACCTGGACGTCCCGGCCAAGCGCTGGCTGGAGGAGCAGCTGCGGTCGACGCCGAAGACCGTGCTGCTGGTCTCCCATGACCGGGAGCTGCTGGCGCGGGCCGCCGACCGCATCGTCACGCTCGAGCTCGGCGCCGCCGGGAACACCACGTGGACGCACGGCGGCGGCTTCGGCGGCTACCACGCGGCGCGCGAGGAGCGCATGGCGCGCCTGGAGGAGCTCCGCCGGCGCTGGGACGAGGAGCACGCCAAGCTGAAGGCGCTGGTGCTGCGCTTCAAGGAGAAGGCGAAGTACAACAGCGACCTCGCCTCCGCCTACCAGGCCGCGCAGACCCGGCTGGCCAAGTTCGAGCAGGCCGGGCCCCCGCAGGAGCGGCCGCGCGAGCAGAACGTGCGCATGCGCCTGACCGGCTCCCGCACCGGCCGCCGCGTGATCGAGTGCGACGGCCTGGAGCTGACCGGCCTGATGCGCCCGTTCGACCTGGAGGTCTGGTTCGGCGAACGCATCGCCGTGCTCGGCTCGAACGGCTCGGGCAAGTCGCACTTCCTCCGCCTGCTCGCCGCCGGCGGCACCGACCCGGACCCGTCCGCGGGGCACCTGGCCTCCGCCGAGGTCGCGGGCGCGCCGGTGCCGCACTCCGGCGTCGCCAAGCTCGGCGCGCGTGTCGCGCCGGGCCTGTTCGCGCAGGCCCACGAGCACCCCGAGCTGGTCGGACGGACGCTCCTCGACATCCTGCACCGCGGCGACGACCGCCGCACGGGCATGCCCCGGGAGGCGGCCAGCCGCGTCCTCGACCGCTACGGCCTCGCGGCGTCGGCGGAGCAGACGTTCGAGTCGCTGTCCGGAGGCCAGCAGGCCCGGCTCCAGATCCTCCTGCTGGAGCTGTCCGGCGCGACGCTGCTCCTGCTGGACGAGCCCACCGACAACCTCGACCTGGTCTCGGCGGAGGCGCTGGAGGACGGGCTCGCGGGATACGAGGGGACCGTCGTGGCGGTGACGCACGACCGCTGGTTCGCGCGGGGGTTCGACCGGTACTTGGTGTTCGGGGCCGACGGGAACGTGTACGAGGCGGACGAGCCGGTGTGGGACGAGAAGCGGGTGGCGCGGGTGCGGTGATGGGGGAGCTGCGCGAGGTGTGGATGTGGAACGAGTGGGGGCACTTCTGGCCGCTGTGGGGTGTCGAGGGGCCGTTGGACGGCGAGGAACTCGGGCTGAGTGCCGGGCTGGACCGCGACCTTCGCGACTGGCACGCGCGGTGGGAGTACCTCAACTCGCGACAGCCCTCGTGGCGGTGGGAGCATCCTGATGCGCAGGTGCAGTGGGAAGCGCAGGGCGACCGTCTGCTCAGTCGGCTCGTGACGGAATTGGACGGGCGGGCGAGCGTGGTCAGGTCGTACCGGTTCCCCGAGGACGAGAAGAGGCTGCGTCTGCGAGGGCGCCGGGTGAAGGAACGGAGCGGAAGTCGCGCTGGCGGGACGGGCGTGGGAGGCGGTGAGGACCTCCCGCGCCCCCTCGTCAGCAGGACGATTTCGCAGTCGGAAACGCCGTGATGAGCCGATCGCTATTGGTCGCCCACGATGCGAAGACTCTGATGGTCATGAGGACCACCTGAGGCCGGTCGACATCGACGAGGTAGAGATCGGTGATCCCGCACTTCGTGGAGTTGCCCGGGTTGACGCCGATGATGTCGGGCCAGGTGATCGCTGAGCCCACGGCCCCGGACATGAGGTCATCCCGGGAATGGACGCCCTGTACCTGGGCCTTCCAACCCTTCGATCGTGCTTGGTCGAGCTTGTCCTGCCACTCCTTCTGGTGCCTGTACTCGATATGGCGGTATCCCCAGCCTCCGTCGCCCGGCTATCCGCACTGGTTCAGGTCGACAAAGCGCGATCGCGGGTCGCTGCTTGTGGCGGCGCGTTCCAGATTCAGCTCATTCTCACGGAAGTGGTTTTCCACATCGACGAGGTGGCCATCGACCTTGACGTACATGCGGACGCCGGACTCGACGGAGTGCTCGCATCGGTGGGCGTCGCGGTGAACCCCGTCAGGCACAACGTCGCGACCGCCGTCGCTGAGATGACCCTGAGCAGAGCTCTCGATGTCTCGGCGGGTGGCGCGGGTGCGGTGATGGACCATGCCATTCGGAGCACCGCATCCTCCTCAGGGGACGTCGTGGTCCCCCAAATGCGGACAGCGCTGTCTGAAATGTAAGCTGTAGCGTTGAGATGTAACACTGCAGTTGCATCACCAGAAAGGACTGCTCATGGTCACGAACATCCTGAATCGCACAACGAGGCACTCGCGTCGGGCCCGGCTGCTTCTGTCGTGCGCCGCCGGCGCTGCGGTCGCCGGCGGAGTGCTCGCTGCCGCGGCGCCGGCGGCGGCCATCATCACCCCTCACATCAGTGTCCACACCTACCAGGCGTACAACTACGCGGACTCCTACGGACAGGTCCAGCACTGGGACAAGGTCGGCGGCAAGTACCTCTACGGCAACTGGGCACCGCGCGGCACCTGGTCGAATCAATCGAGCTGCTGGACCGGCGTCCAGGACTACTGGTACAACTTCAAGGCCTGAGGCGGCCGGCGAGTGAATCGAAACGGTTTCACGGGCGCGGCGGTGGCTCTTCTCGCCACCGCCGCGCTCGCGGGCTGCGCCGTGTCGGGAGTCGGGGCCGGCCAGGATGGATGGGCGCCGTCGCCGTCGTACAGCGGCCCCGTGCCGGAGTTCTCCGGCCCGTGGGCGTCCGAATTCGCCGAGGCGTACCGCTCGACCACGAGTGAGGTCGTTCATACGATCCTCGCGAAGGGGAGCATCACGGACCGGGACTACGCGAGCGTGAGCAGCGCCTACGTCCAATGCATGTCGAACAAAGGGTTGAAGGCCGTCGTCACCGGTCAGTTCGGCGAGAGCACGGTCGAGGGAGACGGAGACGTCAACGCCGCGAACGAGGCGTGCAGCGCCGACTTCTCCGTCATCTCGGCGCTCCGCTACTCGACCTCCCGGAATCCACAGCATCTCGATGAGAACGAGATCGTCGTGGCCTGTCTGATCAAGGCGAAGGTCGCGCCGCCGAGCTACACGGCCAAGAATTACGCGGCCGACCTCGAGACCCAGGATTTCCCCTTCAGCACGAGCGTGGCCGGCTTCCTCAGCTGCACCAGCGACCCGCTCGGACTCTCCACGTCGCAGTGAGGGCGTCATCCACCTCGTTGGTGTCGCTCGCCGGGGTCGTCGTCCTGGCGACCGGTGTGGCGGTCGGCGCCCTCCTGGTGCCCTCGAGAGTCCCGGAAGGGATTGCGAAGACCGCTCCTCCCGCGTCGGCTCCAGCGACGCGAATGAACTCGATCGATGCGCAGGCGGCCACGCTCGTCATCACGTTGTCGGACGCGCAGAAGATCGTGAGCCCCGTGGCCGGCACAGTGACGAGCACGAACTGCTCCGCAGACGGTGTCATCGTGTCGGGGACATCTGCCGTTTCCGTCGACGACGCTCCTCTGGTCTTTCTCGCCACTCCGCGGCCGCTCTGGCGCGACCTCGAGGTCGGAGAGAGCGGAGCCGATGTGTCGGCCCTCCAGCAGGAGCTCGCTCGTCTCGGGCGCGATGTCGGGATCGACGGACGGTTCGGCAGGCGGACCCTCGCGGCTGTGATCGATGTGGCGAAGGACGCGGGGGTGACCGGTGCGACGGCATGGACATCGTTGCCGGCGTCGTCCTTCCTCTGGTTGCCCGCACCGACCGTGAGGATCGCGAGCTGCGACGCGCTCCTCGGGAGCAGGATCGATCCGGGTTCGCCCTTGATGAGCCTTCCGCAGGGACTCTCCGCGGCTCGGGTGAGCCCCGTTCCCGCGAACCTCTTCCCGGGCGATCGGGTGATCAACGTGGGGGACCGTACCGTTCCCGTCGACGGGGACGGGGTCGTCGCCTCCGCCGAAGGCCTCGAGTCCCTGGCGCAGTCCGACGCCTTCGCCGCGTTCCAGGCGAACGGCACCGGCGGCTCGCCCGGCGAGGGCCGGCCGGGCGCCTCGGCACCGTCCGGCATGCCGGTTCAGTACGAATTGGCGAAGCCGATCTCGGTGGTGTCCATTCCCGCCGCGGCGCTGTACGACACGCGAGACGAGACAGGCTGCGTCCTCGGCGACGGCAAGCCGACCCCGGTCACGATCGTCGGCTCGCAGCTCGGACAGGCATTCGTCATACCGGCGAACGGCGCCGACTTCTCGAATGTGAGGCTCACGACGGGCGAAGCGCGATCGTGCGGATAGCCGCACAGTCCGCGGGTGCGGAGAAAGGAGACCCGGAACTCGTCGCCGAAGCCCTTTCGCATCGCTTCGGCTCCGGCCCGTGGCTCTTCGAAGCACTCGATTTCGTGTTGCGAACGAATGAGGTCTACGCGCTGACGGGCCCTTCCGGATCGGGCAAGAGCACCCTTCTCGGCATCCTCGCCGGCTGGGGGCGGCCGGCTGCGGGTGCTGTCCGGAGGAGGAACATCGAGTCGGTCTCCTGGGTGTTCCAGAACCCGCACGGGGTCGCGGGCCGGACCGCCGTGGACCATGTGGCGCTGCCCCTTCTCGCCCGGGGCGCCTTGCATCCCGAAGCCCGTCGCCGCGCGAGGGCCGGCCTGGAGCGTGTCGGGTTGGCGCACGTCGCGGACGCGCCATTCCGTGACCTCTCCGGTGGCGAGGCGCAGCGGCTGATGCTCGCGCGAGGACTGGCATCGAAGCCGGACCTCCTCCTCGTGGACGAGCCGACGGCCCAGCTCGATGCGAGGACGTCCGTGTCGGTCAACGAGGCCATCGCGTCGGTCGCGACCGAAGGAACCATCGTGGTCGTGGCGACCCACGATGCGCAGACCCGGGACGCGTGCACCGCTGTCATCGACCTGGGCCGCACCCGATGAAGCTCAGGACGATAGTGCGGGAGGCGATCCTCGACATCGCGGCGGGAACGACGCGAGCGGCCCTGTTCGCGCTGGTGCTCGCCTTCGGGATCGCGGTGCCGGCAGGGGCGGACATCGCGACGATCGCCTCGCTCGAGCGTCAGGCGTCGCAGTACCGGCTCAGCGGCGGGACGACCCTCGTCTATCAAGCGAAGGCGGGGATCGATGGCGTCGCGTGCGACAGCCTTCGGCGCGCCCCGGGTGTCGTCGCGGCAGGCGCCATCCGCCAGCGGGGCAGCGCCGAGATCGCAGCGACTCTCCCCGCGCAAGAGATCCCGACCTTCGAGATCTCGATCGGCTTCGGCGGCTTCGCCGCGCTCGGCGGCCCGCACGCGGACGAGGGTGTGCTGGTCTCGCAGGACCTCGCCGAGACGCTCGGTGCGTCACCCGGACAGAAGCTCCCCCTGACCGACGGAACTCCGGTCGTGGGCGCGGTGTACTCGTATCCGGCGGACGGGCGGCTACCCGGCTACGGCTACGCGCTCCTCATCCCCGCGGACCCGAGGTCGGCGTTCGACGAGTGCTGGGTCGAAGCGTGGCCGGTCACGGGGACGCTGAACTCGCTCCTTCCGACGACCCTTCGCCCGGGAGCTGTGCCGTCGGGCAACGCCGGCGCACAGGGGCCGCGGCTGCAGCAGCTCAACTCGTCGCTCGGTGCGCACTTCGACGGCCAGAGCCTCTACGGTGGACGAGTGACGCGCTTCGCCCCCGAGCTGGTCCTCGTGGTCGGCCTCGGGCTCGGTTTCACGGCGGTGCTGCGCCGCAAGCTGGAACTGGCGTCCGCCCGGCACAGTGGCGTGTCGCCCGTCGCTCAGGCGCTCCAGATGTGCGTCGAGTCGCTCGTCTGGGCACTGGCCGGTGTCTGCCTCGCGGTGCCGGCTCTCGTGCTCCTTGCCTCCGTGATCGGTGACGGGTCTTCCGCCGCGCTTCCGCTCGCCGCCGTCCGGGTCGTCGCGGGGGCGGTTCCGGCGGTCGTGCTCGGAGCGCTCGGAGCGACTTTGTGCGTTCGTGAGCGTCAGCTCTTCCGCTATTTCAAGGCCAGATAGAAAATGAGTACCCCATGGCCCAAGTAACCGTCTTCGCCCGCCGCGCCACGATCGACCGGCACCGCCAGGCGCTCTCCGACGCGATCCACGGCGCCGTCATGGCTGCCCTCGCGTACCCGCCGGAGAAGCGGTTCCACCGCTTCGTCGGCATGGACCCGGCCGATTTCATCTATCCGCCCGACCGCGGCGACGACTACACGATCATCGAGGTGTCCCTGTTCGAAGGGCGGACCGTCGAGGCCAAGCGTGCGCTCATCGCGGAGCTGTTCGCCCTGATCGAAGCGGCCACCGGCATCCCGCCGCACAGCGTCGAGATCACCCTCTTCGAGACGCCGAGGGTCAACTGGGGCATCCGCGGCGTCAACGGCGCCGATCTCGCGCTGGGCTACACCGTCGAGATCTGATCGTCAGCGGAGCCGCGCGATCCGCTCCACCGCCTCCGTCAGCACCTCCGGTGAGCAGGCCAGGTTCACCCGCGCGAAGCCCGCCCCCTCGCGCCCGAAGTCGAGCCCCCGCACGAGCGCGACCCGCGCCTCCGCGAGGATCCGCTCCGCCGGCTCATCGCCCCAGCCGAGGCCGCGGAAGTCGACCCAGGCCAGGTAGCTCGCGTGCGGCTCGCGGTAGCCGGCCTCCGGCAGGTGCCGGGCGAGCAGCTGCCCGAACAGCGCCCGGTTCGCCTCGATCGACTCCAGCGTCCCCGCCAGCCACTCCCTGCAGTCGTCGAACGCCGCCTCGGTGGCGATGCGGCCGAGCAGGCTGGTGCGGACCTCCACCTCGACCGGGAGCGCGTGGAGCTGCGCCGCACGCGCCTCCGACGCCGCAACCATCAGCGCGCACTTGACCCCGGCGAGGTTCCAGGCCTTGCTCGCCGAGTGGGCGGCCACGCCGACGGCGCGCGCCGCATCCGACACCGACAGGAACGGCGCGAACGCAGCGTCGGAGTGGGTCAGCGGCGCGTGGATCTCGTCGCTCACCACGGCTACGCCGTAGCGCGCCGCCAGCTCCGCCACGGCCTCCAGCGCGGCGCGCGGGTGCACGAGGCCGAGCGGGTTGTGCGGGTGGCAGAGCAGGAACGCGCGCGCGCCGCCGGCGAAGGCGCGCTCGAGACCGTCGAGGTCGAGGGACCAGGTGACGCCGTCGTCCCGCAGCGGGACCTCCTCGACCACCCCGCCGGCTTCGGGGATGAACTCGTAGAACGGAGGGTACACCGGCGGCGTGATGACGACCCGGTCGCCGGGCGCGATCAGCATGCGCAGCGCCTCCACGATGACCACGCTCACGTCCGTCGTCGTCAGCGTCCACGCCGGGTCGACGTCCCAGTCCCAGGTGTCGTGCGCGTACCGGGCGAAGGCCTGCTGGGCGCGGTCGTCCGCGCCGATGTAGCCGGTGTCGCCGCGGTCGATCGCGGCGTGCAGGGCGGCGGCGATCGGTGGAGCGAGCGGATAGTCCGTCTCCGCCACGAACAGCGGGAGCACGTCGGCGGGGTACAGCGACCACTTCTCGCTCGTGCGCTGACGGAGGCGGGCGAGGGGCTCTGCGTCGACGGTCACCTCCCCTACTCTGCCAGTGCCGCGCCATAGACTGAACCCGTGAGTATGGAGATTGAGATCGGGCGGGCCAAGCGTGCCCGCCGCGTGTACGCCTTCGACGACGTCGCGGTGGTGCCCAGCCGGCGCACCCGCGACCCCGAGGACGTCTCGGTCGCCTGGACGATCGACGCGTACCAGTTCTCCATCCCGTTCCTGGCCGCGCCGATGGACTCGGTGGTCTCGCCGACCACCGCCATCATGATGGGCCAGCTCGGCGGCCTCGGCGTGCTCGACCTGGAGGGCGTCTGGACCCGCTACGAGGACCCGGAGCCCCTGCTCGCCGAGATCCGCGAGCTCCCCGCCGACAAGGCGACCCGGCGCATGCAGGAGATCTACTCCGAGCCGATCAAGCCGGAGCTGGTCACGCGGCGCCTCGCCGAGATCCGCGAGGGCGGCGTCACCGTGGCAGGCGCGCTCTCCCCGCAGCGCACCCAGGAGCTCTACGAGACCGTCGTGGAGGCCGGCGTCGACCTGTTCGTCATCCGCGGTACCACCGTCTCGGCCGAGCACGTCTCCAAGAGCGTCGAGCCGCTCAACCTCAAGAAGTTCATCTACGAGCTCGACGTCCCCGTGATCGTCGGCGGCGCCGCGACCTACACCGCGGCCCTGCACCTCATGCGCACCGGCGCTGCCGGCGTGCTCGTCGGCTTCGGCGGCGGGGCGGCCTCCACCACCCGCTCCACCCTCGGCATCCACGCCCCGATGGCCACAGCCGTCGCGGACGTCGCGGGCGCCCGCCGCGACTACATGGACGAGTCCGGCGGCCGGTACGTGCACGTCATCGCCGACGGCGGTCTCGGCAGCTCGGGCGACATCGTCAAGGCCATCGCCTGCGGCGCGGACGCGGTCATGCTCGGCTCGACCCTGGCCCGCGCGACCGACGCCCCGGGAGGCGGCTGGCACTGGGGCGCGGAGGCGCATCACCCGCAGCTTCCCCGCGGCAACCGGGTCGAGGTCGGGCAGGTCGCCCCGCTCGAGGAGATCCTGTACGGCCCGGCGCCGGTCGCCGAGGGAACTGCGAATCTGGTGGGGGCCTTGCGCAGGAGCATGGCAACGACGGGATACTCGGATTTGAAGGAGTTCCAGCGCGTCGAGGTGGTCGTCGCGCCCTACCAATCGCACTAGGTCCTGGCCGAAGGCGGCCGGGGAGGAGGAAACGATGGCGACGACATCCCCGTCCGGCTCCACAGCCCTGTCTTCGGAAGGCCGCGGCCCGGCGCCCGTCGAGTACCCTTCGCGCCTCGGGCCGGCCGAGCGGGCCGCCGCGATCGAGACCCTCAAGAGCACCGAGCTCGACATCCTCGTGGTCGGCGGCGGCATCGTCGGCGTCGGCAGCGCCGTCGACGCGGTCACCCGCGGCCTGAACGTCGGCCTGGTGGAGGCCCGCGACTTCGCGTCCGGCACCTCCAGCCGCTCGTCCAAGCTCGTCCACGGCGGCATCCGCTACCTGGAGCAGCTCGACTTCGGGCTCGTCCGGGAGGCGCTCATCGAGCGCGGCCTCCTGCTGCAGCGCATCGCCCCGCACCTGGTCAAGCCGGTGCGGTTCCTCTACCCGCTGCACAAGCACGTGTGGGAGCGCTTCTACATCGGCGCCGGCATGATGCTGTACGACATCTTCTCCTACAGCGGCCTCCGCCCGCCGGGAGTGCCGCACCACCGCCACCTCAGCAAGCGGCAGGTCCTGAAGGCGATCCCGAGCATGTCCCCGAGCGCGCTGGTCGGCGGGATCACGTACTACGACGCGCAGGTGGACGACGCCAGGTACACCGCGACGCTCGCGCGCACCGCGGCCCACTACGGCGCGCACGTCGCGTCCCGGGTCCGGGTGGAGGGCTTCCTGAAGGTCGGCGAGCGCGTCGTGGGCGTGCAGGCCGTCGACCAGGAGACCGGTGAGCGCTTCGAGATCCGCGCCAAGCAGGTCGTCAACGCGACCGGCGTGTGGACGGACGACACCCAGTCGATGGTGGGGGAGCGCGGCCAGTTCAAGGTGCGCGCCTCCAAGGGCATCCACCTGGTCGTCCCGCGCGACCGCTTCCAGTCGAAGATGGGGCTGATCCTGCGCACCGAGAAGAGCGTGCTCTTCGTGATCCCGTGGGGCCGGCACTGGCTGATCGGCACCACCGACACCGATTGGCACCTCGACAAGGCGCACCCGGCAGCCACGGCGGCGGACATCGACTACCTGCTCGCGCACGTCAACCAGGTGCTGAACGTCCCGCTCACCCGGGAGGACGTGGAGGGCGTGTACGCCGGCCTGCGCCCGCTGCTGGCCGGCGAGTCGGAGGAGACCTCCAAGCTGTCGCGTGAGCACCTCGTCGCGCACTCCGTGCCCGGCCTGGTCGTCATCGCGGGCGGCAAGTGGACGACGTACCGGGTGATGGCGAAGGACGCGATCGACGCGGCCGTGGACGCGCTGGACGGCAAGATCCCGCCGAGCACGACGATGGAGATCCCGCTCGTCGGCGCCGAGGGGTACCAGGCCGCGTGGAACCGGCGCAGCCGGATCGCGAGCGAGTCCGGCCTCCACCCCGCGCGCGTCGAGCACCTGCTCAACCGCTACGGGACGATGACGGAGGACATCCTCGTCCTCATCCGCAACGACCCGTCGCTCGCACAGCCGCTGCCGGGCGCCGACGACTACATCGGCGCGGAGGTCGTCTACGCGGCCAGCCACGAGGGCGCCCTCCACCTGGAGGACGTGCTCGCCCGCCGCACGCGCATCTCGATCGAGGCGTGGGACCGCGGCGTCTCGGCTGCTCCGGTCGCGGCGTCGCTGATGGCCGGGGTGCTCGGCTGGGAGGCGGCGCGCGAGGAGCGCGAGGTGCAGACCTACCTGAAGCGGGTCGCGGCCGAGCGCGCCAGCCAGCAGCAGCCTGACGACGAGTCGGCCGACCGCGTGCGCCTGGAGGCGCCGGACATCGTGGACGTGGACGCCGCCGCGGCGAAGGCGGGCGCGGTTACGCGCACGGCGAAGGCGGCGTCGGCGAAGACCCCGGCGTCGAAGGCGGCCGACTCCGCAGCGGTGGCGAAGGCCGCGGAGGACGCGCCTCCGAAGGAGGAGTGAGCCGCCTCAGCGGAAAAGAGCCCGAAATCTCCCTCCGGTAAACTGGTACCGAGTGCCCGCGACGGATGGAGACGGATAGATGGTTGACGTTCGACGGGTCAAACTGCCCGGGGTCGGGGTGTTGCACACGTTCGTCACGGACGACGGGGGCAAGGTCGGCGTCATCGCGCACCGCTCCGGGCACAGCGACCTGATCACGTTCTCCGATCACGAGGACGGCGCCGACGTGACCAAGGTCTCGCTGCGCCTCAACGAGGACGAGGCGCACACGCTCGCCGAGCTCCTCGGCGGTACGCAGATCACCGAGTCGCTCACCGCACTCGACCAGATCCCCGGGCTCAGCATCGACTGGTTCTCCGTCGACTACGAGGACTACATCGCCGGCCAGCAGCTCGGCGCGCCCGGCGACCGCGGCTTCGTCGGCCTCACCGTCGTCGCCGTGGTGCGCGGGGACTCCGCCAATCCGGCCCCCGCGCCCGACTTCAAGGTCTTCCCCGGCGACACCCTCGTCGTCGCGGGCACCCCCGAGAAGGTCGCCAAGGCCTTCGCGTTCTTCCGCACCGGTCAGACCGCGCGGGCCACGTCCGACGCTCCGCCGGGAGGCTGATCCATGCATCTCGGAGACGACCTCATCATCCTCGGCATCCTGCTGCTCGTCGCGTACGTGCTCGGACGCCTCGGCAAGCTGGTGGGGCTCCCCGCGATCCCCATCTACATGCTGGTCGGCCTGCTGGCGAGCCCGCACACCGGCTGGTTCCCGCTCGACTTCGAGAGCAACTACATCGAGCTCATCGCGGTCTTCGGGCTCATTCTGCTGCTGTTCAACCTGGGCCTGGAGTTCGACCAGGACGAGTTCTTCGGCAACTTCGGCAAGCTGGTCATCTCCGGCGGCTCCTACATCCTCATCAACATGGGGGTCGGCCTCGCCTTCGGCTTCTGGGTCGGCTGGGGCACCAGGGAGGCGCTCATCATCGCCGGCATGACGGCCACGTCGTCGTCCGCGATCGTGACCAAGCTGCTCATCGAGCTGCGCCGCCTCCCCAACACCGAGACGCCGATGATCCTCGGCGTGACGGTGGTGGAGGACATCTTCATCGCGATCTACCTCGCGATCGTGTCCGTCGTGCTGAGCGGGGAGACCGACTTCTGGCCGGTCGTCGGCAAGCTGACCGTGGCGTTCCTGTTCCTGGTCGTGATGTTCACCCTGGCGAGGTTCGGCGGCAGGTACGTCTCGCGGCTGTTCCGGACGAAGGACGACGAGCTCTTCACGATCCTGTTCTTCGGGCTGGCCGTGCTGTTCGCCGGCGTCGGCGAGATCCTCGGCGTGACCGACGCGATCGGCGCGTTCCTGATCGGCCTCGTGCTGGGCGCGACGAAGTACCGCAACAAGATCGAGCACATCGCCCTGCCGCTCCGCGACGTCTTCGCGGCGTTCTTCTTCCTCAACTTCGGCCTGGAGCTCGACCCGGCCAAGTTCCCCGCGGTCCTCGGTCCCGTCCTCATCGCGGTGGCCATGACGATCGTGCTGAACATCCTCGCCGGGCAGTTCGTCGCCTGGCTGAACGGGTTCGGCGTGCAGGCCGGGATCAACACGGCCGTCATCCTGCAGAACCGGGGGGAGTTCGCGCTCATCCTCGCGACCCTGTCCCTCGGGGCCGGGCTGGACGCGCGCATCGTGCCGTTCGCCGGCCTCTACGTGCTCATCATGGCCGTGATCGGGCCGGTCCTCGCAGCGAACTCCGAGAAGATCGGTGCAATGATTCTCCGGACCGGATCGTCCAAGCGGCGCGACCGGCGGAAGAAGCACGATCCGATGCTCGACGAGGAGATCGCGCTCGTCGAGGCGGCCACCGCCGACCTCGACTCCGACACGCGCCGCGACGACACGCGCGCGCACGACACGCGCCAGGCTGTTGACCGGATCGTCGAGCAGGCCATGCAGCAGCAGGACACGACCGTCGAACGAAAGCGGGACTGACCCATCGACACCACCCCCGGCGCCCCGGCCGGCGCGCAGGCGCAGCCGGGCGGCGCCACCATGCTGCAGATGATGCTCCGCCCACGCTGGATCGGCGCGCTGCTGTTCGCGCTCGCGCTCGCCGCCGGGTTCGCCGGGCTGGGGCAGTGGCAGCTGGAGCGCGCGATCGAGTCCGGCAAGGCCGTCGAGGCGCCGACCGAGACGGTGCTCCCGCTCTCCCAGGTCGCCCAGCCCAACGGGCCGATGACCGACAAGTCGGTCGGCCAGCTCGTACGGTTCACCGGCACGTTCGTCGCCGGGGACGACCAGCTGCTCTACGACCGGATCAACGACGGCAGGACCGGCTGGTGGGTCGTCTCGCACGTGGACGTCGACGCGGGGGACGGCCACCGGATCGCGCTCGCCGTCGCGCGCGGCTGGGCGCCGGACGAGGCCACCGCGAAGTCCGTCATGGCGCGGCTCGCCGAGCAGCCGGGCACTCCGCAGACGATCGTCGGGCGCATCCTCCCCGACGAGCAGCCGCAGGTGCCGGACGACAAGAAGAACCCGACGGCGATGAAGACGCTCGGGGTCGGCCAGCTCTACAACCTCTGGACCGGCGTCGACGGCATGGACGTCTACAACGCCTACGTCGTCGACCGCAGCGCGCCCGCGGGGCTGGTGAAGATCGACTCACCGCCGCCCATCCAGCAGACCGAGCTGAACTGGCTGAACCTGTTCTACGCGGCCGAGTGGATCATCTTCGCCGGCTTCGCGATCTTCCTCTGGTACCGGCTGGTGCGCGACGCGAAGCAGCGCGAGGACGAGGAGCGCGAGCTGGCGGCCGAGGAGGCCGCAGCGGCGGCAGGAGGCGGCGCGAGGGCGCACGCCGGGAACGTAGAATAGCCCCATGCCCCTCGCTCCCAAGCTCGAAGACTTCCCGAAGATCCGCGGGGCGCTGAAGTTCTACCAGGTGTTCGCCTACGTCACCGGAATCATGCTCCTGCTGCTCTGCGTGGAGATGATCGTGAAGTACGGCCTCGGCTACCAGCTCTTCGCCTTCAGCAACTACGGCGCCCTCACCCTCGTGCCGGTCAAGACCGCGGTCGCCCCGACCGGCGTCGACTTGAGCACGGGCATCCTCATCGCCCACGGCTGGCTGTACGTCGTGTACCTGTTCTCCGACTTCCGGCTGTGGAGCCTGATGCGCTGGCCGTTCTCGAAGTTCGTCACCATCGCCCTCGGCGGCGTCATCCCCTTCCTGTCCTTCTTCGTGGAGGCCAGGATCACCAAGCAGGTCAAGAGCTATCTGGCCGGCCGCGAGGCCGAGGCAGCGACGTACGTGGAGGCAGCAAATTAGCACCGACGCAGTGTTCTCGGACATCCTCGGCGGGGCCGACTCGGCCGCGCCGGCCGGCCCGGTCCTGGTGGTCGACTTCGGCGCCCAGTACGCGCAGCTGATCGCGCGCCGCGTGCGCGAGGCGAACGTCTACTCCGAGATCGTGCCGCACACCGTGACGGCCGCGGAGGTCGCGGCGAAGCGTCCGGCGGGCATCGTCCTCTCCGGCGGCCCCTCCAGCGTCTACGAGGACGGCGCGCCGCACCTCGACGAGGCGATCTTCGAGCTCGGCGTCCCGGTGCTGGGCATCTGCTACGGCTTCCAGGTGATGGCCACCGCCCTCGGCGGCGAGGTCGCGCGCACCGGCCGCCGCGAGTACGGCTCGACCGCCGTGCGCGTCACGGGCGCCGCCGCGGACGGCGCAGGCAGCCTCCTCGACGGCCAGCCCGCCGAGCAGACCGCGTGGATGAGTCACGGCGACTCGGTGTCCAAGGCCCCCGAGGGCTTCGAGGTGCTCGCCTCCACCGAGGACACCCCGGTCGCCGCGTTCGCCAACGAGGAGCGCCGGCTGTACGGCGTGCAGTGGCACCCCGAGGTCAAGCACTCGCAGTACGGCCAGGCCGTGCTGGAGAACTTCCTGCACCGCGCCGCCGGCATCCCCGCCGACTGGAACAGCGGCAACGTCATCGCCGACCAGGTGGCCGCGATCCGCGCCCAGGTCGGCAGCGGCCGCGTGCTCTGCGCGCTGTCCGGCGGCGTCGACTCCGCGGTCGCGGCGGCGCTCGTGCACAAGGCGGTCGGCGACCAGCTCGTCTGCGTCTTCGTCGACCACGGCCTGCTCCGCAAGGACGAGGCCCGCCAGGTCGAGGAGGACTACGTCGCCGCCACCGGCGTGCGGCTCGTCACCGTGAACGCGCAGGAGCAGTTCCTGTCCGCGCTCGCGGGCGTCTCCGACCCGGAGACCAAGCGCAAGATCATCGGCCGCGAGTTCATCCGCGTGTTCGAGAAGGCCCAGGCCGACCTGATCGCCGAGGCCGAGCACGACGGCGACCCGATCCGCTTCCTGGTGCAGGGCACGCTCTACCCGGACGTGGTGGAGTCGGGCGGCGGCACCGGCACGGCCAACATCAAGAGCCACCACAACGTCGGCGGCCTGCCGGAGGACCTCCAGTTCGAGCTCGTCGAGCCGCTGCGCACCCTGTTCAAGGACGAGGTGCGCGCGATCGGCCGCGAGCTGGGGCTGCCGGAGGTCATCGTCGGCCGCCAGCCGTTCCCCGGCCCGGGTCTCGGCATCCGCATCGTGGGCGAGGTCACGCAGGAGCGTCTCGACCTGCTCCGCGACGCCGACGCGATCGTGCGCGCCGAGCTGACCGCGGCCGGCCCGGACGCCGAGATCTGGCAGTGCCCGGTCGTTCTGCTGGCGGACGTCCGCTCGGTGGGCGTGATGGGCGACGGCCGCACCTACGGCCACCCGATCGTGCTGCGCCCGGTCTCCAGCGAGGACGCCATGACCGCCGACTGGACGCGCCTGCCGTACGACCTGCTGGCCACGATCTCCAACCGGATCACCAACGAGGTCGACGGCGTCAACCGCGTGGTGCTCGACGTCACGTCGAAGCCGCCGGGGACCATCGAATGGGAGTGAGTCTCCCGTAGACGTGAGAAGGGCCGGGATGCTGCGACAGCATCCCGGCCCTTCTGCGTGCGCGGCGGCTAGTTGCGGGAGATCGCGAGGAGTCGCAGGATCTCCAGGTACAGCCAGATGACCGTGACCATGATCCCGAACGCGCCGGACCAGCCGTAGATGCGCGGGGCACGGTTCTGCACGCCGCGCTGGATGAAGTCGAAGTCGAGCACGAGCGAGTAGGCGCCCATGATGACGACGAGGACGCCGATGAGCACACCGAGCGGGATGCCGAACAGCTTGACGTCGCTGCTGAGGCCGAACGCGCTGTGGGTCACGCCGGTCCACACCAGGATGACGTTGACGATCGAGTAGACGACGTAGCCGCCGAGGGCGATCATGAACACCTTGGTGGCCTTGGCCGAGGCGCGGATCTTGCCGGAGGCGAAGAGGGCGAGCGTCACGCCGACGACGGCGAGCGTGCCGATGACCGCCTGGATGACGATGCCCGGGTAGATCGACTCGAACACCGCCGAGATGCCGCCGACGAAGATGCCCTGCACGCCGGCGTAGCTCAGGATGAGCGCGGGGGACGGCTTCTTCTTGAAGATGTTGACGAGCGCCAACACGAAACCGACGATCGCGGCCGGGAAATACAGCGCAGGGACCATCCAGCCCACGACCGCTCCCGCGACCAGGAGGGCGAACGAGATCGCGCTCTTGTTGATGGTGTCTTCGACCGTCATCCGGTCGGTGTCCGCGGAGGTGGCGGACGGCGCCTGGTACAGCTGCTCCAGGTTGTCGGCGCTGACCGTGGTGGCCGTCGCCGCCTTCCCGTTGTTCTGGAAGGCCGGATTCGTGGAGAATGCCGGGTTGGTGAGTGCCATGGGTTCCTCGCTCTGTCGGGGACCGCTTACGGTCGGGGTGCGTCCAACCTATCGGGTCGGTTTCTGAGAGTTCTGACAGCTTGCCATGAATCGACTGCGATCGCGCCGGCTCGCGCCAGCCAGGCCGAGCCGACCACGACGACGGTGCTCGTCAGGATCGTGATCCAGCCCTGCTGGTACGTCGACACGAAAATCGGGAGCACCAGGCTGGAGGCGATCGGCAGCAGGAGCACGGCGAAGGTCGGCAGCGGGCGCAGCCGCACGAGCAGCCAGGCGGCCAGCAGGATCGCGTAGCACCACGCGAAGCCCGCGCCGCCCAGCATGAGCCAGGTGAAGCCGAGGACCGGCACGACGACGGCCACGCGGCGGCCGATGGTCGAGGGCAGCACCGCCCAGCCGGCGGGCTGCATGATCGACCCGGCCAGGAGGAACGGCAGGCTGTACGCGGTGGTGGCCAGGACGCAGGCGGTGCCCACCACGATCAGTGCGACCCCGGCGACCCAGCGGGCGCGGTACGTTCCCCAGCGCAGCGGGAGGGAGCGCGTCGGCTCGCGCCAGGCGGGCGCAGCCGAGCGCGCCTCCGGCGTGGGCTCGGAGCGCGCGGGCGGTGGGGCCTGCAGACCGTCGGGGTCGGGCACACTCCGATTCTTTCACCCGGGAGTGCGCACCGGAACGGGCCACGCGCCCGGCTAGTATCGCCACATGCGCGCCCGCTCGAGACCGTCCGTCATCGGTCACCGGGGCGCGCCCGGGTACCGGCCGGAGCACACCAGGGCGGCGTACGAGCTGGCGTTCGCCCTCGGCGCGGACTCGGTCGAGCCCGATCTGGTCGCCACGAAGGACGGCGTGCTGGTGGTGCGGCACGAGAACGAGATCTCCGGCACGACGAACGTCGCGGACCATCCCGAGTTCGCCGGACGGCGCACGACCAAGGAGGTCGACGGCATGCCGTTGACCGGCTGGTTCACCGAGGACTTCACGTGGGCCGAGCTCGCCACGCTGCGCGCCCGGGAGCGGGTGCCGCACCTGCGCCAGGCCAGCGCGACCTTCGACGACCGCTATCCGATCCTCCGGCTCGCGGACGTGCTCGACGTCGTGGACACGGCCTCCGACTCCGCGGGAAGGGCGCTCGGCCTCGTCGCGGAGCTCAAGCACGCCACGTACTTCGACGCGGCGGGGCTCCCGCTGGACGAGCTGTTCCTGGCCGAGCTGGCTGCGGCGGGCTGGTCCGACCATCCCGGGCTGGTCGTGGAGAGCTTCGAGAAGACGGTGCTGGGCCGCCTCCACGACGGCGGTTTCCGCGGGCGGCGGGTCTACCTCCTGGAGGCGGAGGGCGCTCCGGCCGACCGGGTGGCGGCGCTGGGGGCGGCGGCGCCCGGCTACGCCGCCGATCTGACGCTGCGCGGGCTGTACGCCCTGGGCTCCGCGGCCGCGCCGGCCGACCGGGTGGACGGGATCAGCGTGGACATCTCCCAGATCCTGCACTCCGGCTCGGTCGCGGTGGGCCTGTTCGGCGAGGACGAGGGCGGCGTGGACATCGGCGCCGTGACCTCCGACCTGGTGGACCTCGCGCACTCGGCCGGGCTGTTCGTGTACTGCTGGACGCTCCGGCCCGAGAACGGGATGCTGCCGGCGGAGTTCCGGCGCTCCGGCCGCGACGACGAGTGGGGCGACTGGCGGCGGCTGTACGCGATCCTGCTGCACTCCGGCGTGGACGGGGTCTTCGCCGACCATCCGGATCTCGCGGTCGCTGTGCGCGACGGGCGCTGAGCCGTCCGGCGGGCGTCCGGCTTCGTCTGGCCGTGCTCCGCTCCCGGCCGCGATGACGGTGGCGGCGGCTAAAATGGCTGGAGACATGACGAGCCTCCCCGACGCCCCCTCCTCCTCTCCCACGGTGCCCTCCTCCGTGCCGATCATCCTCGACGGCTGGGAGGGCGACGTGCCCTCCGCCGAGGGCGCGGCGCGCGCCGGCTCGGGCGACGGTGGCGGCGGTCGGCGCGGACCGAACGAGCGCCTGTTCGCCGGCCTCAACCCGCAGCAGCGCGAGGCCGCCGAGTACCGCGGGGCCGCCCTCCTCATCGTCGCGGGCGCCGGCTCGGGCAAGACCAGCGTGCTCACCCGCCGCATCGCCGGGCTCATCGAGAGCCGGGAGGCCTGGCCGAGCGAGATCCTGGCGATCACGTTCACCAACAAGGCGGCGAACGAGATGCGCGAGCGCGTCGAGCAGCTGCTCGGCGGCCGGGCGCAGGGCATGTGGATCTCGACCTTCCACTCGGCGTGCGTGCGCATCCTGCGCCGCGAGGCCGAGACGATCGGCAAGACGCAGAGCTTCACGATCTACGACTCCGGCGACACCTGCGCCCTGCTCAAGCGGATCATCAAAGAGCTGGACGCCGACACGCTCGGCTTCACCGTCGCGGGGACCGCCGGCCGCATCTCCAAGCTCAAGAACGAGCTGACCGACATCGAGACCTTCGCGCGCTCGGCCAACCTGAGCGACCCGCAGGAGGTGATGTTCCTCGAGATCTTCCGGCAGTACACCCGGGCGCTCCGCCGGGCCAACGCCTTCGACTTCGACGACCTCATCGCCGAGACGGTGTTCCTGTTCCGCGCGTTCCCGAAGGTCGCCGCGCTGTACCAGACCCGGTTCCGGCACATCCTGGTCGACGAGTACCAGGACACCAACCACGCGCAGTACGCCCTCATCCGCGAGCTGACCATGCCGGTGTCGCCGGACATCGCGGAGGAGATGGAGCAGCACGGCCGCAACGTCGCCAAGCTGCGCGACGTGGTCGGCGCCGTCCCGGGCGCCTCGCTGACCGTGGTCGGCGACTCGGACCAGTCGATCTACGCGTTCCGCGGCGCGGACATCCGCAACATCGTGGAGTTCGAGCGCGACTTCCCCGGCGCGAAGGTGGTGCTGCTGGAGCAGAACTACCGGTCGACGCAGAACATCCTGAGCGCGGCCAACGCCGTGATCGCCAACAACTTCGACCGCAAGGACAAGAAGCTCTGGACGGCGGTCGGCGACGGCGACAAGATCGTCGGCTACACCGGCTACTCCGGCCACGACGAGGCGCAGTTCGTCGCCGACGAGATCGAGAAGCTGCACGCCGCGGGCATGGACTACAAAGACATGGCCGTCTTCTACCGCACCAACGCCCAGACGCGTGCGCTGGAGGAGATCTTCATCCGCTCCGCGCTGCCCTACAAGGTCATGGGCGGCACGAAGTTCTACGAGCGTGCCGAGATCAAGGACGCGATGGCGTACCTCATCACGGTGGCCAACCCGGACGACACCCTCGCGCTCCGCCGCATCCTGAACACGCCCAAGCGCGGCATCGGCCCCGCGACGGAGACGCAGCTCGCCAGCTACGCCGAGGACAACGGCTTCACGTTCCGCGACGCCATGCGCGACGCCGGCTCGCTGGGCCTCGGTCCCAAGGTGACCGGCGCGATACTGCAGCTCTCCGGGCTGCTGGACGAGGCCGCCGCCAAGATCGACCCGGCCAATCCTGCCGGGGTGGCGCCGGTGGCGGACGTGCTCACCTTCCTGCTCGACGGCAGCGGCTACCTCGAGGTGCTGCGCAACAGCCGCGACCCGCAGGACGAGGCGCGCGCCGAGAACGTGGACGAGCTCGTCGCGGTGACGAAGGAGTTCGCGCGCAACAACCCGGACGGCACGCTGGTCGACTTCCTCACCGAGGTGTCGCTGGTCGCCGCGGCGGACGAGATCGACGACTCCAGCGGCTCCGTGTCGCTGATGACGCTCCACACGGCCAAGGGGCTGGAGTACGACGCGGTGTTCCTCACCGGCATCGAGGAGGACCTCCTCCCGCACCGGATGTCGGCCAATGAGCCGGGCGGCCCGGCCGAGGAGCGGCGGCTGTTCTACGTGGGGATCACGCGCGCCAAGAAGCGCCTGTTCCTGTCGCTGGCCATGACTCGTGCGCAGTTCGGCGAGACCGCGGTCGCGATGCCGAGCCGGTACCTGCAGGAGATCCCGGCCGACCTGATCGACTGGCGCCAGTCGCCCGGCGCGGCCAACGGTCGCGGCGGCTCGCAGTCGCGCGCGCTGAACGCCCGCAGACCCGGGCTCGGCGGCGGCACGGCTGGCCGCTGGAACGAGAGCTACCCGGTCGGCGGCAGCGCGCCCGCCGAGCGGCCCAAGGCGGAGTGGCCGAACCGGGTGACCGGCAAGGTCCGCGACAACGGCGACCTGGAGCTGGCTCCGGGCGACCGCATCCGGCACGCGGACTTCGGCGACGGCCGGGTGACCAACGTCACCGGCGAGGGCGCCAAGCGCGTCGCGCATGTCCAGTTCGAGAAGGTGGGCGCGAAGAAGCTCCTCATCAAGATCGCACCGATCGACAAGCTGTGAGGCGGCAGCTCGCCTCGCTGAGCGTCGAGGTCGGCTTCCGCGCCGCGGCCGCGGTCGCGGTGCCGCTGCTGGTGCTGTTCGCCGTCGGCCGTCTCGACCTCGCCGCGTACGCGACGTTCGGCGCGTTCACCGCGCTGTACGGCCGCAACGAGCCGTACCGGCTGCGCCTGCGCAGCGTCTCCGTGGCCGGCGTCGCACTGCTGGTGAGCATCTCGCTCGGCGTGATCGTCGCCGTCCTGGGGGAGCCGTTGTGGCTGCTGACCGTCCTCCTGCTGGTCGTGGTCGTGGCGGGGACCTTTTTCGCGACGGCCTTCCAGCTGCTGCCCGCGGTGCCGCTGTTCTTCGTGTTCGCGCTGCTGGTCTGCGCGGCGATCCCCACGCCGGCCGCGGACGCCTGGCCCCGGATCGCCCTCGCGGCCGGAGTCGCCGTGTTCTCGTGGCTGCTGACCATGTCGGGATGGCTGGTGCGGCGCTACGCAGGCGACCGGGCCGCGCGCACCGGCGCGGTGCTGCTCAAGAAGCTGCACCGCCGCCCCGGCGTGGACACGACAGTGCTGAGCGACGGACGGGTCTGGCTGACGGCGGCCCAGAACGCGATCGGCGTCCTCGTAGCCGGTGGCATCGCCCTCGCCTTCGGGCTGGGCCACGCGTACTGGGCGGTCGTGAGCGTGGTCGCGGTCATCCCGCCCGCGCGGGCGGCGCACTCGATCTCCCGCTCGCTGCACCGGATCTTCGGCACCATCGGAGGCGTCGTCGTCACGGCGCTCGTGCTGGTATGGTCACCGCCCGCCCTCGTCGTGATCGCGGTGGTCGTGGTCTGCCAGTTCTTCGCCGAGATGCTGGTCGGCCGCCACTACGGCTCGGCGCTGCTGTTCATCACCCCAATGGCGCTCGCGGTCTCGCACCTGGCGTCGCCGGCCCCGCTCGGCGCGCTGGTGGTCGACCGCGTGCTGGAGACGATCCTCGGGGCCGCCGTCGGCATCGCCCTGGTGCTGCTCGCCCGGGCGGTGGAGCGCTCGCGCGGGCTGGCCGACTAGGCCCGACCCGGCGTCCTTCCTCCCGGCTGCCGGGTGCGGATGCCGGGATGCGCGGCGCCGCCGCGCTCGCCCGCCGTCCGCGGAGCGTCCGCTGGGCGAGGATCGTCCGCTGGGCGAGGATCGTCCGCAGCCCGGGGATCGTCCGCAGCCAGGGGATCGTCCGCTGCCCGGAGACCGTCCGCCGTTCGCGGAGCGTCGGCCGCCCACGGAGCGTCGGCTGCCCGGGGAGCGTCCGCCGCCCGTCGATCGTCCGCCGCCACCCGTTCGTCCACCGGCCGCCGATCGTCCGCCAGCGACCGGCGCAGACCGCGCAGGTACGCGTCGCGCGGGCCGTGCCGGAGCCGCTCCGGGAGCCGCGGGTACACCGCGCCCGCCCAGCGCATCCGACGCTCGAAGCGACGCTCGATCGCCGGGCTCCACGGCAGCCGGAACTGCTCGCGCACGCCGGGCGGCAGCAGGCCGGCGGTGACGAGCCGCGCGTCGGGGAGCACGGCCCGCAGCCAGACGGGCGCGCCGCCCGGGTTCAGGATCTGCCCGGCGACCGCGCGCGTGGCGTCCGTCACCGAGAGTCGTGCGACCATGTCGTCCCAGTAGTCCCGGAACGCCGCCTCGGTGGCCGGCCAGTCCTCCGGGCGGAGCTGGAGGCCGCCGCCCCAGCGGGTCGCCTCGCGGTACAGCTCCTCCCGCGACGCGGCGCTGGGCGGCCCGAAGACGCGCGCGTCCAGATCGACCATCGTGGCGTAGAGCGTGGCCGCGACCCACAGCTGCAGCTCGGGGTCGAAGGCGCTGTACGCCGGGCCGGCCGCCGTCGCCGCGCCGCGGACCGGCGCGTGCGCGCGGTTGACGCGCCTGCGCACCACGTCGAACTCCTCGGGGGTCGCGAAGGTCGCGGCGTAGACGAAGGTCATGGTCGCATGGAACCGCGCCATCATCCGGTCCGCGAAGTCGCTGTGCTCGACGACGCCGCGCCCGACAGCGGGGTGCGCGATCTGCAATAGCAGGGCGCGACCCCCTCCGGCGAGGCACAGCGCCTCGCCGGAGAGCTGCCGGAACGTGAGCTCCCGGGGCGTCCCGGCGCCACGGTCGGCGCGCACAGCGGTCATGCATCCATCCTGCAACGGGATACCGTATTCCGTCGACGCAGACGCCGTCCGATGAGCACGGCCGCGAGCCCGGACCCCGCGAGCCCGGCGCCCAGCGCCGCCGGCCAGGCGTCCCCGGTCGCGCCGGTGGCCGCGAGGACGGCTGGGGCCGCCGAGGCCGGGGCCGGAACCACCGGGACGGAGGCGAAGGTGATCTCCGCCGCGACGCCGAATGCCGACCGCCACGGGCGGATCCGCTCGCCGCCCTCGCCCGCCGGGAGGCGGGAGGGGTCGATCCGCTCGCCCCAGACGTAGTGGCCGGCCTCCGGGATCGCGCACGCCGGGGTGTCGTACTCCCCGGTGCCGCTCACGACGGTCTCCACCGTGCAGACCTCCGGAGCGCCGTCCGGCACCTCCGGCGACTCGGCGATCGGCGCATCGAACGGGCCGTAGAGCGTGCTCTCGACCACGGCCTCCACCGGCGCCAGCCCGTCGTCGCCCTGGCGCACGCCCCAGGACGGCAGCAGCCCGTCCGCCGTGTCGACCGTCACGGTGAGCCGGTCGTGCACCAGTGCACCCGGGACGGCCTCCGGGGCGCTCGTCACCGTGCTGACCCGCGGCTGGAAGGGCAGCGGGGACGGCCCCGTCGTGGAGGCCGCGGCGCGCGCCTCCGCGGCCGCGGGCACGGCGACGAGCACGGCCTGCGCGTCCCCGTGCGGTGCGGCCACCAGCAGGCGGTCGCCGTACGGCAGCGCGTCGAGCGCCGCCGTCGCGCTCACCGTCACGCTCGGCTCCTCGCCGGACGGCACGATCTCCAGGTCGGTTCCGGTGGGCAGCTCGGCCGCGCTCGCCCCGTCCCGGAACATCGCGCCGTCGAGCGTCACCCGCGCCAGGTGCGCTCCGGGGGCCAGGAGCTCGGTCCCGGCCGGGCGCACGACCGACAGCTCGACCCTGACCCGACCCGGGCCGGTCTCGGCGAGCTCCAGCACCGCGTCGGCGCGGACGGCCGTCGAGCCGAGGCGCGCGGCCTCGTCGACCATCTCGTAGGCCCGGGCCAGCACTGCGCCGGCATCCGCCCCGGCCCTCCGCGCCACCTCCTCGGGGGTGTGGCCGCCCATCCCCGCCACCAGCCAGGTCGCGATCTGCCCAGCGGCGGCCGTGAGCCGGTCGTCGGTCCCCGCCCACATCCGGGAGATGTACGCGAGGGACGCCGCCTGCTCGGGGGAGTACCAGCCGAGCTCGCCGGCGTCGGCGTAGTCGTACCCGTTGCCCGTCGGGCTCGGCTTGCCGGCGTTGAGGCAGAAGCCCTGGGCGCCGTCGTCGAGCCGGTAGGTGCCGAGCCACCAGCCGTCGGAGGAGAGATAACCGGGGCCGTGCCCCGCGCCGGAGAGCGCCCGGGCCTCGGGCGCCGCCACCACGGCGTGCAGCACGCCGAGGAACACGGCCAGGCCGGCCAGGACGAAGGCGGTCAGGAAGTTCGAGATGCGATGTGTCATGCCTCCACGGTCGCCGGACCGGAGCGCCGGCGGACGGCCGCGGCGGAATCGGTGGAGAGATTGGCCTGCGCGTCGCCCGGTGGAGGAGAAACGGATTCGGGCTGTTCAGTCGGACGCGCTAAAGTTCTCACTGGCGAATTTATCTCGGCGTCGAGCTATTCTCCCGCCGGACCGCCCAGGAGATAACAGCCGGACCGCCACGAGCGCCCCGGACATCAGCGGATTGGATAACCGTGGATCTATTCGAGTACCAGGCCAGAGACCTGTTTGAGAAGTACGGCGTCCCGGTCCTTCCGGGCATCGTCGCGGACACTCCGGAGGAGGTCCGGGCGGCCGCGGAGAAGCTGGGCGGCGTCACCGTCGTCAAGGCGCAGGTCAAGGTCGGCGGCCGTGGCAAGGCGGGCGGCGTGAAGGTCGCCAAGACGCCGGACGACGCCGAAGAGGCCGCCAAGGCCATCCTGGGCCTGGACATCAAGGGCCACGTGGTCCGCCGGGTCATGGTCGCCGGCGGCGCCCGCATCGCCCGCGAGTTCTACTTCTCGGTGCTCCTCGACCGCGCCAACCGCTCCTACCTGTCGCTGACCAGCGTCGAGGGCGGCATGGAGATCGAGCAGCTCGCGGTCGAGAAGCCCGAGGCGCTCGCCCGCATCGAGGTCGACCCGCGCGGCGGCGTCGACACCGCGAAGGCCATCGAGATCGCCCGCGCGGCCGGCTTCCCGGACGAGCTGGTCGAGAAGGTCGCCGACGTCTTCGTCAAGCTCTACGAGGTCTACACCGGCGAGGATGCGACCCTGGTCGAGGTCAACCCGCTGGTGCTCACCGAGGAGGGCGACATCATCGCCCTCGACGGCAAGGTCACGCTCGACGAGAACGCCGACTTCCGCCACCCCGACCACGAGGCGCTCGAGGACGCGGAGGCGGCCGACCCGCTGGAGGCCAAGGCCAAGAAGGCCGGCCTCAACTACGTCAAGCTCGACGGCCAGGTGGGCATCATCGGCAACGGAGCGGGCCTGGTCATGTCCACGCTCGACGTCGTCGCCTACGCGGGCGAGAAGCACAAGGGCGTCAAGCCGGCGAACTTCCTCGACATCGGCGGCGGCGCGTCGGCCGAGGTCATGGCGGCGGGCCTGGACGTCATCCTCAACGACCCGCAGGTCGAGAGCGTGTTCGTCAACGTCTTCGGCGGCATCACCGCCTGCGACGCGGTCGCGAACGGCATCGTCACGGCGCTGCAGATCCTCGGCGACGAGGCCAACAAGCCGCTGGTCGTGCGTCTCGACGGCAACAAGGTCGACGAGGGCCGCCGCATCCTCACCGAGGCGAACCACCCGCTGGTCACCCTCGCACTCACCATGGACGAAGGCGCCGACAAGGCCGCCGAGCTGGCCGCGAAGTAAGCAAGGACGAATCAGAGAATGTCTATCTTCCTCAACAAGGACTCCAAGGTCATCGTCCAGGGCATCACCGGCGGCGAGGGCACCAAGCACACCGCGCTCATGCTGAAGGCCGGCACCCAGGTCGTCGGCGGCGTCAACGCCCGCAAGGCCGGCACCACCGTGACCCACGGCGACGTCGAGCTCCCCGTCTTCGGCACCGTCGTCGAGGCCATCGAGAAGACCGGCGCCGACGTGTCGATCATCTTCGTGCCGCCCGCGTTCGCCAAGGACGCGATGGTGGAGGCCATCGACGCCGAGATCCCGCTGCTCGTCGTCATCACCGAGGGCATCCCGGTGCAGGACTCCGCCGAGGCGTGGGCCTACGCCAAGGAGAAGGGCAACAAGACCCGGATCATCGGCCCGAACTGCCCCGGCATCATCACCCCGGGAGAGTCGCTCGTCGGCATCACCCCGGCCACGATCACCGGCAAGGGCCCGATCGGCCTGGTCTCCAAGTCGGGCACGCTGACCTACCAGATGATGTACGAGCTGCGCGACCTGGGCTTCTCCACCGCCATCGGCATCGGCGGCGACCCGATCATCGGCACCACCCACATCGACGCGCTCGCCGCGTTCGAGGCCGACCCGGAGACCAAGGCGATCGTCATGATCGGTGAGATCGGGGGCGACGCCGAGGAGCGCGCCGCCGACTTCATCAAGGCCAACGTCACCAAGCCGGTCGTCGGCTACGTCGCCGGCTTCACTGCGCCGGAGGGCAAGACCATGGGCCACGCCGGCGCGATCGTCTCCGGCTCGGCCGGCACCGCGCAGGCGAAGAAGGAGGCCCTGGAGGCCGCCGGCGTGAAGGTCGGCAAGACGCCGTCCGAGACCGCCGCGCTGCTCCGCGAGGTCTACGCGGCGCTGTAGACCGCCGCTCGAACCGCCGATCGGGGCCGGACTCCTCCACGGAGTCCGGCCCCGATCCGTCTCTCCACAGCGCGGTTCCGGGGCCTGCCCGCACGCGGTACGGCGGCGCTACAGTGAGCACCACCGTCCGGAAGGGGGCTGCCGATGCCACGTCCGACCAACGACGAGCTCGCACGCCGGGTCGCGGCGCTCGAGGCCGAGAACGCCGCGCTGCGCTCCCGCCTCGACGAGAACGCGACGGAGCCGCTGCCGGAGCTCGCGCCGGCGTCTGAGCCGAAGCACAAGCGCGGCTGGGGCTGGACGCTGCTCGCCGTCGTGCTCATCGTGATCGGCGCGATCCTCGCGCCCGTCGCCGTGGTGGCCTCCTGGGCGAAGGTGCAGCTCACCGACACGGACGCGTTCGTCGCCACCTACGCACCCCTCGCGAACGATCCGGGTGTCCAGGCGTATGTCACCGACGAGACGGTCAAGGTCATCCAGCAGCACGTCGACATCCCGCAGCTCACCTCGCAGGTGATCGACGGCATCACCGGCCTCGGCACGGGACCCGTCGCGACGAAGGCGCTCGACGCGCTCAAGGCGCCGCTTGCCCAGGGCATCGTGTCGCTGATCCAGACCACGGTCGGCCGGTTCGTGGCCTCCGACGCGTTCGCGCAGGTCTGGCAGGACGCCTTGCGGGTCAGTCACAACCAGCTCGTCGCCACGATGCAGGGCAATCCGCAGGCGGCGATCGCGATCGGCAAGGACGGGTCGGTCGGCATCCAGCTCGGCCCGATCATCGACAAGGTCAAGCAGCAGCTCGTGGACCAGGGGATCACGTTCGCGTCGCGCATCCCGACGATCGACAAGACCATCACGGTCGCCCAGAACTCGTCCATCCCGACCCTGCAGGTCTTCTACAACCTCGCGGTGGTCGCCGGGGCCTGGCTGCCCTGGGTCTCGATCGGCCTGCTCGCGCTCGGGGTGATCGTCGCGCGCCGCCGCGCGCTCGCCCTGATCGGGGCGGCGTCCGCGCTGGCGATCGCGATGATCGTCGTCGTGTCGGCCATCGCCATCGGCCAGATCGTGTTCATCGCCTCGGCCTCCCCGAAGCTGGTGCCGGCCGGCGTCGCGACGACGCTCTACACGACGGTGTCGACGGCGATGAAGGACACCGGGGTCGCCGTGCTCGTGCTGGCGATCGTGGTCGCGCTGGTCGCCTGGTACTCGGGGCCGTTCGCGGTGCCGCGCAAGCTGCGCGGGTTCTTCGGCTCCGGCGTGACCTGGGTGCGGGAGGCCGCGGAGCGGCACGGCATCAGCACGGGCCGGGTCGGCGAGTGGCTCTACGCCCAGCGGGTGCTGCTGCGCGCCGCGGTCGCGGTCATCGCCGCGGCGATCGTGCTGTTCGTCCGACCGCTGACGCCGGCGCTCATCATCTGGACGCTGGTGATCGCGGCGGTCGTCATCGCCATCCTCGAGCTCGTCCAGCGACCGGTGATCACCGTCCCGGAGAACGCGGACGAGGACACCCCGGTGACGACCGTCTCCTGAGCGCCGAAGTGTCTTCCGGGCGGGCGACCGCGGGGCCGGTAGGCTCCATCCGGACATGAATCGCACAACCGTCGCCCTGCTCGCCGCGCTCGAGGCGGTCATCGTCGCGGCGATCGGCCTCGCGGTCTGCCTGGTGCCGCTGACCGTGCTGTGGGCGGCCCAGTACCATCTCGCGGGCGACTTCATGGTCCTCTGGCGCGCGACGGCCGACATCTGGCTGGTCGGGCACGGCGTCAACCTCACGGTGACCCTCGATCCGCAGCTCGTCGGCTCGCTCGGCCTGCCCGGCGCCGCGACGCCGTTCCAGGTCACGATCGCCCTGCTCGGCTTCGCGGCGCTGACCGCCGGGCTCGGCGTGCGGACCGGGACGCGCGCCGCCGAGACGCCGTACCGCTCGACCGGCGCGGT
Source organism: Leifsonia shinshuensis (assembly GCF_013410375.1). Classification (NCBI taxonomy): domain Bacteria; kingdom Bacillati; phylum Actinomycetota; class Actinomycetes; order Micrococcales; family Microbacteriaceae; genus Leifsonia; species Leifsonia shinshuensis. The sequence goes on from NZ_JACCFL010000001.1 coordinate 1,415,825, forward strand.
CTCCGCGCTGGCGGTGTTCTTTCTGATCTCCATTGTGGTGACCGCGACAGCGGGGAGCGACATCGTCCGGCCGTCGATCTGGCAGGGCTTCCTGTTCCCGATGTTCGTCTACGGGCTCGGGATCGGGATCGGCTTCGTCTTCGCCTCCCTCCGCGGCGTGGGGGAGCCGTCGGCCGACCGTCCGGGCGACCGTGCGGGCGACGACGGAGCGGGAGCGTCGCCGCTCCGCACCGCGGCGGCCCCGGCCGTCACCGCGGTCCGGTCGCGCGTGGCCGCGGTCCCCGCGCCCGTCCGCACCGCGCTCCTCGGCGCCCTGCGCGCCGGCAGCGCGGCCACCGCGATGGTCATCGGGGTGGCCGCACTCCTCCTCGCGCTCCTCATCTTCGGCAACTACGGCACGATCATCGGCCTGTACGAGCAGCTCCAGACCGGCGTCGCGGGCGGCGTCGCCCTCACCGTCGCGCAGCTCGCGTTCCTCCCCAACCTCGTCATCTGGCTGATGTCATGGCTGGTCGGGCCGGGCTTCGCCATCGGCACCGGGTCGACGGTCAGCCCGCTCGGGACGGCCCTCGGCCCGCTCCCCGGCGTCCCGCTCTTCGGCGTCATCCCTGCGCACGGCTACGCGTTCGGCCTGGCCGGCGTGATCGTGCCGCTGCTCGCCGGCTTCTTCGCCGCCGCGCTGCTGCGCGCGACCCGGCGGGCCCAGACCGACGGGGCCCTGGCGCTCGTGCTCACCGCGCTCGGCATCGGCGTCGTCGCCGGCATCGAGCTCGGCCTCCTGGCCTGGTGGTCGGCCGGGGCGCTCGGCCCGGGCCGGCTGCACGACGTCGGTCCGAATCCGTGGCTCGTCGGCGCGCTCGCCGCGGCGGAGGTCGCGGTCGCGGCCGTCATCGGACTGCTGGCCGGCGCCCGCGCCCGGCGCTGACCGCCACCTGGTCGGAGGCCGCCTCCCCGGATGGGTAGGCTTGTCGCGTGCTCTCGATCGTCGTGCTGATCTCCGGTGGTGGCTCCAATCTGCGCGCCCTGCTGGAGGCGGCCTCCGACGCCGAGTTCCCGGCCAGGGTCGTCGCCGTCGGCGCCGACCGCGAGGCCGACGGGCTGGACCACGCCGAGGAGTTCGGCGTCCCGTCGTTCACGGTCCCCTTCACCTCCTACGACAGCCGGGAGGAGTGGGGCGACGCGCTGCTGGAGCAGATCCTGCTCTGGGAACCCGACCTCGTCATCCTCTCCGGGTTCATGCGCCTGGTGCCGCCGCGCGTGGTCGAGGCGCTCTCCCCGCACCTCATCAACACCCACCCGGCCTACCTGCCCGAGTTCCCCGGCGCGCACGGCGTGCGCGACGCCCTCGCCGCCGGCGCGACGCAGACCGGCGCCAGCCTGATCGTGGTCGACAACGGCGTGGACGCCGGGCCCGTGATCAGCCAGGAACGGGTGCCCATCGAGCCCGGCGACACCGAAGCCAGCCTGCACGAACGCATCAAACCCGTGGAGCGGCGTCTCCTGATCGACGCCGTCCTCGACATCGCCAACGGACACATCGACCTCAAGGAGCTCTCCCGAGTATGAGCGGACCCCGTCACGACGCCAGCCTCTACCGCGAACGGGACGTCGTCCCGATCCGCCGCGCGCTGATCTCGGTCAGCGACAAGACGGGCCTGCTCGACCTCGCCGCGACGCTGGCGGAGGCCGGGGTCGAGATCGTGTCGACCGGCTCCACCGCCCAGACGATCCGCGACGCGGGGCACGCCGTGACCGACGTCGCGAGCGTCACCGGCTTCCCCGAGTCGCTGGACGGCCGGGTCAAGACGCTGCACCCCGCGATCCACTCCGGCCTGCTCGCCGACCTGCGGCTCGCCTCGCACGAGGAGCAGCTGAAGGACCTCGGCATCGAGCCGTTCGAGCTCGTCGTCGTCAACCTCTATCCGTTCGTGGAGACCGTCGCCTCGGGCGCGGTCGGCAACGACGTCGTGGAGCAGATCGACATCGGCGGCCCGGCGATGGTGCGCGCGTCCGCCAAGAACCACGCGAACGTCGCGATCGTCGTCTCGCCGGAGGACTACGCGGAGGTCGCGAAGGCGGTCGCCGCGGGTGGGACGAGCTTCGACCAGCGCCGTGCGCTGGCGGCGAAGGCGTTCGCGCACACGGCCTCCTACGACGGCGCCGTGGCGGCCTGGTTCGCGGGCGAGGCGCCCTCCACCGCCGATTTCGCCGAGCGGTTCGAGGTGCGCGCCGAACTGAAGCAGACCCTCCGCTACGGCGAGAACTCCCATCAGGCCGCGGCGCTCTACGCCGACCCGGCCGGCCGCGGCATCGCCCAGGCGACGCAGCTCGGCGGCAAGGAGATGTCGTACAACAACTACGTGGACGCCGACGCGGCGCTGCGCAGCGCGTACGACTTCACCGAGCCCGCCGTCGCGATCATCAAGCACGCCAACCCGTGCGGCATCGCGGTCTCCGACGACATCGCGGACGCGCACCGCAAGGCGCACGAGTGCGACCCGGTCTCCGCGTACGGCGGCGTGATCGCGGCGAACCGCACGGTGACGCTCGCGATGGCCGAGACGGTCAAGGGCGTCTTCACCGAGGTCCTCATCGCTCCGGACTACGAGCCGGAGGCCCTGGAGCTGCTGCAGACCAAGAAGAACCTGCGCATCCTGCGCCTGCCCGAGGGCTACGCGCGGTCGGTGACCGAGTTCCGGCAGCTCTCCGGCGGCGTGCTGGTGCAGGATGCCGACCGGTTCGACGGCTTCGACTCCAGCGGCTGGACGCTGGTCTCCGGCGAGGAGGCCGACGCCGCCACGCGCGCCGACCTCGAGTTCGCCTGGAAGGCGTGCCGCGCGGTCAAGTCGAACGCCATCCTGCTCGCCAAGGACGGCGCCTCCGTCGGCGTCGGCATGGGCCAGGTGAACCGGGTGGACTCCTGCAACCTTGCCGTCAGTCGCGCGGGCGACCGCGCCGCGGGCTCCGTGGCTGCCTCCGACGCGTTCTTCCCGTTCGCCGACGGCCCCGAGATCCTGATCGCCGCCGGCGTGGCCGCGATCGTGCAGCCGGGCGGGTCGATCCGCGACGAGGACGTCATCGCCGCGGCGAAGGCGGCCGGAGTGACGATGTACTTCACCGGGGAGCGGCACTTCTTCCACTGAGGCGCGCCACTGAGCGCCGCCCCTGGATTGCATCCCTTCGCGGGGTCGCGGAGAATAGACGACGGTCCACAAGACCCTCAGCATTCACCGCGATCCCACGAGGAGACACCGATGTCCGTCCTGCCCACCGACCTTCCGCACGAAACACTGCATGTGGTGAAGGGGAGGCGGAGCGGCCTCACCATCAGCATCGCGGTGCACTCCACCGTCCTCGGCCCCGCCCTCGGCGGCTGCCGGGTGTGGAACTACGACTCCTGGCAGGAGGCCGTGGCCGATTCGCTCCGCCTGGCCGAGGGGATGTCGTTCAAGAACGCGGCCGCCGGCCTCAACCGCGGCGGCGGCAAGGCCGTCGTCTACCTGCCGCGCGGCAAGCAGCTCACCGCGACCGAGCGCTACGAGGTCATGCTCGACCTCGGCGACGCCGTCGAGAGCCTGGGCGGCAGCTACATGACCGCGGAGGACGTCGGCACGAGCGCCGAGGACATGTCCGTCGTCGCGACCCGCACCGCGCACGTGTGCGGCCTCCCGCCCGCGGAGGGCGGCGTCGGCGAGCCGAGCGACGCGACCGCCGCCGGTGTCTACGCCGGCCTCCTCGCCACCCTGGAGCGCGCCACCGGCAGCCGCGACGTCGCGGGCCGCCGGGTCACCGTGCTCGGCCTCGGCCACGTCGGCTCCATCATCGCCATGCGCCTGGCCAGCGAGGGCGCCGTCCTCACCGTCACCGACGTCAACCCGGCCAAGCGCGCCCTCGCCGAGGCGCTCGGCGCCGCGTGGGTGGAGCCGGATGAGGCGCACCGGGTGGAGGGCGACCTGTTCGTCCCCGCGGGCGTCGGCGGGGTCCTGACCGACTCCGTCATCGACGAGCTGCGCGTGAAGGCCGTCGTCGGCCCGGCGAACAACCAGCTCGCGGAGCGTTCCGGCGCCGAGCGCCTCGCTGCCCGCGGCATCCTGTGGGCGCCCGACTTCGTCGTCAACGCCGGCGGCGTGATCTTCCTCGCCATGATGAACGAGGAGCACCCCTCGGCCGAGGCGACGCAGGAGCGCGTCGAGGCGATCGGCGACATCGTCTCGCACGTCTTCGACGTGGCCGCCGAGCGCGGGATCACCACCCTGGAGGCCGCCGACGAGATCGCGCTCGCCCGCCTGCGGGAGCCCGCGCACGCCTGATCCGTTCGCTCATCCCGCTGCCGGCCGCCCCGGCCGGCAGCGGGACGGTCTGCGCCTACCGGCGTTCGCATAGCAACCGGTCGGATAGGCTTTTTCGCATGACTTCCCCGTGGGCCCGCCGGCTCGTCGCCTCCCTCGTCTCCGCTGTCGCCGTCGCAGCCATCGGCTTCGTCGCCGCCACCTTCGTCCTGATGGTGGCCAATCAGCTGAACGCACAGGCGCTCGGCAACATCACCACGTATCTGGGGTGGCCCGCGCTCTCGGCCTTCGTCCTCTCGGCGATCGCCGCGCTGCTCGGCGGCTACGACCGGCGCTGGATCGCGGTCGTGGCCGGCGTCCTCGTCGGGCTCGTGAGCACGTTCATCGGCGAGATCGTCCTGTTCTCGACGCTGAACGTCACGCTGTCCGGCGCGGCCTGGGGCCAGCTCTTCACGCTGCTGATCTCGATCGAACTGCCGTTCTGGCTCGCCGTCGCTGTCGCGTTCCCGACCGCCGGCTACGCGGTGTTCGGCGCCGTCGAGGCGCAGGGCGGCCCGACCTCCCGCAAGATCGCGCTGGTCCGCATCCCCGCCGCCAACCTCAGCGAGGGCCTGATCACCCACATCGAGCGCGAGGCCGTCGACAGCGAGCTCGCGGACAAGCAGTGGGACGACTACGTCGCCGCGCTGTCCGCCGCCGGCTGGCAGACCGTGGAGGTCGCCAGCGCCGACCGGCTCGCGGACTCGGTGTTCGTGGAGGACACCGCCGTCGTCTTCGGCGACACCGCCGTGATCTCCCGGCCCGGCGCGGACGAGCGCAAGCCGGAGGTCGCCGGAACCGAGGCCGCGCTGCGCGCGCAGGGCCTCCGCCTCCTCCGCATCGAGGAGCCGGGCACGCTGGACGGCGGCGACGTCCTCAAGGTCGGCGACACCGTCTACGTCGGCCGCGGCGGCCGCACCAACGCGGAGGGCATCCGCCAGCTCCGCGCGCTGGTCGCGCCGCTCGGCTACACCGTCGTCGCGGTCCCGGTCACGAAGGCGCTGCACCTCAAGACGGCCGTCACCGCCCTCCCGGACGGCACTGTGATCGGCTACGAGCCGCTCGTGGACGACCCGCGGATCTTCGAGCGCTTCCTGCCCGTCCCGGAGGCGCACGGCACCGCCGTCGTCGTCCTCGACGACGAGACCGTGCTGATGTCGTCGTCGGCGCCGGCCTCCGTCGCGCTGGTGGAGGACCTCGGCTACACGGTGATCCAGGTCGACATCTCCGAGTTCGAGAAGCTCGAGGGCTGCGTCACCTGCCTCTCGATCCGCATCCGCTGACGTCCGCCGACGCCCTCCACATTCGGCACGAATCGCGGCAATAGCCGCGCTATTCGCGACATTCGGCACGAATCGCCTCGACGCGATTCGGCACGAATCGGGCAATCCGAAACTCGCTCTTGCGCTCTGAGAGATGCTGGGAATATTCTGTAGGGCTGCCTTGTCGCAGCATTCGGAAGACGCATCGGGCTAGGGGAGGACGCCATGACAACGACTGAGAACACACGAACCGTGACCGTGTTCGGGCTCGTCGCCGCCGCGTACGCGTCCCCGGAGCCGGCCCCCGCCTGGTAGGTCCCAGGCAGGTACGCGCTTCCGGCTGACTGTCGCCGGCACCCGCACGGGGCATCCCGGTCCCGGCACGTCACGATCTCGTGGACGGATCCCTTCGGCGACCTCTCAGCACGCCGCACCGGGTCGAAGCCGACCCTGCGCACGAAGAAGAAGTCAAGAAACGCATTCAGAGAAAACGGAACTCATGTCTATCGCTGAAACCCATCAGCACCCACCGCAAAGAGAAGAGAAGAAGCGCTCGGGGACGGTCCGCACCCTGCTGCGCGTCCTGCCGTTCGCGAAGTCGGCGGCGCCCCGCATCCTGCTCGGCATGGTCGCCGCGCTCCTGGCGAGCCTGGTCGCGCTGAGCATCCCGCAGGTGCTGCGCTGGCTGGTCGACGGCCCGCTCTCCACCGGCGACCCGGCGGCCGTGTGGCCGGCGGCGCTGCTCGTCGTCGGGCTGGGCGCGGCCGAGGCCGTGTTCATCTCGCTCCGGCGCTGGTTCGTGCTCACCCCGGGCACCCACGTCGAGGCGCGGATGCGCAACGCCCTGTACGAGAAGCTGCAGGACCTGCCGGTGTCGTTCCACGACAGGTGGCCGAGCGGCCAGCTGCTGTCGCGCGCCGTCAGCGACCTGAGCCTGATCCGGCGCTGGCTGTCGTTCGGCATCGTGCTGCTCGTCGTCAACGTCGTCACCATCATCGTCGGCTTCGCCATCCTGATCGGCTGGAACTGGATCCTCGGCCTGATCTTCCTGGTGCTGTCCGTGCCGCTGTGGATCTACGGCTTCGTGTTCGAGAAGAAGTACTCGATCATCGCCCGGCGCAGCCAGGACCAGGCCGGCGACCTGGCGACCGCCGTCGAGGAGTCGGTGCACGGCATCCGCGTCCTCAAGGCGTTCGGCCGCGGCAAGCACGCGCTGAAGAGGTTCGAGTCGCAAGCCGAGGCGCTGCGCGGCACGGAGATCGAGAAGGCGAAGGCCATCGCCGGCATCTGGCTGTGGCTGCTGCTCATCCCCGACGTCGCGTTCGGCATCTGCCTGGTCGTCGGCGTGTGGCTGGCCGCGCAGGGCCAGCTGACCGTCGGCGAGCTGGTCGCGTTCTTCGCGACGGCCACCGTCCTGCGGTTCCCGATCGAGTCGATCGGCTTCCTGCTCTCGATGACGTTCGACACGCGTACCGCGGCCGACCGCTTCTTCGAGGTCATGGACGAGGTCAACACGATCACCGACCCGGCCGAGCCGAAGCGCATCGCGGAGCCCCGCGGCGAGCTCGTCTTCGACGACGTGCACTTCCGCTACCAGGACTCGCCGGAGCGCTACCCTGACCTCCTGAACGGCATCGACCTCACGGTCCGTCCGGGGGAGACGATGGCGCTGGTCGGGCTCACCGGCAGCGGCAAGTCGACGCTGACCGCGCTCACCACGCGCCTGTACGACGTGACCGGCGGCGCGGTGAAGGTGGACGGCGTGGACGTGCGCGACCTCACCCGCTACGACCTGCGCAAGGCAATCGCGATGGCGTTCGAGGACGCGACCCTGTTCTCGGCGTCCGTGCGCGACAACGTGCTGCTCGGCCGCGACGGCCTTGACCCCGCCTCCGCCGAGGCGGAGCGCATCCTGACCGAGGCGCTCGAGATCGCGCAGGCCGGCTTCGTCTACGAGCTCCCGGAGGGCGTGGAGACGAAGGTCGGCGAGGAGGGCCTCAGCCTGTCCGGCGGCCAGCGTCAGCGGCTCGCGCTCGCGCGTGCCGTGGCGGCGGCGCCCAGCATCCTGGTGCTGGACGACCCGCTCTCCGCGCTCGACGTCGACACCGAGGCGCTGGTGGAGGCCGCCCTCCGCCGGGTTCTCGCCTCCACGACCGCCCTGGTCGTCGCGCACCGTCCGTCGACGGTGATGCTGGCCGACCGGGTGGCGCTGCTGGAGGACGGCCGGATCACGGCCGTCGGCACGCACCATGACCTGCTCGTGAGCAATGAGCACTACCGTTTCGTCCTGTCCTCCCTCGAAGAGGACCGCGACGAGGAGATCCTTCAGGAGGTGAACCTGTGAGCACCGCGACCGTCCTGGGCGTCGAAGGCGAAGAGCGCCACGACCTCAGCAAGGAGGAGAGCCGGCAGATCCGCCGGCGCTCGCTGCGTCTGCTCGGCTCGCTGCTGCACCCGCTGCGCATGCGGCTGGTGCTGACCGCGATCGTCGTCGTGGTGAGCACGGCCGGCCAGGTCGCGGGACCCGCGATCATCGCGTTCGGCATCGACAACGGCATCACCGCCCTCAAGAGCCAGAACTGGCTCCCGGTGGCCGCGGCCGGAGTCGCGTACCTGATCACCGGCGTCATCGGCGCCGTCCTGATCGCGTGGTACACGGTGCTGAGCGCCCGCATCAGCCAGGCGATCCTGATCGACCTGCGCAAGCGGGTGTTCCTGCACACCCAGAAGCTCTCGCTGGAGTTCCACGAGTCGTACACGTCCGGCCGCATCATCTCGCGGCAGACCAGCGACCTGGACTCCATCCGCGAGCTGCTGGACTCGGGCATCAACCAGCTCGTGCAGGGCTTCCTGTACATGCTGTTCATCGCGATCGCGCTGTTCTGGCTCGACTGGGTGAGCGGCGTCGTGCTGCTCTGCTCGCTGCTGCCGCTGTACCTGCTGACCCGCTGGTTCCAGAAGCGCTCGCAGGTGCTGTTCCGCATCTCGCGGGTGGCGTCGGCGAAGCTGATCGTGCACTTCGTGGAGACGATGACCGGCATCCGCGCGGTCAAGGCGTTCCGCAAGGAGAAGCGCAACGAGAAGGAGTTCGGCGGCCTTGTCGAGGACTACCGGGACGTCAACGCGCGCGTCATCCAACTGTTCGGGATCTTCGACCCCGGGCTCGTGATGATCGGAAACGTGACGGTCGGCGCCGTGCTGCTCGTCGGCGGCTTCCGGGTCGCGGACGGCCAGCTCGCGATCGGCGTGCTGCTCGCGACGCTGCTCTACACACGCCGGTTCTTCGACCCGATGGAGGAGATGGCGATGTTCTACAACTCCTACCAGTCGGCCGCCGCGGCGCTCGAGAAGATCTCGGGCGTCCTGGAGGAGGAGCCGAGTGTTCCCGACCCCGTGAAGCCCACCGACCTGTGGACGGCCGAGGGCCACGTGCGCTTCGACGACGTGACCTTCGCCTACAAGCGCGACCGCGTCATCCTCCCGGAGTTCAGCCTGGACATCCCGGCCGGGCAGACCGTGGCGCTCGTCGGCTCGACCGGAGCGGGCAAGTCCACGCTGGCCAAGCTGATCTCGCGGTTCTACGACCCGAGCGAGGGCGCCGTCACGCTCGACGGCGTGGACCTGCGGGACATGCACCCGAAGGACCTGCGCCGCGCGATCGTCATGGTCACCCAGGAGGCCTACCTGTTCAGCGGCTCGGTCGCCGAGAACATCGCGCTCGGCAAGCCGGACGCGACGCGCGAGGAGATCGAGGAGGCCGCGAGGGCGGTCGGCGCCCACGAGTTCATCGCGGGGCTGCCGAACGGCTACGACACCGACGTGAACAAGCGCGGCGGCCGAGTGTCCGCCGGTCAGCGCCAGCTGATCTCGTTCGCCCGGGCGTTCCTGGCGAACCCCGCGGTGCTCATCCTGGACGAGGCGACCAGCTCGCTCGACATCCCGAGCGAGCGCCTGGTGCAGGAGGCGCTGCAGACGCTGCTCGCCGACCGCACCGCCGTGATCATCGCGCACCGTCTGTCGACGGTCGCGATCGCGGACCGGGTGCTGGTCATGGAGCACGGCCGCGTGGTCGAGGACGGCTCGCCGGACGAGCTCATCGCGGGCACCGGGCGGTTCGCGCAGCTCCACGCCGCGTGGCGGGACTCGCTGGTCTGAGCCTGTAGCGGCGACGGCGAAGGCCCCGGAAAGCTCGTGCTTTCCGGGGCCTTCTGGCTGGTGCGCCGGGTCAGCGGACGACGGAGAGGGTCACCGTGCCGCCGTCGTAGACGCCGGCGGACCAGTCGATCGTCACCGTGTTCTCGCCGGGGACGAGACCGGTGAGGGTGACGGTGCGCGTCCCGGCCGAGCCGATGAGGGGTTTCGCGGGAACGGTCGACGCGGTGCTCGCGCCGCCGTTGACACGGTAACCGACGCTCACGACCGCGGACATCGTGTTCGTCAGCGTGAGCGTCGCCGTTCCCGACGCCGAGACGGCGCCCGCCGTCGCGGTCGGCGCGGTCAGCGCCGCGAGGCCGATGTCCTGCGTCACCGAGTCGGCGGTGTCCGTGCCGGAGAGGCGGTACGAGCCGACCAGGGTCACGTCCGCGAGCGCTGGAGGCACCTCGCCCGTGAAGCGAACCGACGGTGTCTTCGCCGTGCCGCTCAAACCGAGGTAGATGTCGGTGTCGTAGGGGAGGCCGCCCAGCTTGTAGGAGCCGATCAGTGACGGCGTCCTGGTCGACCCGAGCACCGTGCCGTCCGCGCGGTACGCGGTCAGTGTGACGGACTCGGCGGTCTCCAGGCCGTCCTTCTTGCCGTTGGCGTTGGCGTCGTTGAACACGGTCCCTGCGATGCTGACGTGCTGGCGGACGCCGAACAGGAAGTCCGTGGTCTTCCGCGCCGTCAGGTCGGTGAGCTGGTAGCTCGTGCCCCAGTGGTCGACCACCGCGAAGTGCGTCGCGGGGATGCCCGCCAGCAGACCGGCCGCCTGCGCGACCGTGCCCGTGACCGCGCCGAGCTGTGCCGAGGCGTCCGCGCCGAGGAGCCTCTCGGTGTCGGCCGCGTCGACGGCGGCGACCGCGCGGGAGAGGCCGGAGGCGAGCTTCGTCAGGTAGTCGTTGCGGGGCGTCGTGCTGAGGTCGCCGGTGTCGAGCAGGGCCGGGTCCATCGCGAGAAGGGCGTCGGCGCTGCCCGAGCCGATCAGGTCGATGAGCGCCGTGACGCGCGAGGTGTTCGCGAGGAGTTCGCCGATCGTCAGGTTGAACGGCGAGCGCATCACGACGTACGCGCCCTCCGGGACATCGGTGAAGGTGATCGGCTGCCCGTTCGCGGTCGTGCGGAACCGGATGGCGTCGCCCAGGTCGAGCGAGCCGCCCAGCGCCCCGGCGACCGCCGACCCGACGTCGATCGCGGCGAGCGAGCCGTCAGCGATCGCCTTCTGGGTGGCGAGCACGTCGATGAGGATCACGGTCTTGCCGTTGAGGGCGCTCTCGCCGGCGTCCCGGACGCCGTTGCCGTTGCTGTCGGCGAACACCGTCACCGTCAGGTCGGTCTGACGGATGGCCGGGAGGTCGGCGACGCCCACGAGGGAGAGGCCGTGGACGGTGGTCTGCGCCGCGGCGCCGGAGCGGTAGCCGTCCGCGCTCGCCGTGGCGAAGTAGGTGCCGGCAGGGAGCCCGGTGGCCGAGTAGACGCCGAGAGCGTTGGTGGTGACGCTGCGCAGCGCACCGGTGTGCGCCGCCGCGTCCTCCGCGCTGCCGTAGAGCTCGACGGTGGCTTTCGGGAGCGGGAGGTCGCCGAGCGACAGGACGCCGTCGCGGTCGGCGTCGTGGAAGACGGTGCCGGTGACGGTGTACACGGACGGGGTCGCGGCCGCGGGCGCGGCGGCGCCGACTGCGGCGACGGCCGAGATGGTCAGTGCCGCGGCCATCTGGAGAAGTGGTGCAGATTTCACATCCCACACGATACACGCCACACGGGCAAGCCCCGGATCGTCGGAGGGGGCGATCCGGGGCTTGCCGCCGTGGTCGGGACGGGCCAAGGGGTTGGTTACGGGTTGGGTTGACGGCCCGTCGTCCGACCAGGTCTGAATGGTTCAGGTGCGTGTCGTGCGGCGCACCGTCCGATGGTCGAGCCGGCCGCGGCCGCGGAACAGCGGGAGGCGCTGCACGAGCGAGGCGCCGCCGTCGAGGACCGCGACCTCCGCGCCCGCGTCGATCAGCTCGGCGGCCGCGGCGGTGTCGACCTCGCGCTCCGATCCGCCGTCGACGACGGTCAGGCAGCCCGCGGTCACCGCGCGCCCCGCGGCGGCGGTCACGATCACCCCGGAGGTCGCCGGTGCGACGATCCCGCGGATGGCGCGGGCCAGCTCGGCGCGTTCGCCCTGACGTGCGTCGCAGCGCCCGGGGAAGCCGTCGCCCAGGTCGAGGATCCGCAGCCGGGATCCGGTCGCGGCCTCGATGTCGGCCGCGACGCCGATCGCCCGGACGATCTCGGCCACGTACTCGGCGGGGCTGCCGTTCTGCGGGAGGGTGAGGGACAGGCCGGAGAGCCGGATCCCGAGGCCGTGGGCGGCACGCGCGGCGGCGACCGCTTCCGCCGGCGTCATCCCGACGGCGGCGCGGTGCGCGGGTCGCGGAACACCCTCGGGCTGGAGCTTGAGCACGACGCGCAGGTCGGCCGGGGCGCCGACGAACACATCGAGCGCGCGCGGGGAGTCCACCACGAAGCGCCGCACGCCGGCGTCGTACGCGGCCCTCGCCTCGTGCGGGTGCGCGCCGGGTGTGGCGTGCAGGACGTGGCGGCCGCCGGCTCCGGCGAGGATGAGGGCGGGGAGCGCCTGGTCGTGGGTGACGGCGAAGCCGCCGTCCGCCTCCGCGACCGCTGCGAGGAGCCGCGGGTGGGCGAGCGCGCTGACGTCGTAGAGCACGTCGACCCAGGGGAACTCCTCCCGAAGCGCCTGGTAGCGGCGGCGGGCCCGCTCCAGGTCGAGGACGACGAGCGGGAGGCCGTCGAGGTCCACCGCGACCGCCTCGGCGTCCGTTCGGGCGGCGCCGTTCGGGTAGGCGGTTCGGGTTGCGGTGGACATCGCGTTCTCCTCGGGTTCCTCAGCTCCACCGGCTCTCACCGGGCTTCGTTGAGCTTGTCTCATATGTTGCCGCCGCGGCGGATTCACCCGCATCCGGGGGGCCACCCGTTTGCCGATGCGTGCTGGCACGGATGCAGCCGCCACTGCGCCCGGAGAGAATCGAGGCATGTGCCTCCGTGTTGTGATCGTCGACGACCACGCACGGTTCCGGGCTCAGGCCGCAGAGCTCCTCACCCTGGAGCGCTTCTCCGTCGTCGGGGACGCCGAGACCGGCGCCGGCGGCGTCGAGCTCAGTCGTTCCCTCGCCCCGGATCTGGTGCTGCTCGACGTCGGCCTGCCGGACGTCGACGGCTTCGACCTGGTGACCGCGATGCACGAGACGGGGGCCGCCGTCGTGCTCACCTCGAGCCGCTCCCGCAGCGACTACGGGACGCGCGTCTCGGACAGCGGAGCCGACGGCTTCATCAGCAAGGCGGAACTGACCGGAGAGGCGATCCGCAGCCTGCTGAGGTGAGCGCGCAGCGGCCCGTTCGGTCCTGACGACGGAAGTCGCGCCGACGGGATTCGCCGCCTGCTAGGGTAAGCGCGTGGTGGGGGTGGACGACTCGGTTCGCCGGCCGCTCCGGGTCGCAGTCGCCGATGACGCTGTGCTGCTCCGTGAGGGGATCGGTCAGATCCTGCGCGCGGGCGGAATCGAGGTCGTGGCCTCGGTCGACACCGCCGAACAGGCGCTCGACGTGCTCGCGGCCGACGACGGCGGGATCGACGCGGTCGTCCTCGACATCAAGATGCCGCCGACGCACACCGACGAGGGGCTGCGCGCGCTGGAGAGCTTGCGCGCCTCCGGATCCGCGGTCGGCGTCCTCCTGCTCTCCATGTACACCACCGCGGCGTACGCCATCCGGGCGATGAGCGCTGGGAGCGGCACCGGCTACCTCCTCAAGGACCGGGTCGCCGACGCCGACACCCTGGTCAACGCGGTCCGGACCGTCGCCGCCGGCGGGTCCGTCGTCGACCCCGAGGTCGTGCAGCTGCTCGTGTCCGCCCGGTCGAGCGAGGCCGCGGTCGAGTCGCTGTCGTCGCGCGAGGTCGACGTGCTGCGGTTGATGGCGGAGGGGCTCTCCAACGCCGGGATCGCGTCCGCTCTGCACCTGAGCCTGCGCACCGTCGAGTCGCACATCGGCCACATCATGAACAAGCTGGACATCGAGGAGACCACGGAAGGCCACCGCCGGGTGCTCGCCGTGCTGCGGTTCCTCGGCCGGGACGCCTGACATCATGGGGGCCGGGCGCCTCTGGCTTCGCGCCGCCGCCATCACGGTGACGATCGCCGTCAACGTGCTCGCCCAGGTGCTCTCCGCGATCACCGGGAACTACGGGCCACGCCCGCAGGGGATCGGCTGGGCGATCGTCTTCGTCGGGGTCGCCGTGGACTACGTCGTCTGCGCGGTGATCGCCTGGCGCGCCGTCCGGAGCTCCGCTCCCGGCTGGCTCATGGTGGGGGCGGCCTTCTTCTGGGCCGCGGGCGCCTGGTACCCGCTGACCCGCGACATCGGCTGGCTGTGGCCGCTGGTGGAGGGCGTCACCGACCTGTGGGCGGTCCTCGTGGGCATCTTGGTGCTCTCGTACCCCACCGGCCACCTGGCCTCGCGCTTCGACCGGGTGGTCGCGTACACGCTGAGCGGCGCGTTCCTGGTGCGGTTCCTCGGCATCCTGCTGTTCTCGTCGCCCTCGGCGGCGGACTGCGGCTGCGTGGCCAACCCGTACGCCATCCTGCCGAGCCCGGACGCCGACTTCTGGCTCGGGATCGCCTGGCGCGTGGTCGGCGTGGTGCTCCTCCTGGCGGTCGTCGGGCGGCTCGCGGCGCGCTGGGTGACCAGCACGCTGCCGGCGCGGCGGGTGTCGTTTGTGATGCCGCTGGCGCTGCTGCTGTGGTGCTACGGCACGTTCCAGGACTCGATCAGCTTCGCGCTCGGCTGGGACAGCGGCTGGCTGCAGTTCGTGCCGCCCGTCGCGATCGCGCTCATCCCCCCGGCGTTCGTCGGCGGCGTCTACTACGCGAGGGGCCTGCGCTCCCGGGTCGCCGACCTGGTCATCGTCGCGCGCGACAAGGTGGACAGGGCGCTCTGGGAGTCCAGCCTCGCGCGCACCCTGCACGACAGCTCGCTCCGGGTCTTCTGGTGGGACGAGCACCGACGCGTGTACCAGACGAGCGACGGGGAGCCGGTGCCGGACGGCGACCCGGCCGGGCGTCCAGGGCGGTCCACCCTGACGATCGACTCCGATCAGGGGCCGATCGCCCTCATCGAGCACGATGTGGCGCTCGGCCAGGACGACCGCCTGCTCGACGCCGTGTCCTCCGCGCTGCTGCTCTCCGTCGACAACGACCGGCTGCGCGGGCGGCTCGAACAGACCATCCAGGAGCTGCGCGAGTCGCGCCTCCGCATCGTCGAGGAAGGGTACCTGGCGCGGCGCCGCCTGGAGCGCGACCTGCACGACGGGTCGCAGCAGCAGCTGGTCTCCCTGGCGATCGGCCTCCGGATCGCCACGACGAAGGCCGCGTCCGCCGGGGAGACGGAGCTGGTCGGGGATCTGGAGAAGGCGTCGGCGCAGCTCGCGGACGCGCTGCGCGAGCTGCGCGAGCTCGCCCGCGGCATCCACCCGACGGTGCTCACCGACGGCGACCTCCGCTCAGCGCTGGAGGAGCTCGCGCAGCGCAGCGCCACGCCGGTCGAGGTGCAGGTCGGGTTCCAGGAGCGCCTGCCGAACGTCGTCGAGGAGACGATCTACTACTGCGTCTCGGAGTGCCTGGCGAACGCCGCCAAGCATGCCGGGGCGCGCAACTGCGCGGTGCTCGTCACCCGCACCGACGCCGACGTCACCGTCGTGGTGAAGGACGACGGCCGCGGGGGAGCGCGCATCGAGCCGGGCGGGGGCCTGGAGGGGCTGCGGGACCGGGTGGAAACCGTCGGCGGCCACGTCGAGGTGCGCTCCGTGGCAGGCCTCGGCACGATCGTCGAGCTGGTGCTGCCCGCTCAGACGGTGGAGGCGGCCCGGCCGGAGGCCTGAACCGCGGACGGCTCCGGCGCTACTTCTGGGTGGCCGGGCGCACCGCGTAGAGCTGCGTGCCGATGTGGAACGCGCTCCAGCCGCCGGGGCACGAGTAGGACGCGTCGGTGGGGATGCCGGAGATCGGCCACCAGCTGTCCTGGATCGTCGGCTTGGCCGCCGGGGTCTTCACGACGGTGCAGGAGTCCTTCTTGAGCAGCGTGGGCGACGCGTACGTCATGATCGCCTCGCCGGACTGGGTGTCGTAGTCCACCCGGATCACGGTCGCGTCGTCGGGGACGAAGGTCGGCGAGCCGATGTTCTTCGTGTTCGCCGCGTTGAAGTCCTTGGCCGTGTCGTAGATCGCCGGATCGACGTGCGGGCTGAACGCGGCCACGACCGAGCACCCGGAGAGGGCGGCGACGAGAGGGATGGCGGCGACGGCGAAGCCGAGTCGACGGGTACGGGGCACGGACGCTCCTGGGGCGGGTTTGCATGGACAGACCAGTCCAGTCAACATCATGAACCTGAGCACCGGCATCGATCGGGAGGATGATCTCAGCCGGCGTCGTGTCTCGCGGCCCGCAGATCCACCCGGTACGGGGAGGTTCCGCCGCCCAGCAGGGGCGTCCCCTCGGCGCGGTAGTGCTGCAGCGCGAGGTGCTCGTGGTCCACCGGCGGATGCCCGCTCGCTCGGACGACGCGCCACCACGGCACGTCGCCGCCGTAGTACGCCATCACCTGGCCGACCATGCGGGCGGCGCGGGAGCCGAGGGCCGCGGCGACGTCGCCGTAGGTCATCACCCGGCCGGGCGGGATGCTGTCCACGACCGCGAGCACGCGCGAGGCGAAGTCCTCCCCGGTCGCCGGCTCGCCGGCGCGACCGGCCGCCGGCTCAGAGCTCGAGGGCACCGATCGTCTCGCCGTACTGCGTCTCTCCGACCGGCTGGAACCCGGTGCGCAGGAAGAACTGCTCGGGCCCGAGCTCGCCGGACTCCCAGATCACGTAGAGCCGCTCGACACCGCGCGCGCGTGCCTCGTCGGCCAGCGCGCGCACCGCGAAGGTGCCGATGCCGCGGCCCTGGTCGTCGGCGTCGACGTTGATGCGCCAGAGGATCGCCTTGAACTCGTCGTGCTCGGCGTGCGGGTTGAAGTCGCCCATGATGAAGCCCACGACGTCGTCGCCGTCGAGCACGACGCGCTGCCAGGAGGTCGAGGGGTCGGCCACAGCGGCCGCGGCCGAGTACGACACCGGAGCGATGAACTGCTCCTGACCGGGCTTCAGTGTCAGCGCGTTCGCCGCCACGACGGTCCGCGCGCTCAGCTCTTCCAGTCTCAGTTCAGCCATAACGAAAGGGTAACGTGCGATTCCACCCGCGCATAGTCAGCGGGAGGCCTGACCGTGCGCTGGCAAAACTGTCTCGATGTCAAGATAGTTGCCGGACTCGGGTAAGCTGTCTCCGGCTGAAAAACGGCACAGACCTCAGGAGAACCAGTGGACAAGATCAAGGTTGATGGAACGGTCGTCGAGCTCGACGGCGACGAGATGACGCGCATCATCTGGAAGGCGATCAAGGACTCGCTCATCCACCCGTACCTCGACGTGAACCTCGAGTACTACGACCTCGGCATCCAGAAGCGCGACGAGACCGACGACCAGATCACGATCGACGCGGCCCACGCCATCCAGAAGCACGGCGTCGGCGTCAAGTGCGCCACCATCACCCCGGACGAGGCCCGCGTCGAGGAGTTCGGCCTCAAGAAGATGTGGAAGAGCCCGAACGGCACGATCCGCAACATCCTCGGCGGCGTCGTCTTCCGCGAGCCGATCATCATCTCCAACATCCCGCGGCTGGTCCCGGGCTGGAACAAGCCGATCGTCATCGGCCGTCACGCCTTCGGCGACCAGTACCGCGCCACCGACTTCACCTTCGACGGCCCCGGCACGCTGACCATGAGCTTCCAGCCGGCCGACGGCGGCGAGGCGCAGTCCTTCGAGATCTACCAGGCGCCGGGCGCCGGCGTCGCGATGGGCATGTACAACCAGGACGCGTCCATCCGCGACTTCGCCCGCGCCTCGTTCAACTACGGCCTCGACCGTCAGTACCCGGTCTACCTGTCGACCAAGAACACGATTCTCAAGGCCTACGACGGCCGGTTCAAGGACCTCTTCCAGGAGGTCTTCGACACCGAGTACAAGGAGAAGTTCGACGCGGCCGGCCTCACCTACGAGCACCGTCTGATCGACGACATGGTCGCCTCCAGCCTCAAGTGGGAGGGCGGCTACGTCTGGGCCTGCAAGAACTACGACGGCGACGTGCAGTCCGACACCGTCGCGCAGGGCTTCGGCTCGCTCGGCCTGATGACCTCCGTGCTGACCACCCCGGACGGCTCGGTCGTCGAGGCGGAGGCCGCGCACGGCACGGTGACCCGCCACTACCGCCAGTACCAGCAGGGCAAGCCGACCTCCACCAACCCGATCGCCTCGATCTTCGCCTGGACGCGCGGTCTCGCGCACCGCGGCAAGCTCGACGGCAACCAGGACCTCATCGACTTCACCCACACCCTCGAGGACGTCGTGGTGAAGACGGTCGAGGAGGGCAAGATGACCAAGGACCTCGCCCTCCTGGTCGGCCCGGAGCAGAAGTTCCTGACCACCGAGGAGTTCCTCGACGCGATCAGCGAGAACCTCAAGACGCGCCTGGCCTGAGCCTCCCGCATCCGCCCTCGCGCCGGATGCCGCCTCCTGCACCGCAGGGGGACGGCATCCGGCGCGAGTGCGTTGAGGCCTCGCTCGGGCCTAGCCGCGTTCGCGACCGGCACCCTATGCTGCGGCGCAGACGCGGCCGCGCCGAGCGGTCGCGCATCGGGGAGCCGAGGGGATGCCGTGATCGCACTGAGCCCGGACGAGGTCGCCGCACGCGCGGCCGAGGCGTACACGTACTTCTATCCGCTGGTGACGATGGACGTGACGCGGAGCGTCTTCACGCGGCCGGGCGACTCCGCCTCCATCGGCCGCGGCCCTACCAACACCCTCGCGCACGCGCGGGCCTTCCCCGACGCCGGCTTCCGCGCCGTCGTCGCGCCGAACTTCGACACGCTCTACTCGTCGGCGTGGCTCGACCTCTCCGGCGGCCCGATCCTCCTCGAGGTGCCGGACAGCGCAGGCCGCTACTACCTGCTCCCGCTCCTGGACATGTGGACGAACGCGTTCGCTGTGCCGGGCAAGCGCACGACGGGGACCGCGGCCGGCCGGTTCCTGATCGCACCGCCCGGGTGGGACGGGGAGGCGCCGGAGGGTGCGCGGCGGATCGACGCGCCGACCCCGCACGTCTGGCTGATCGGCCGGGTGCAGACCAATGGCCCGGCGGATTACGCGTCGGTCCGCCAGTTCCAGGACGGACTCCGGCTCAGCGGGCTGGACGGCGAGGCGCCGTCGACGGCGCTGCCGGAGTCGCTGGCCCCGGAGGGTCTCGATCTGACCGGCGAGCCGCTCGCGATCGTCAACGGGCTGAGCGCCGCGGACTACTTCGGGTACGCCGCCCGGCTGCTCGCTGTGCATGCACCGCAGGCGACGGACTTCAGCGTCCTGGCCCGGCTGGAGGCGCTGGGGATCGTCCGCGGCGCGGACTTCGACGCGAGCGCGTTCGACGACGACCAGCTCGCCGCCCTGGAGCGCGGCGCGCAGGACGCCAGGCAGCGGCACGACCGCGCCATCGCCACCATGGCGCGCATCACCAACGGCTGGGCGATGAACACCGACAGCATGGGCGTCTACGGCGACTTCTACCTCAAGCGCGCCGCGGTCGCGGTGGTCGGTCTCGGCGCCAACCAGCCGGAGGACGCGGTCTATCCGCTCGCCGTCGCCGACGCCGCCGGCCGGCCGATCGTGGGGGAGCGGGACTACGTGCAGCACTTCGAGCCCGGCCTGCTCCCACCGGTCGACGCGTTCTGGTCGGTGACGATGTACGACCACGACAGCTTCCAGGCGCCCAACCCGCTCGACCGCTTCGCGCTCGGCGACCGGGACCTCCTGCACTACGGCGACGACGGGTCGCTCGACCTCTACTACGGCCCGACGGATCCGGGCGGCGCCCGGACGGCGAACTGGCTCCCGGCCCCGGCCGGGCCGCTGCGGATCATCATGCGGCTGTACTCCCCGCGGCCCGAGGCGCTCGACGGGAGGTGGAACCCGCCGCCGATCGCCGAACGCGGCTGATCGGCGGCGTCAGCGCGCGGTCCAGCCGCCGTCGATCGCCAGCGTCTGCCCGGTGATCAGGGAGGCCGCGGGCGAGGCCAGGAACGCCACGGCCCCGGAGACCTCCGCCGGCACGCCGATCCGGTGCAGGGCCGCGATGCGCTCGATCGTGTCGGCGCGGAAGGCGTCGTCCGACAGGGCCTTCGCCGTGCCGTCCGTCTCGATGAAGGTCGGCGCGACCGCGTTGACGCGGATGCCGTACTGTCCCCACTCCACGGCCAGGCAGCGGGTGAGGTGCACGACGGCCGCCTTCGCGGCGCAGTAGGACGCCTCGCCGGGCAGCGCGATCAGCCCGGCCTGGGAGGCCACGTTGACGATCGCGCCGCCCCCGTTCGCCAACATGCTCTTCGCGACGTGCTGCGACAGGAAGAACGTCGAGCGGGTGTTGAGCCGCCAGACATGGTCGAAGTCGTCCTCGGTCACCTCCAGGGCGGGCGCGTCGACGCCGCCGCCGGCGTTGTTCACCAGGATGTCGATCGGGCCGAGCTCGGAGCCGACCGCGTCGATGGCGGCGCGGCAGCCGGCGAGGTCGAGCACGTCCATCCGGATGGCCCGTGCCGTGACGCCGAACGAGGACAGCTCCTCGACCAGCCCGGCCGATTCCTCGGGGTCGCGCACGCCCAAAACGACGTCGGCGCCCTGGCCGGCGAGCTCGAGGGCGATCTCCCGGCCGAGACCGCGGCTGGCGGCGGTCACGAGCGCGCGGGAGCCGGTGAGGGCGAACGGGGTCCGGGCGGGGGCGGGGGATGGGGTGTTCACGCTCGGAGTGTAACGACTTCGTCTCATGGCTTGCATTTCATTTGTTCGTAAGCTTTACTAACAAACATGACCACAACGGACGTGCTCGGCAGCGCAGGGGGCCTCGGCCCCGGCAGGGCGCTGCGCCCGCGTTCCAAGGTGCTCCCCGAGCACGCGCGCAGCCACAACCGCTCGCTCGTGCTGCAGACCCTCTACCGGTCGGGGGAGCGCAGCAGGGCCGACCTGGCCAGGGAGACCGGCCTGACCCGCGTCACCGTCTCCGACCTCGTCGCGGAGCTCCTCGCGGAGGGCCTCGTGGTGGAGCTCGGCCAGCGGGAGGCCGCACGGCCGGGCAAGCCCGCCGTCCTCCTCGACATCAACCGCACGGCCCACCAGATCGTCGGCGTCGACCTCAGCGACCACGACCGCTTCCGCGGCGCGGTCATGGACCTCGACGGCGCGCTGCTCGCCTCGGCCGAGGTCCCGCTCGAGGACGGCGACGGCGAGCCGGCGACCGGCGAGGCCGCCGTCGCCAAGGTCAGGGCGCTCGTCCGGCAGCTGGTCGACGCGGCCACCGCTCCGATCCTCGGGATCGGCGTCGGCTCGCCCGGCGTGGTCGACCTGACCGGCACCGTGCTCACCGCGCCGAACCTCGGCTGGAGCGACGTGCGGCTGCAGGACGACCTCCACGCGCTCACCGGCCTGCCGGTCGTCGTCGCCAACGACGCCAACGCCGCCGTGCTCGCCGAGCACAGCTACGGCGGAGCGACGGGCGACATGATGCTCATCCGGGTCGGGCACGGCATCGGCGCCGGCCTCATCATCGCGGGCGCGCTCGTCTACGGCAGCCACTTCGCCGCGGGCGAGATCGGCCAGGTGATGGTCGGCACCGACCTCGGCCTCGACGCCACGTACAGCCGCGACCAGGTGCTGGAGCACTGGCTCAGCGTCCCACAGCTGCGTCGCGGCCTCCGGGACGCGGAGGCGGCGCAGACCGACCCCACGCCCATCCTCCGCGAGGCCGGGCAGCGGCTCGGCATCGCGCTCGCGCCGGTCGTCGGCGCGCTCAACCTGTCGGAGCTCGTCCTGAGCGGCCCGACCGATCTGCTCGATGGCCCCCTCGCCGAGGCGACCATCCACACGCTCCGGAACCGGACGATGGCGGAGAACCACGCCGACCTCGCGGTCCGGATGACCACGCAGGGGCAGGACATCGTCCTGCGCGGCGCGGCCGTACTCGTCCTCTCCGGACAACTCGGGGTCTCGTAACACAGCACCGTGCGATCCACGACCCCTGCACCGACGGTGTGATGCGACCGCACACACTGACCACAGAAGAAAGCCCGAACAGAATGAAGGGAACAGCAATGAAGAGAAAGCTCGTCGGCCTCGCCGCTGTGGCTACGGCTTCCGCTCTCGTGCTCGCCGGATGCGCCTCTGGCGGAGCCCAGGCTCCGAGCACCGATGGGAAGGGCAAGACGGTCACCCTGTGGCTCGTCGGCTCCGACACCCCTGACGCGCTGCGCAACTACCTGAAGACCGAGTTCAACAAGGAGACCGGCGCCACGCTCAAGATCGAGCAGCAGGACTGGGGAGACATCGTCACCAAGCTCACCACGTCGCTGCCGGACGCGAACAACACGCCGGACGTGACGGAGATGGGCAACACCCAGTCGCCGACCTTCACCAACGTGGGCGCCTTCCTCGACATCTCCGACATGTACAAGGACCTCGGCGGCGACAAGCTGCTCCCGTCCTTCGTCGAGGCGGGCAAGGTCGACGGCAAGAACTACACGCTGCCGTACTACTTCGGCTCGCGCTACATGTTCTACCGCAAGGACGTCTACAGCGCGGCAGGCGCCACGGTGCCGACCACGCTCGACCAGTTCAACAGCACCGTCGCCGACATCACGGCGAAGAACCCGAAGGGGATCCCGAACTTCTCCGGCTTCTTCCTCGGCGGTCAGGACTGGCGCGACGGCATCTCCTGGATCTTCGCGAACGGCGGTGACATCGCCAAGAAGGAAGGCTCCAAGTGGGTCGCCACGCTGGACCAGCCCGGCGCGCTGAAGGGCCTCCAGCAGCTGCAGGACATCTACAAGAACGCGTCCAAGGCCCCGAACGACGCCAAGGACTCGAACCAGTACATCTACCTGAACGACACCGACCAGACGGTGGACGCCAACGGCAACAAGACCGGTGACACCTCGCTGGCCGCCGCTACCATCATGGCTCCGGGCTGGGCGCACTGGTCGATCGGCGACCTGTCCACCAAGGACGGCAAGGCCGTCCGCACCTGGAACGACAACACCTTCGGCACCTACGTGCTGCCGGGCAACGACGGCAAGCCGGCTCCGGTCTTCGCCGGCGGCTCCAACATCGGCATCTCGGCCAAGTCCAAGAACCCGGGCCTGTCCAAGACGCTGCTGAAGATCATCTTCAGCAAGCAGTACCAGGAGATGCTCGGCAAGAACGGCCTGGGCCCGGCGAACTCGGACTACATGTCCTCGCTCGGCGACGACCAGTTCGCGAAGGCGCTGATCGAGTCGGCCTCCAACTCCAAGCTGACCCCGGCCGCGCCGGGCTGGGCTTCGGTCGAGGCGGCCAACGTGATGGAGGAGTTCTTCTCCAAGATCCGCGACTCGTCCGACCTGAAGGGCCTCGCCCAGCAGTACGACACCAAGATCAACGCCCTTCTCAACGTGAAGAACGGCTGATCGGCTCCACCTAGCACCAACCCGCAGGCGAGGGCGCGGAAGCAGCACCACCCCTTCCGCGCCCTCGTCCCTGCCCTCAGACTTTTCTCGACACCCCTACACACCCGGAAGGAGGACCGCCGTGACCACCACCAGCCGACCCGTCACCCGGACGCCGAGCGCGAGCGCACCAGCCCCCAGCGCACCGCGAAAGCGCAGGGGACGGCTCACGCCCTACGCCCTGCTGCTGCCGGCCATCCTCATCCTGCTGCTCGCGCTCGGCTATCCGATCGTCTGGCAGCTCATCACCTCGATGCAGCACTTCGGCCTCGCCCAGCAGTTCGGCCAGCCCGCGCCGTTCGTCTGGTTCGACAACTACGTCACGCTGTTCTCCGACTCCTACATGTGGGTCGTGGTCGGCCGCTCCATCGTCTTCTGCCTCACGACCGCGGCCGTCACCGTCGTGATCGGCGTCGGCCTCGCCCTGCTGATGTCGGGCGTCTCGCGCTTCCCGCGGATCTTCCTCCAGATCACGCTCCTCCTGGCCTGGGCCATGCCCGTCGTCGCCGCCATGACCGTCTGGAACTGGCTGTTCGACTGGCGCCGCGGCGTGATCAACAACGTCCTCACCTCCTGGGGCCTGGACTTCCAGAACCACAACTGGCTGCAGAACCCGCTCTCGTTCTTCTTCGTCGCCGGCGTGATCGTCACCTGGATGAGCGTCCCGTTCGTCGCGTTCTCCGTCTACGCCGGGCTCACCCAGGTCTCCACCGAGGTGCTGGAGGCCGCCCAGATGGACGGCGCGAAGGGCTTCCAGCGGCTGCGGTACATCATCCTGCCGATGATCCGGCCCGTGCTCGGGATCGTGCTGCTCCTGCAGATCATCTGGGACCTGCGGGTGTTCACCCAGATCAAGCTGCTGCAGGACAAGGGCTCCATCGCCAGCGAGACCAACCTGCTCGGCACCTACATCTACCAGCTCGGCGTCGGGTCGAGCGACTTCGCGATGGCCAGCGCCGTCTCGGTGTTCGTCCTCATCCTGACCATCGCGCTCAGCTGGTTCTACGTCCGTCACCTGCTCAAGGAGGACCAGTCATGACCGCCGTCGCCAACGGGACCGCCGGCACCGCGACCGACGTCCGCGACCGCAAGCTGAAGCAGAAGGTCCGCCCCGGCCGCATCCTCCTCGGCGTCCTCGCCGTGGTGCTCGGGCTGATCTGGGTCTTCCCGGTCTACTGGATGCTCAACTCGTCCCTGCTGCCGAACGTGGTGCTGCAGAGCTCGACCCCGACCTGGCTGCCGTTCGGCGGCTCGTTCGACAACTTCACGGCCGTCATCAACGGCGGGACGTTCTTCCCGGCGCTCGGGATGAGCGTGGTCGTCGCGATCGTGACCGTCGTGTTCTGCCTGGCGTTCGCGTTCCTCGCGGCGCTCGCCATCAGCCGGTTCAAGTTCCGCGGCCGCACGTCGTTCGTGCTCGCCGTGCTGCTCATCCAGATGCTGCCGGCCGAGGGCCTGTTCATCGCGCAGTACAAGCTGATGGGCTCGCTCGGCCTGCTCAACACCGTGGTCGGCGTCAGCATCATCTACATCGCGGCGGTCGTGCCGTTCACGATCTGGATGCTGCGCGGCTTCGTCGCCGGCATCCCCGCCGATCTCGAGGAGGCGGCGATGGTGGACGGCCTGAGCCGCACGCAGGCGTTCCTGCGGATCACCTTCCCGCTGCTCGCTCCGGGCCTCATCGCCTCGGGCGTCTACGCGTTCCTGCAGGCCTGGAACGAGTTCACCGTCGCGCTGGTGATCCTCCAGGAGAACAGCAGCCAGACGCTCCCGCTGTGGCTGCGCGGCTTCATCCAGCAGTCCGCCTCGCGCGCGACGGACTGGGGTCAGGTGATGGCGGCCTCCACGCTCGTGGCCGTGCCGGTCATCATCTTCTTCCTCATCGTCCAGGGCCGCATGACCAGCGGGCTGGTCAGCGGGGCGGTCAAGGGGTGAGCGGGATGTCGGTCACTCAGCCCAGCGCGACCGACACCGCCCTCCGCCGCAGCATCGCAGCGACCCTCCTCCCCGGGTTCGTGGGGACCACGCTGCCCGCGTGGCTGGAGGAGCGGCTGCGCAACGGCCTCGGCGGGGTGTGCGTGTTCGGCCAGAACGTGGAGTCCGTCGCGCAGCTGCGCGAGCTCACGGACGCGATCTACGCCGCCAACCCGGACGCGATCGTCGCGATCGACGAGGAGGGCGGCGACGTCACCCGGCTCTACTACGAGACCGGGTCGCCGTTCCCCGGCAACGCCGTGCTCGGCCGCCTCGGCGACGACGACTACACCGAGAGCGTCGCGCGCCGGGTCGGCGAGGAGCTGCACGCGGCCGGCGTGAACCTCGACTTCGCGCCCGACGTCGACATCAACTCCAACGCGGACAACCCGGTGATCGGGGTGCGCAGCTTCGGGTCGCTGCCGGCCGTCGTGGCCGAGCAGGGCGCCGCCTGGACGCGCGGCCTCCAGTCCGCCGGCGTCGCCGTCTGCGCGAAGCACTTCCCCGGGCACGGCGACACGGCCGCGGACTCGCACCTCGAGCTCCCCGTCGTCGACCTGACCCTGGAGGAGCTGCGCGAGCGCGAGCTCGAGCCGTTCCGCGCGGTCATCGCCGCGGGCGCCCGCACGGTGATGACCTCGCACATCCTCCTGCCGCACCTCGACGCCGACCTCCCCGCGACCTTCAGCCGCACGATCGTGGAGGGACTGCTGCGCGGCGAGCTCGGCTTCGGCGGCGTCGTCGTCACCGACGCGCTCGACATGCACGGCGCGAGCGGGGAGCGCGGCATCCCGGAGGCGGCGGTGCTGGCGCTCGCCGCGGGCTGCGACCTGCTCTGCATCGGCACCGAGAACACCGACGCGCAGCTCGCGCAGATCGAGGACGCCGTCGTCGCCGCGGTCGCGGAGGGGCGGGTCGCCGTCTCCCGGATCGAGGAGGCCGCCGGCCGCGTGCTCGCGCTGGCCGCGGCCGTCCGGGCCGACGCGTCGGCGCACGACGCTGCGCCGGAGCGTGCCGACCGGTCCGAGCCGTCCGACCGGTCCGAGCCGTCCGGCGCGGGCGACCTGCGCCCGGCGGACGTGCGCCGCGCGCTGGAGGCCTTCGACATCTCCGCGCACGCGCGGGACTGGCTGCGCGCCCACCACGGCCGGTACTCGGTCGTGCGGGTGGACACGGTCGCGAACATCGCGATCGGCGAGGCCCCGTGGGGTCCGTTCGCCGAGGTGGCGGCCGGGGAGGACACCCCGTCGGCCTTCGCCGCCAACCCGCTGGTCGTGTTCACCGAGGGGGACCACCCCGACCTGGTGCTCGCCGCGCAGTCCCCGGTGCTCGTCGTCGGCAAGGACAACCACCGGCACGCCTTCGCTCGCGCCGCCATCGACCGGCTGCGCGCCGAGCGCGACAGCGTCCTCGTGGTCGACATGGGCTGGCCCAGCGACGACCGCCGGTACGCGGACATCGCCACGTTCGGCGCCTCGCGCCTGGTCGGCCGCGCGCTGATCGAGCTGCTCGACGGCGAGCCGGCGGCGGACGGCCTCGGAGCGGGGCGCACCCCGTGAGGCTCGGCATCGACATCGGCGGCACCAAGACCGACGCCGTCGCGGTCGACGAGGTGGGCGGTCTCGCGCAGCGTGTCCGCCTGGTGACCGGCTTCGGCCACGCCGCGGTCGTGGAGACAGCGGTCACCGCCGTCGCCCGGATCGGCGAGCTGACCGGCCTCCCGGCCGGCGGCTTCTCCTCCATCGGCATCGGCATCCCCGGCATGGTGGACAGCGCGTCCGGACAGGTGGCGCACGCGGTCAACCTGGGCGTCGAGCGCCTCGCGCTCGGCGGCGAGCTCGCCGGCCGGCTCGGCGTCGGCGTGCGCATCGAGAACGACGTGAAGGCCGCAGCGCTCGGCGCCTTCCACGTCCTCGGCCTCGGCGGCACGATGGCGTACCTGAACCTCGGCACCGGGATGGCCGCCGGAATCGTCGTGGACGGCCGGCTCTGGCGCGGGGCGACGGGCATCGCGGGCGAGATCGGGCACCTCCCGGTCGACCCGGCGGGCGCGCTCTGCGGCTGCGGGCAGCGCGGCTGCCTGGAGACCGTGGCCAGCGGCTCGGGCATCGCGCGGCAGTGGCGCACCGACGACCCGCTCCCCGCCCGCGCGCTCTTCGCCGCGGCGGCGGACGGCGACCGCGAGGCGAGGGCGATCACGGCTAGGCTTGCGGAAGGCATCGCCGCAGCGGTGCGGGTCCTCGTGCTGACCGTCGACGTCGACACCGTGGTGATCGGCGGCGGCCTGAGTCATCTCGGGGACCGGCTGCTCTGCGAAGTCCACGAGGTGCTCGACGGATGGGCGGCGACGTCCCCCTTCCTCGCTTCGGTCGCGCTGTCCCGGCGGGTGCGCCTCGTCCCGGAAGGTACACCCGTTGCCGCGCTCGGAGCGGCGCTCGTAGGAGGAGCAGATGGCTGAAGTCGTCGTCGTCGCAGACAAGGAGGCGGCGGGCGAGCTCGCGGCGGAGTCGATCCAGGCGCTGATCGCCGCGAAACCGGACGCCGTGCTCGGACTGGCGACCGGGTCCACCCCGCTGCCGGTGTACCGGGCGCTGGCCCGGCGGGTCGCGGCGGCCGGGACGGACGTCTCGCACGTGCGCGGCTATGCGCTCGACGAGTACGTGGGCCTGCCCGCGGGGCACCCGGAGTCCTACCGTGCGGTCATCACCCGCGAGGTGGTGGAGCCGCTCGGCCTGACCCCGTCGCTCATCCACGTGCCGAACGGCGCGATCGCGACGATCGAGCACGCGGGCGCGGACTACGAGAAGGCGATCGCGGAGTCCGGTGGGGTCGACGTGCAGCTCCTGGGCATCGGCACCGACGGCCACATCGGCTTCAACGAGCCGGGGTCGTCCTTCGCGTCGGTCACCCGGGTCAAGACGCTGACCGAGCAGACCCGCAAGGACAACGCGCGCTTCTTCGCCAGCGAGGACGACGTGCCGATGCACTGCATCACCCAGGGGCTCTCGACCATCCTGCGGGCGCGGCACCTGCTGCTTCTGGCGTTCGGCGAAGGCAAGGCGGAGGCGCTGGCGGGCGCGGTGGAGGGGCCGGTGTCGGCCTCCAACCCGGGCTCCGCCATCCAGCTGCACCCGCACGTCACCGTGCTGGTGGACGAGGCCGCAGCCTCCAAGCTGCGCAACATCGACTACTACCGCTACGCCTACGCGCACAAGCCGGCCTGGCAGAAGCTGTAGCCGCCTCCCGCCTGTCTTCCCCGGCCTCCCGCCCTCCCCACCGCTGTCCCTGTCGCGGAGCGCGTGGGCAACGGAGGAGTTCTGGTCCGACACGCCCGGGAATGGCAGGTAACGGAGGAGATCGGCGGCCGGGGAGGTGGGATGTCCTCCGTTGGCTGCGGTGGGGCGGGAGGGGCCGGGCTGGGTGCGGCCGGGCTAGACCAGGCGGCCGTCGGCCAGCACGCGCTGGACGCGCCAGTCGTGGTCGAGCAGGACGGCGTCGGCCGCGAAGCCGGTGCGGAGGCGGCCGAGCCGGTGGCCTTCGCCGAGGGCCTTCGCCGGGGTCGCCGTCAGCGCGGTGACCGCGGTCACCGGGTCGAGTCCCACGCGCGTGATCGCGTTGCGCAGGGCGGCGTCCTGCGTG
This sequence comes from Leifsonia shinshuensis, assembly GCF_013410375.1. NCBI lineage: Bacteria > Bacillati > Actinomycetota > Actinomycetes > Micrococcales > Microbacteriaceae > Leifsonia > Leifsonia shinshuensis. The sequence continues at coordinate 1,444,894 of NZ_JACCFL010000001.1, forward strand.
AGCGTGGAGCCCGCGATCGTGGTAGTGCCGGAGAGCACGGCCATCCCGTCGCGCACGCTCACGTTGAGGCCGCCCAGCCGGTAGTCGCCGTCCGTGGCGCCCGCGGCGGCCATCGCGTCCGTCACCAGGGCGACCCGTCCCGGCGCCTCGCGGAACAGCAGGCCCGCGACCGACGGGTGCACGTGCAGGCCGTCCAGGATCAGCTCGAGCGTGACCTCCGGGTTCTCGATCGCCGCCATGACCGGGCCGGGCGCGCGGTGGTGGATGCCGTTCATCGCGTTGAACGCGTGCACCAGCAGCCGCGCGCCGACCTCGAACGCGCGCTGCGCCTGCTCGTAGTCCGCCGCGGTGTGGCCGATGCCGACCACCACGTCCGCCTCGATGAGCACGCCGATGGCCTCCAGCGCGTTCGGCAGCTCGGGTGCGATCGTCGCCGTGCGCAGGGTGCCGCGCGCGGCCCCGATCAGCTCCTCCACCATCTCCGGACCCGGGTCGCGGAGGAAGGCGTCGTCGTGGGCGCCGCGGCGCTCGCGGGCCAAGAACGGCCCTTCCAGGTGCGAGCCGAGCACCATCGGGTCCACGCGGGTCAGGTCGGCGACCACGCCCAGGCTCTCGCGCAGCGACGCCAGCGGGTTCGCAACGTGCGACACCAGCGCGCGGGTGGTCCCGTGGGCGCGGTGCGTGGCGAGCGCCGCCAGCATCTCCTCGGGGCCGTCGTCGTACGGGTGGCCGCCGCCGCCGTGGCAGTGCAGGTCGATGAAGCCGGGCGTCAGCCAGTGGCCGCCGGCGTCGATCACCTCGCGGCCGGGCACCCGCGCGGCCTCGTGCCAGCCGGTGCCGGAGCCGGTCGCGGCGATCGTGCCGTCCTCGGCGACCAGCCAGAACTCGTCGACCTGTCCGCTCGCATCCACTTTGCGGGCGTCATGGACGACGACTCCGGTCATGCGAACTCGCGCCGCCCGTTGATGACGCCGCTCACCGTCGCGACGACCGCGAACACGAGCCCGACGATCGGCTGCCCCAGGCTCCACCAGGCGAACGCGGCGCAGCCCATCACGACGATCTCCACGATCGCCTTGACGAACGCGTCCACGTGCAGCACGGCCTTTGGGGAGCGGAACAGCGCCCACAGCAGGATCGCCAGCACGGGGGCGCCGATGCCGACGACGATGTTCCAGGGCAGCGGCCAGGCGATGAACCCCCAGATGCCCAGCGAGACGATGGCGAACAGCTCCAGCACGAAGCGGAGGATGTCGTTGGGTCCGACCGTGATCGGGGTCTGCTGGTCGTGCGGGGTGGTCACCCGTCCAGTCTACCGATCCCGTTCCCCCGTGGCTGGGACGAGGCGGCGCCGGCTCAGCGGAAGATGATCGTGCGCGCGCCGTCGAGCAGCACGCGGTCCTCGGCGAACCACTTCACCGCCTGCGTGAGCGTGCGGCTCTCCTCGTCCTGCCCGATCGCGACCAGCTCCTGCACGCTGCGCGTGTGGTCCACTCGCACGACGTTCTGCTCGATGATCGGGCCCTCGTCCAGGTCGCTGGTGACGAAGTGGGCGGTGGCGCCGATCAGCTTGACGCCGCGCGCGTGCGCCTGCCGGTACGGGTTGGCGCCCTTGAAACCGGGAAGGAACGAGTGGTGGATGTTGATGGCCCGGCCGGCGAGCCGCTCGCAGAGCTCGGGGGAGAGGATCTGCATGTAGCGGGCGAGCACGACCAGCTCGATGTCGTGCTCCTCCACCGCGGCGAGGACGCGCGCCTCGAACGCGGCCTTCGACGCCGGATCGGTCACGGCCTGCGACTCGAACGGGACGCCGTAGAACCCGGCGAGGTCGGCGAGCGTGCCGTGGTTGGACAGCACGAGCGGGATCTCCACCGGCAGCTGTCCGGCCCGCTGCCGGAACAGCAGGTCGTTGAGGCAGTGCGCGGCGGTCGAGACCAGCACGAGCGTCCGCAGCGGCCGCCCCACGTTGTCGACCCGGTGCGTCATCCCGAACCGCTCCACCACCGGCGCGAGCGCCCGCTCGAACTCGTCGCGGTCGGCCGCCGACTCCACCTGCAGCCGCATGAAGAACCGCCCGGTGTCGGTGCTCGCGAACTGCTGGCTCTCCGTGATGTTCCCCCGCGCGGCGACGATGGCGCCGGACACGGCGTGGACGATGCCGGGACGGTCGGCGCAGCTGAACGTCAGCACCCAGTGGTTGGAGGTCGCGGGGTCGGCGGAGGCGGGGGAGTCCATCCGTCCAGGGTAGCGGGCGGGGGAGGCGGGCCAGCACTCCGTAGCGCACGGTCATCGGGAGAGCGTTCGGACCGGCTAATGCATGCATAGCAAGAGATATCGGTGCAGGAATCTGACATCGCGGGTATCGTCGAGTTGGGCATCGGCCCGTCATTTGAGAAAGGAGGTGCGCCATGGAGACCACATCCTTCGAGATCGAGGAGTCGTCGATCGACCTCGACACTCTGATCGTTCACCGCAGCTGAGCGCGGCCGAGAGGGGTGCGCGCGGGAGCGTCCGCACCCCTCTCCTGAAAGGCACCATTGGAATTCACACTCGCACCCGGCTGGACGATACGCAGCGCCGCCACGGTCCTCGTCCTGCGGTCGGAAGAGATGGCTCTGTCCGTCTCGCTTCCGGAAGGGTCGGCAGAACGCGTGCGTGAGCTGCTGGCCCGAGGATGGATCCCCGATCAGGATCCATCGCTCGAGCCATTGCGCGTTCAACTCGCCGAACGCGGCGCGGTCCGGCCCCGCGCGCCGGAGGTACGCGCTGAGCTCGAGCGCCAGGTGGAGTACTGGCGCGCGCTCACCGATGATCCCGCTGCCGCCATAGCACGGGTCTCGTGCGCGACGGTCGCCATAGTGGGTGTCGGAGGGATCGGTTCGGTGGTGCTTCAGCACCTGCTCGGCGCCGGAGTCGAGCGATTTCGGCTTCTGGATGCCGACGTCGTCGACTCCACCAACCTCAATAGGCAGTTCATCTACTCAGCGTCAGAGATCGGGCGGCGGAAGGTGGATGCGGCGCGGGATTACATCCTGCAGCGCGATCCGTCGTGTCAGGTGGAGGCGATCGCCGCGCCGTGGGACATCGATTCAACGGAGCAACGGGAGCTTCTTATCGACGGAGCCGACTTCGTCATCTCCGCCATCGACAAGCCGACCATGGAAGCCGCGGTCGAAGTGCTCGATGCCGCGTGGCTCCACTGCGTACCTTCGATCATGGCCACGGCGGGACTGCGGCGGTCGTTCGTGAGCCCCGTGTTCGACATCAGACAGGGCTCCCCCCACCCGCGCGAGCTGCTCCGGACGGACGAAGGCGACTCGGCGGCGCTTCTCGCCTCCCATGGTCCTGTCAACTCGCTCCCCGCGGTGCTCGCGGCCGACCAGATACTGCACCACCTCGCGGGCCTCCATGACTTCGTCGAATATGGGCAGGCGACAGTCGCGCGGTGGCCGTCGGCTGGCCCCCTCGCGCTTTCCCGCTTTGCGGCGGTCCAGCTGTGAACGCCGTGCGATTGGAGATCGACACTCCGCCATCGGTCTATCTCTCACCGCGCGAATTCACCGGGATGTTGGTCGACCGCCAGACCTCTCGACCGCTCTTCTCCGAATCGGGTGGACGAATAGCGTCCGACCTGCTTTCGACCGTCGATCGTGAGGGGGACCGTCGGTGGATATTCCGGGTCGCGCCGGACGGCAGGTGGGATTCCGGCGACAGGATTCGCGCTGACGAGGTCGTGCAGCGCATGGCGCAGGGAACGCGATCCCCGCAGCAGCGTTGGCTCGCCGCCCTCATCGGCCGGTGCGAAGTGATCGACACGTCCACCCTGGCGATGACGACCCGATTCGCCGTGGCTGACCTCGAGGCCGCTCTTGCGGCCCCTGCGCTCTCACCGAAGCGTGCCGATGCGTTCTCGGGAGCCTATGCGCGTGAGCCCATCGACACTCGCCGCACCCTTCTGAGATCGATTTCGCCTGAGCGCGCCCCGGATGTCGAGTTGGTGACCACCGTCAGCCGTGCCCGTGGGCGAGCGGACTTCGCTCGCGGCGCACTCGACGTGGGCTGGGGGATCGGGGTGCCGGCGAGCTTCTGGGAGCCCACCGACCGCGGTCCATTCCTGGAGTCCGCTCCGCTCGACATGTTCGCGGTCGTAGTCGCGGGTCGCTCCACGCCCGACCGTGAGGCGCGGCGGATACTCCACGCCTGCCGGCTCTCGCGGAGTACCGACTACGGTGTGCTCGCTACAGCATCCCGGTACTCCGACACACGATCAGATCCCGCCCCAGCCTTAGGCGGAAAAGGGAACGTGAACTGGCCGCTCTACTACACGCCATTCCCGCCGAACGCGGAGCTGGCGCGCGACCTCGCCGCTGCCACTGCAGGATCGCTCCGCCCCGTAGCGGTCACCTACAACGAGCTCCTAGGAGGCCGCGTTCCTGACTCCGGCTTCAGCTTGCAGATCCACTCCGCAGCGACGACCGGTGACCCCGGCCTGCTGATCGAGTCGGCCGTTATCGCCGGCGGCCTGGCGACGTCGGGAGCACACCTCAGAGAGCAGTGTCTGCAGGTGTGGGGTGCGGGCTCTCGGGCGGACCGGCGAACCATGGCCGAGAAGGTCGAGCCCGCGCTGGATCGACTACTGCGGAGGAGGGTCGTCGGGCGCATGCTGCCACGATTTCGTACGCCTCATCCGCTTCCCCTTCCGCGGAGCGGATGGTTCGACTTCACGCAACTCCGGAGACAGAAGGAATCGAATGACGGTTGAAATCGGCGCCGCCCTGGCGGCCCTGGCATCGGGTCGTGTGAGCGAGCAATTCGCGACAGGGTCCGTCCCGGCACATGATGCGAACGATCTCCTGAACCCCGCCGCATTGGGGCGGATGCTGTCGAACCCGTTGGTGCGGCACCCTCAGGTTCGGGTGGCCCTCTCCGGCAAAGCGGTGCAACCCGCCTTCTTCATCGAGGACCGCCGGATCGGCACGCAGACGGTGCAGGACGGCATCGACGCTCACAGCATCGCGCAGTGGTTGACACGGGGTGCGACGATCACGGTCGATTCGGTCGAATACCTGTCGACGGCTGTGCTCGCGATCTGTGAGCGATTGACCGAGGAACTCGGATTGACCGCGTCGGCGACTGCGTGCGTCACGCCTCCCGCACGCCAGGGCCTCAGCCCGCACACGGATGAAGAGGACGTCTTCGTACTCCAGACGTTCGGTTCGAAGAGATGGCTGATCGATCCGGCGCAACGACAGGACATCGCAACGGCGGCCGGTTTCGCGATGAACGACGGTCTGGAACGAGTGACGCCTCGGGTTCTTCGGCCAGGGGATATGTTCTTCATGCCGGCCGGCACACCTCACGTCGCCACGGCAACCGGCGGCCTCTCCATCCACCTGACGTTCTCGGTGGAGCGTGCGCGTCTGCACACGGCCCTCCACGCAGCCGTGGACCGACTCGCATCGGAGACGCCGGACCTGCGCATGCTGCAGAGCTGGGACTTCTCGCCGCAAGGACTGGTCCGTTACGTCGAACCGCTGAAAACGGCAGTGACTCGCGAGAGCCGATCCGAGCAGGCGGACGATCGACCGTCGCCGTTCGACGACTGGGACGGTCTCTTTCACGGCGCGGGCAGCGTGCGACTCGTCAGTGGGGTCGAGATCACGGAAGCGGGCGACGGGGGCTCCTTCGACTTCGGTGAGTTCTCGATCAAGGCCAGCGGTGAGACTGCTGCCATCCTTCGAACCCTGCGCGACGGCCGGGCGTTCCCACTGGCCAAGGAGACCGCCGCGGAAGTCACCGAGCTGCTCTTCCAGCTGATCGGACGACGGGTGGTCACCCTCCGTGACGCGTGAGTCCCCGTTCCTGGAGCAGCCGGATCCGCCCAGGCTGTGGCGACGCGACTTCACCGTTCTGTGGTGGAGCGAGGCGCTGTCCCTGTTCGGGAGCCAGCTCACGCTGTTCGCGATACCGATCGTCGCACTGGAGATGCTCGACGCGTCGGCCTCCGAAGTCGCGCTCATCAGCACGGCCGCGGGGATCGGTACGACCGCGATGCTCGTGTTCTTCGCGCCGTTCACGGATCGGGCTCGCAGGACCCGGTTGATGTCGCTGATGTCCGCCCTTCGCGCGCTCTGCCTCGGGCTTCTCGTGGTCCTGACGCTGGGCGGAGGTCTGTCGCTTCCTGCACTGGTCGTGGTCGCCTTCCTCGTCGCCGGGTTCACCGCGCTCTACGACAGCGCGCTCTCCGCCCTGGTCCCCACGATCACGCACCGGGACAACCTCTCCGCGGCGAACACCTGGATCTCCGGCATCCGGTCCGCCGGGGACATCGGCGCGGGCGCGGCCGCCGGACTGTTGCTTCAACTTCTCTCGCCGGTCGCGCTGTTCGCAGCGGACGCCCTGACCTACGTGGTCTCCGCGTTCGGTGTCGGTGGGCTCGCCGAGCCGCGACAGGGGCGCCCTGCGCGGTTGAGCGTTCGTTCGTTCTCTCAAGAGCTCGCGAGCGGGTTGGTCCTCCTCGTGCGGGACCGAACACTCTGGCCGATCACCCTGTCGATTGCGCACTTCAACCTGTTCACGACCGCGATCCAGGCGATCTACGTGACGCACGCGCTCCGGAGCGGTGCGATGTCCCCATCCGAGATCGGGCTCGGCGGCGTCATCGGGCTGCTGTCGATGAGCGTCGCCCCCGTCCTCTGGGATCGGTTCCGGCCTGTCGCGTTGCTGGCCGCGACATTCGCGTTGCCAGCGCTCTCCGGCATTGGAATGCTCCTGCTGAGCTCCGACGCCGGGCTGTGGAACGTCGCCGCGCTCGGAGCGTCGCTCGGCTTCTGGGCCGCCTGTGTCATGGTCAACCTCACCGGCACCGAGACGTTGAAGCAGCTCCTGGTCCCCAACGATGTCCTCGGCCGGATCTCCGCCGCGAGCCGGCTCGTGACCTGGGGGATCGACCCGATCGGCGCGGCGGTGGCGGCAGTCTTGACGCTCTTCCTGCCGACGGGGGCAGTGCTCATCGTCGCGGCGGTCGGCGTCGCGACGTCGTCCGTGTGGATCCTTGCATCCCGTCGCGTCCGCGGTTTGCCGAACCTCCCCGCGATCGCCTCGACACCTTAACGCGGAACCGGCGCCCCCGCCGCCCACACCCGCAGCACCCGGAAGTCGTCGTCCAGCAGCACCGCGTCCGCCGCGTACCCCGGCGCGAGCCGGCCGAGGTCGCCGGCGCGGCCGATGGCGGCGGCCGGCGTCTCGGTGAGGGCGCGGACCGCCTCCTCGACGGTCACGCCCACCTGCTGGACCGCGCGGCGCAGGGCGTCGTCCTGGGTGAGGGTGGAGCCGGCGATCGAGCCGCCGTCGGCCAGGCGGGCGACGCCGTCGCGGACCTCCACGCGGAGGGCGCCGAGCAGGTAGTCGCCGTCGGCCTCGCCTGCCGCCGCCATCGCGTCGGTGATCAGCGCGACCCGGCCCGGCGCGGACGCGAAGGCGATCCGGACCACCTCGGGGTGGACATGGATGCCGTCGTTGATGACCTCCACCGTCACGCCCGCGGTGCGCGTCGCGGCCGCCACCGGGCCAGGGGCGCGGTGGTGGATGCCGTCCATGCCGTTGAAGGCATGCGTCAGGATCGTGGCGCCCGCATCGAACGCGGCGAGGGTCTGGTCGTAGTCGGCGGCGGTGTGGCCGACGGCGACGGCCACTCCGGCGGAGGCGAACGCGCGCACCGCGTCCAGGCCGCCCGGGAGCTCCGGCGCGAGCGTGATCTGGCGCAGGGTGCCGCCCGCGGCGTCCAGCAGCAGTTCGATGTCCGCGGGCGTCGCGGGGCGGAGGAGGGCCGGGTCGTGCGCGCCCTTGTGGCCGACGTCGAGGAACGGGCCCTCCAGGTGGGAGCCCAGGACGCGCGGATCCCGGGCCGCCAGCGCCGCGATCCCGCGCACGCGCTCGGCGACGTCAGGGACGGGCGCGGTCACCAGCGACACCACGAAGCGCGTCGTGCCGTGGCGCTGGTGCAGCGCCATGGCCGCGGCGATCGCGTCGTCGCCGTCGTCGAACGCCGCCCCGCCGCCGCCGTGGCCGTGCAGATCGATGAACCCGGGCGTGAGCCAGGCGCCGCCGGCGTCGGTGACGACCGTCTCCGGGTCGCCGGCGACCGCCGCGGCCCAGTCGCCTCCCGCGCCGGTCGCGGCGATGCGGTCGCCGGCGAACAGCACCCAGCCGTCACGGACGATACGGCCCTCGCTGACGAGGCGGGCGGAGTGGATAACGTGCGCGGACATCCCCACCAACCTACGGGAAACCGATCACGCGACGATGACCTCGAAGCCGTGCTCGACGAACGCCGCGCGCTGCTCCGGCGTGATGCCGTCGTCCGTGATGAGGGTGGTCAGCACCTTCGGGCCGCCCAGCGTCGCGAACGCCTTGCGGCCGATCTTGCTGGAGTCCGCGACGACGACGGCGCGGGTGGCGCGGCGGGCCATCAGCGAGTTGACGCTCGCCTCGCCCTCGTCGTGCACGGTCGCGCCGACGACCGGGTCGATGCCGTTCACGCCGATGAACGCGATGTCCATGGTGATCTTCTCCAGCACGACGTCGCTGTAGGGGCCGACCAGCTCGTACGAGCGCGCGTGGACGACGCCTCCGGTCACGACGGTCTTGATCTGCGGCCGCATCACCAGCTGGGCGGCGATGTTGATGGCGTTCGTCACCACCGTCAGGTTCGGGTGCGGCGACGGCTCCATGAGGTCGGGACGAGAGCCCAGCACGGTCGCGACGGCCGTGCTCGTCGTCCCGCCGCACAGCCCGACGACAGCGCCGCGCGGGACGAGCGCGCTCGCCGCCTGGGCGATCCGCAGCTTCTCCGGCGCGTGCTGCTCCCGCTTGTAGCGGATCGGGAGGTCGTAGGCGACCGACTGGCCGACCGCCCCGCCCCTGGTGCGCGTCAGCAGCTGCTGGGAGGCCAGGGCGTCCAGGTCGCGCCGCGCCGTCGCCGCCGACACGTCGAGCTTCGCCACGATGTCCTCGACATCGACCTGGCCCGACTCGGCCAGGAGGTCGAGGACGGCGTTGAGCCGTTCCGCTCTGTTCATCGCTGTGCAGTCTCCGTTCCGCTCGCCGCGCCGGCGGTGACGTCGAACAGGGTCATCAGGCGCGCCGCCTCCGCAGCCACGGCCGCGCGCCCCTCCCGCACGTACCGCCGGGAGTCGACCACGTCGGGATTCGCGCGCAGGAACGAGCGGATCGCCTCGGTGAAGAACCGGTTGAGGTGGGTGGAGACGTTGACCTTGGTGATGCCGGAGCGGATCGCCGCCTCGATCGTCTCATCCGCGACCCCGCTGGAGCCGTGCAGCACCAGTGGAACCGCTACGGCGTGTCGGAGTGCGGCGATGAGCTCCAGGTCGAGGAGGGCGGTGCGCTCGGTCATCGCGTGCGAGCTCCCGACCGCCACGGCCAGGGCGTCGACGCCGGTCTCCGTCGTGAACCGCCGGGCCTCGGCCGGGTCGGTGCGGGCCCCGGGGGCGTGCGCGCCGTCCTTGCCGCCGATCTCGCCGAGCTCGGCCTCCACCGAGACGTCGTTGGCGTGCGCGTACTCGACGGCGCGCACGGTCTCCGCGACGTTGGCGTCGTAGGGGAGCGTCGACCCGTCGAACATGACGGACCCGAAGCCGAGGTCGATCGCCTGCCGGATCAGCGCCGCGTCCTCCGCGTGGTCGAGGTGCACGGCGACGTGAGCGGAGGAGTCGGCGGCGAGGGCGAGCGTGCCCCGCGCGATCGGGTCGAGGCCGCCGTGGTAGTCCACGCAGTTCTGCGAGATCTGCAGGACGACCGGCCGCCGCGTCTCCTCCGCGGCGGCCACGAGCGCCTCCGCCGTCTCCAGATGGATGACGTTGAACGCGGCGAGGCCCGTGCGCGCGGCCACCGCCGAGTGCAGGAGGTCGAGAGTGGGGACGAGGGGCATGCTGTCTCCGTGTGGCGGGTCAGGAGGTCGTCACGAGGCGCGCCTCGTAACCCTCGTAGGCGGGGTCGAGCTCGCCCGCGAGCGGGGCGACGACGGCGGCGGCGGACCAGGCGGTCGCCCTGCGCACGAGCGCGGCGGGATCGGCGACGCCCGCCGCGAGGGCGGTCGCGATGGCGGCGACGGCCGCGTCACCGGCTCCGGTCGCGTTCCCGGCGAGCGGCGCGGGGAGCCGAGCGGACCAGACGCCGTCGCCGGTCACGGCGAGCATCCCGTCAGCGCCCAGGGAGACGAGCACGAGGCCGGCTCCGGCCGTCAGCAGGATCCGGGCGCCCGCGACCGGGTCGTCGGAGCCGACCGTCTCGGCCAGCTCGCGGCGGTTCGGTTTGAGCGCATCGGCGCCCGCCTCCGCGGCGGCCAGCAGCGGCAGCCCGCTCGCGTCGATCACGGAAGGGATGCCGCGTCGCCGCGCGAGCGCGACGAGCTCGGCGTAGAACGTCTCCGGCGCGCCGGGCGGGAGGCTGCCCGAGCCGACCACCGCGGTCGCCGGCACAGCGAGGCGCTCGGCGGCCTCCCGCAGCGCGGTCCACTCGGCGGGGGAGAGGCCGGCGCCTGTCTCGTTGAGGATGGTCGCGGTACCGGCGGTCTCGTCGACGATCGCGACGCTGCTGCGCGTCGGCGCGGCCACCGGGATCAGCTCGGACGGCAGCCCGCTCGCCTCCAGGTCGTCGGCGAGCCGGAGCCCGGACGGCCCTCCGGCCGTCGTCAGGACGAACGCCGCGCCGCCGGTCTGCGCGACCACCCGGGCGACGTTGAGGCCCTTGCCTCCGGCGCGCACGGCGGGGGCGGCGACGCGGTGCGTCTCGCCGGGCTCCAGCGCCGCGACCCGGTACGTGAGGTCGACCGCCGGGTTCGGGGTGACGGTGAGGATCATCGGACGGCCCTCGCCGGCTCCGCCGCCTGCGCCGCCGCGACCTCCCGCGCCCGCAGCGCCGCGCCGATCACGCCGGCGTCCTCGCCGATGCGTGCCGCGATGAGCGCCGGGCGGCGCTGGAAGGTGAGGATGCCGTCCAGCCGCTGGGCCAGCGGCACGAACAGCTCGTCGCCGGCCTGTGCGAGGCCGCCGCCGATCACGACCGCCTCAGGGGCGAGCAGGGCGACGGTGTGGGAGAGGTCGAGGGCGAGCGCGTCCAGCGCGGAGTCCCAGATCCGCTGCGCGGCCGGGTCGCCGGTGCGGGCGCGGGCGAGGACCTCCTTCGCCCCGGCCACCGGCACGCCGCTGAGAGCGGTGTAGCGCCGGGCGATCGCGGCAGCCGACGCCACGGCTTCGAGGCAGCCGCGGCCGCCGCAGGCGCAGTCCGGGCCGTCCGCGACCCGGGAGTGGCCCATCTCCCCGGCCATACCGCCGCCGGTGAACAGGGTGCCGTCGATGAAGATCGCGCCGGCGATGCCGGTGCCGATCGCCATCACGACGACATCGCGGAAGCCGGCGGCGGCGCCCAGCCGGTACTCCGCTTCTCCTGCCGCGCGCACGTCGTGGCTGAAGGCCACCGGGATCCCGAACGCCGCCGTCGCACGGTCGCGGAACGGGAAGTCGCGCCAGCCGAGGTTCTCCGAGAAGACGCCGACCCCGGTCTCCTCGTCCACGTGACCGGGGACGACGAGGCCCGCGGCGGCGGGGACGACGCCGGGATGCGCGCGGCGGAACTCGGCGGCGATGTCGGCCGTCGCAGCGACGACGGCCTCGCCGGTGCGGTCGCCGGCCAGCGGCGTCGGCCGCCGGGTCAATTCGACGATCCGGCCGTCGGCGTCCACGAGCGCGGCCTTCAGGTCGGTGCCGCCGACGTCGAAGGCGAGCACCGCGTCGCCGGCGCCGAGCCCGTCGGCTGCGACACCGTGATCGGCGGGGGCGTGGGCGTTCACGAGGTCAGGATGACAGATCGGGTCAGGTTGCGGGGACGATCCGGGTCGAGGCCGGCCCGCCTGGCGCGCTCCAGTGCGACGCGCTGGGCGCGCACCAGGTCGGCGAGGCCGTCGATCGGCGCGTCCTCGTAGCGGGCGCCGGTCGCGGCGACGTCGCGGGAGAGGCCGTCGGGCGCGTCTCCCAGCATCCAGGTGACGCGGCCCGGCGCGGCGATCGCGATCGGGCCGTGCCGGTACTCCTTGGCGGGGTAGGACTCGGTCCAGGACTGCGACGCCTCGCGCATCTTGAGGGCGGCCTCGTGCGCCAGCCCGACGGTCCAGCCGGAGCCGAGGAAGCTGTACTGGTCGGCGGAGACCAGGGCGTCGTCGAGCTCGGCGTCGACCGCCTCCGCCGCCTGGTCGATGGCGGCGCCGAGGTCGTGGCCGAGGGAGGCCCGCATCAGCGCCAGCGCGGTCGTTGCGAACCGGGTCTGCACGACGGAGGTCTCGTCGGCGAACGGCAGCAGCACCGCGTCGTCCGCCAGGTCCAGCAGCGGGGTGCCCGGAGCGCCGACCACCGCGATCGTGCGGGGCCGCCGTCCCGTCGGCAGGCCGTCGAGCAGCTCGATGACCTCGGTCGTCGTGCCGGAGCGGCTGATCGCGACGATCGCGTCGTAGTCGCGGTCCACGACGGCCTCGGAGGCCGCGTAGGCGTCGGTCTCGCCGTGACCGGCGGACTCCCGCAGCACCGCGTAGGACTGCGCCATGAACCAGGACGTGCCGCAGCCGACCACGGCGATCCGCTGGCCGGAGGCCGGCAGCAGAGACTGCTCGGCGCGCAGCGCGGCGGCGCGCGCCCAGGTCTCCGGCTGCGATCGCAGCTCGGCCTCCATGTGGGCTCCCGGTGGGGTGTGCGTCACTGCTCGCTCCTGTTCGATCGCGGTTCGGTCAGCACAATGATCGCTTATGAGCGTTATGCGTGTCCAGTAATCATTTTCAATCGTTATCGCCCGAATCGGCCCCCGTCCGGCCGCTCTGTGTAAAACCCAGGTAACGATCTGCCCGGAGTTCCTTGACGCGACCCCTGGCTATGCGCAATTATTCGAGCATCAATTGAGTGCATGTGATTGGTTTCGCGCAGAATAGATCACGAAGCATCATCCAGATACGCACCGTCGCGCACCTGCAGCACCTTCAGCGACGGTCCGGGATCCTTATCGAGAGTGAGGAAAGTCGATGAAGAAGTCTCTGCGATGGGGGGCCGCTGTCGCCACGGCGACGGTCGCCACCCTGACGCTCGCATCGTGCGGCTTCAGCAACGGGTCGGGCGGCTCGGCGGGCGGAAGCACCCAGCTGAACCTGATGGTCGCCAGCTATTCGGACAACACCAAGGCCGAGTGGCAGGGCATCATCAAGGACTTCGAGGCCGCCAACAAGGGCACCACCGTCAACCTCGACGTCGAGTCGTGGACCGACATCAACAACGTCATCAAGACGCGCATCCAGGCGGGCAAGCAGCCGGACATCCTGAACATCGACGCGTTCGCCGGCTTCGCGGCAGACAACCTGCTCTACCCGGCGAAGGACATCGTGTCCGCCAAGACGCTCGACGACTTCCAGCCGGCGTTCAACACGAACGCGAGCATCGACGGCACCCAGTGGGGGCTCCCGTTCATCGCCTCGGCCCGCGCCCTGTTCTACAACAAGGACGACTTCGCCAAGGCCGGGATCACCGACCCGCCCAAGACCTGGGCGGACTTCGAGGCCGACGCCGTCAAGCTCAAGGCCGCCGGGGTCACGCCGTACGGCATGCCGCTCGGCTCCGAGGAGGCCCAGGCGGAGACCGCGATCTGGTTCTACGGCGCGGGCGGCGGCTACGGCGACGCGAAGAAGCTGACCATCGACAGCGCCGAGAACGTGACCGGCGCGACAGAGATGCAGAAGATCATCACGCAGGGCCTCACGGAGGCGAACCCCGGTTCGACCAACCGCACCCCGCTGATGAACGTCTTCATCCAGGGCCAGCTCGGCATGCAGATCGGCCTCCCGCCGATCGTCGGCCAGATCAAGGACAAGAACCCGTCGCTCAAGTACGGCATCGCGCCGATCCCGACCAAGGACGGCTCGCCCTTCACGCTGGGCGTGGCGGACCACCTGATGGCGTTCAAGAACAAGACCGACAAGAAGGACGCGATCAAGAAGTTCCTCGACTACTTCTACACGCCGGCCGTCTACACCAAGTGGGTCGGTCAGGAGGGCTTCCTGCCCACCACCAAGTCCGGCGCCGACCAGATGGGCTCCGACGCGACCATCAAGCCGTTCCTCGACCTGCTGCCGAACGCCAAGTTCTACCCGTCGACGAACCCGAACTGGTCGGCCGCCCAGGGCGCCATCCAGAGCCAGATCGGTCAGCTGGGTCAGGGCGCCAACCCGTCCGACCTGCTGAAGTCCATCCAGGCGAAGGCTTCGGGCCAGTAACAGCGACATGAGCTCGACGATCGAAACGACCACGACGGGGGCGGCGACCGGCCGTCCCCGTCGCGGGGCGCCGCGCGCCGGGCACGGCAACACCACCTCGCTGTGGAACGCCGTGCCCTGGACGCTGCCGGCGCTCATCCTCATCTTCGGCATCGTGCTGTTCCCCGCCGGCTACATGATCTTCAACTCGACCCGGAGGATCTCGGTCGCCGGCGTCGACCACGGATCGGTCGGCCTGCAGAACTACATCACGGTCCTCTCCCGCCCGGAGACCCCGGGCATCCTCCTCAACACCTTCATCTGGGTCGTCTCGGTGGTTGTCATCACCGTGGTGATCTCGCTGGCGCTCGCGCAGTTCCTGGACAAGAACTTCCCCGGCCGGCGCTGGGTGCGGATGGCCATCATCGTCCCCTGGGCGGCGAGCGTCGTGATGACCACCACGGTGTTCGTCTACGGGCTCGACCCGTTCTACGGCATCATCAACAAGTTCCTGGTGGACATCCACGTGCTCGCGCAGCCGTTCGGCTTCACCAAGGAGCCGCTGCCGGCGTTCCTCTCGTCCATCGGGATCGCGGTGTTCGTGTCGCTGCCGTTCACGACCTACACGATCCTGGCCGGACTCGCCGGCATCCCGGGCGACATGCTCGAGGCGGCGAAGGTCGACGGCGCGGGCGCGGTGCGCTCCTACTTCGGCGTGACGCTGCCGAACCTCCGTCCGGCGATCGCGCTGGCCAGCCTCATCAACATCATCAACGTGTTCAACTCGCTGCCGATCCTCAAGCTGATGACCGGATCGATCCCCGGCTACAAGGCCGACACGACGACCACCTACGTGTTCAAGCTGCTGCAGAACGAGCAGCGCATCGACCTGTCCAGCGCGCTCAGCGTGATCAACTTCCTGATCGTGCTCGTGGTCGTCGCGCTCTACCTGTGGATCGTGAAGCCGATGAAGGAGGTCTCGTGACCGCGCCAGCCCCCGTCGCGCTCGCCGGAGCGCCCACGCGCGCCTCCGCGCCGCGCCGCCGCCCGCGCTCGGGCTTCTCCTGGCGCGCCGCCGGCAAGGTGATCGCCGGCGTCGTCATCGCGCTCGTGTTCATCGCGCCGTACCTGATCATGCTGGTCGGCTCGTTCAAGAGCCGGGACAACATCCTCGCAGTGCCGCCGACCTACCTGCCCACGCAGTGGCACCCGGAGAACTACCTCACGATGTGGTCGACTCCGGAGACCCCGCTGCCGCTCAACCTGATCTCGACCATCGTGATCTCGGTGTTCGCGACGCTGCTGGTGCTCCTGGTCTGCGTTCCTGCCGCCTACTACACAGCACGGTTCCGGTTCCCGGGCCGTGGGGTGTTCCTCTTCCTCGTGATCGTCACCCAGATGCTGCAGCCGACGGTGCTGGCCACCGGTCTGTTCAAGGAGATGGTCGCGCTCGGGATCAACGACACCTGGCTGGCGATGATCCTGGTCAACGCCGCGTTCAACCTCGCGTTCGCGATCTGGATCATGCACACGTTCTTCGCCGGCGTGCCCAAGGAGGTCGACGAGGCGGCGCAGCTCGACGGGGCGGGGAAGTGGACGGTGCTGCTGCGCGTCCAGCTCCCGCTGGTCTGGCCGGGGATCGTGACGGCGATCATCTACACCTTCGTCGCATCCTGGAACGAGTTCGCGGCGAGCCTGGTCATCCTCTCCACCGACGCCAACCAGCCGCTCTCGGTCGCGCTCACCAAGTTCGTCGGCCAGTACGACGCCGCCTGGCAGTACGTGTTCGCGGTCTCGATCGTCGCGGTCATCCCCGTGGTGATCCTCTTCGCGCTCATCGAGAAGCGGCTCGTCGGAGGCCTGACGGCGGGCAGCGTCAAGTAGCGCGCCGCCGCCGTCCCCCGGCTGGGGCGCCCGCGCGTGTGGCGCGACGCGGGCGCCCCGATCGACCGCCCGGGAGGCGCCGATGACGCCGATGCACCACTGCATCGGCCGGGGGTAGCATCGATGCGATGACGGCCGGCACGACGAGTTCTCTGCACCCGGCGGATCCCGCCGGGCCCGCGACCGAGGCCGCCCGTGTGCGGCTCCTGGGCAGGGACGTCCCGTGGTGGGCGGGCGTCCTCGCGGTCTACGCGGCCTCCCGCGTCGTCACGACCCTCTTCATGCTGGCGCTCTACCTGATCGCCGGCGCCCTGCACTGGGAGGGCGGGAGCCCCCAGGCGCACCCCACCTTCCTCGGCTTCGCCGGCACCTGGGACGCGTCCTACTACCGGCGCATCGTGGAGCACGGCTACCCCGCCACGCTGCCCGTGGACGCGGACGGCGATGTGCGGCAGAACGAGTGGGCGTTCCTCCCGCTCTACCCGCTCATCGTCCGCGTGCTCATGACGGCGACCGGGCTGGGCTTCCCCGCGGCGGGTGTGCTGGTCGCCGTGCTCTGCGGCGCCGCGGCGAGTCTCGTGCTCTTCCGCCTCGTCGCGTCCCGGCTGGGGTCGGTGAGCGGGCTCTGGGCGGCGGTGTTCTTCTGCTTCGGCCCGCTCTCGTTCGTCCTCCAGATCGCCTACGCCGAGAGCCTGTTCTTCCTCCTGCTCTTCGCCGCGCTCGTCGCGATCATGGCGCGGAGGTACTGGGCCGTCATCCCGCTCGGCGTCGCCGCCGCGTTCACCCGGCCGGGCGAGCTGGCCCTCCCGCTCACCCTCGGGATCCTCTACGTGGTGCGCGCGCTCCGGGCGCGGCGCGGACGCGAGCCCTTCGCCGTCCGGGACCGGGTCGCGATGATCGTGGCCGGGGCGGTGACGGCGGTCGCCGGGCTCGCCTGGCCGCTGATCGCGGCGAGCGTCACCGGGACGCCGGGAGCCTACGTCGAGACCGAGCTGTCCTGGTGGACCGGGTTCATCGGACGCGTCGCGTTCGTTCCGCTGACGCCCTGGTTCCTGTTCACCTGGCGGTACGCGAGCGTCGCGGGCGCGCTGCTGGTGGTCGCCGCGATCGGCGGGTACGTCTGGCTGCTGAACCGGCCCGGCATCCGGGCGCTGGGGACCGAAGTGGTCGCGTACGCGGCCAGCTACGCGCTCTACCTGTTCGCGGTCTTCCTGCCGCAGCAGAGCCTTTTCCGGCTGCTGATGCCGCTCGCCCCGCTGGCGGGCGCCCCCGGGCTGACGCACAACCGGCGCGCACGCACGATCGTGCTCGCCGCGGGGATCGCGCTGCAGCCCGTCGCGCTGATCCTGCTGTGGTTCATCGGCTACCCCTGAGCCGCCGCCGGCTCAGGACGCGAGCCGGCCGGCGACGGCCGCCAGCTCCCCCCGGCTGCCCGCGGAGGTCTTGCGCATCACCCGGCTGACGTGGCTCTCCACCGTCCGGACGCTGAGCACCAGCCGCGCGGCGATCTGCGGGTTGCTGAGGCCGCCGGCGACGAGGCGGACGATCTCCCGCTCCCGCTCGGTGAGGGCGATCGGCGTCGAGAAGAAGCCGCCCTCCGTCGTGGCCGGGCTTTCTGTCGTGCCCGGGCGTCCGGAGGCGACGAGGGCGGCGGCGTGGCGTGTGCGTCCGCTCGCGGCGAGCCGGGCTGCGACCGCGGGCAGCTGCGCGCGGTCGGGCGCCGCCCGCGCCAGCAGGAAGGCGAGGTGCGCGTCGTGCAGCTCCGACTGCTGCCGCGCCAGCAGCCGGTGCGCCTCGTCCACCCCTTCCGCGTCCGGCGCTTGTTCGAGCGCGGTGAGGAGGGCGAGCGCGGCCAGCGCGAGCTCGCCGGACGCGGTGAGGTCGGTGGCGAGCTCGCGGAGCATTCCCGCCGCCTCGTCGGGGCGCCCCCGGCCGGCGGTCAGCTGCGCGTCGATCCAGCGGACGCCCCACCGCGCCGCCGGAGTCGGCTCCGCGGCGGAGGCCGCGGCGGCATCCGGCCGGGCGGCACGCGCGGCGGCGAGCTCGTCGCGGATGCGCTCGGCGCGCGCGGTGTCGCCGCGACGCACGGCGGCCACCGCTCCCAGCACGCCGAGCCCGACCTGGACCGCGGCGCCGGGGATCGCGGGGGAGCCGAGCGTCGACGCGGTGGCCAGGGCTTCGGCCGCGGCGGCGTCGTCGTCGGCCAGGAGGTGGCAGAGGCCCAGGGCGACGCTGTGGGCGCGCAGCGCGCCGGCGTCCAACCGGTCGTGCGCGGCGGCGGCGCCCCGGGTCGCCCAGGCGACGGCCTCCGCGTGCCGTCCCGCCCCGAGCAAGGCGTAGGCGTGGGCGGCCTCGGCCGACGCGGGCACAGGCGCCCCGGGGAGACGGCGGAGCTCGTGGAAGTGGCCGGCGGCGTCGACGAACCGGCCGCTGCGCAGCGCCTGCGCCTGGCACGCCTCGAGCAGTCTCGCCCGGACCGGGTGGGGGAGGTCCGGGTCGTCCCGCGGTCCGTCGCCGCCGACCGGAGCGGCCCCGAGCTCGACCGCGAGCAGCACGGCGGCGGCGTCCGCGATCCGCGCGTGCGGCCCGAGCTCCGTCACGCGGTCGCGGAGAGCGGCGACGACCTCCGCGTGCCCGTCGCCGGCGGCCAGCGACCGGCGGGCGTGCAGCACGGCGAGCTCGGCCGCCGCGACGGGGTCGTCGCGGAGTCCGGCGGACGCGGCCAGGAGGTCGTCGAGCTCGTCCGCCGCTCCCGGGTCGGTCCCGAGCCGGGCCAGGAGCGCCTGCGCGAGGGCGAGCGAGGTGCCGCCGGACCGCTCGTGCTTCCAGCGGGCGCCGGCCGCCTCGTGGCGTGCTTCGGCGGCAGCGTGCACGAGCTGCGCGAACACCGGGTCGGGGACACGCGTGGACGCCACGGCCTCCTCGTGGCGGCGGCCGGCCTCCTCGCGGAAGCTCTCGGCGAGCAGCGGCGGGTCGAGCACGATGATGCGGCGATCCCCGTGCGGGAGCACGCGGAGCACGCCCGCCGCTCGCAGCCCGTCGATCGCCGCGGGCTCCACGAGCCCGCGGGCGGAGGAGACGTCCCCGACGCCGGCAGAGGCGATCGTCGCGAGCGCGGCGCGCTCGGAGGGCGTGAGGTCGTCCAGGCGCGCCGCCACGACCCCGCGGAGCGCGGGGCTCCACAGTGCCTTCGCCGCGCACCAGGCGCCCGCCCGCAGCACCAGCCGTCCTTCGAGCACGGCGACGTCGGTCAGCGCGAGCGCGAGCCCGACGTTGCCGCCGGTGAGCGCGAACACCCGGCTCATCGCGGTCGCGTCGACCGGCGAGCCGAGGCGTTCGGTCACGACCGACCGGAGCTCCTCGTAGTCGAGCGGCGCCAGCTCTACCACGTACGGGGCGGACGCGTCCGGGTCGGGGCGCGACCGCGTACGGAGGACGGACGCCGCGGTGACGCGGCGCACCGCGTCGATCGCGCCGAGCGAGGCGTCGTCCAGCAGATCGGCGTCGTCGGCCACGATCGTCGCGGGCCCGGCGCCCACAGCGCCCGTCAGCGCGTCGATGGCCAGCTGCAGCGGAGAGGCGCCGCGACGCTCCGGCGCCGCGGACACGCCGAAGCCCGCCGCGTGCAGGGCGGCGAGCGGAGTCGCGCGGAGCCCGCGGACGCCGCCGATCCGCAGCACGGTGCGGTGGGCGTCGGCGGCGGAGGCCGCGACCGCGTCCGCGACGCTCGACCGTCCGCTGAGCGGTGCGCCCACCACGTCGACGTCCGCCCCGCCGGAGAACAGCAGCTCGCGGACGAGCGCGAGCGTGTGCTCCCGGCCGGCGAGCGGCGCGGCAGCAGGACGGAGATCGGTCATCGGCGGACTCCCGGTGGAACGAAGGAACAGCTACCTCGCCAACGGTAATACGCAAGATGTCACACGCTCCACGTAATGCCGCACCGATCGCACGGAAGCACGGCGCTCGCGCACGTAAATCCGCCGATCGCCCGGATCCCGTGGCCGCCCGGACGACAGCATGGGTCCCGATGTCGAGAGGGAGTCGAGGGCTGATGAGCGGTCGTTCGCGCCGCCGTGCAAGGGCGGCGGGGCCTGCACGCGCCACGCGCGTCGTGCTGCTCTCGCTCTGCGCCCTCGCGTTCGTCGCCGTGGCCGCCGCCGTGTGGGTGGGCGCGCGGCTGGCGATCTCCTACGGCCACGTCTCGGCGGCGCGTGCGGAGGCGTCCTCCACCATGGCGGCCGTGTCCGCCGACCCGGCGTCGGCGGGCTCCCGCGCCGACCGGCTCCAGGAGCTGGGCGGCCGGCTGGCCGAGGCCCGCGACCTCACGGGCGACGTCGTCTGGCGCTCCGCCGAGTTCGTCCCCATCGCCGGGGCCAATCTGCGCTCCTACCGGCTCACCGTCGAAGCGCTCGCCGAGACGGTGGAGGCGGGGCTGGCGCCGGTGGTCTCCGACTTCGCACGCCTGGAGTCCGCGGTCTCCCTCTCCGGCCGCTCGGTCGACACCGCCGCCGTCTCCCGCACGGCGGCCGGCTTGCACACCGCGGAGGCCGCGCTCGACCGCAGCCGAGCGACCCTGCGCGATGCGGCGGAGGGGCCGCTCGTGCCGCAGCTGGCCGCCGGCGTCCGCCAGGCGACCGAGCTGGTCGACTCGCTCCACGGCACCGTCTCGGCGCTCTCCGTCGCCGCGCGCATCGTGCCGGCTGCGCTCGGCGCGGACGGCGCCAAGAGCTACGCCCTGCTGTTCAACAACAACGCCGAGCTCCGGACCACCGGAGGCATCGCGGGCGCGATCTCCGAGCTGACCGCGGACGGCGGCCGCCTCGAGCTCGGCCGCCAGCTCGTCCCCGAACAGCTGAACCCGCCCGACGGCGCCGGGCTCGCCGTGACGCCGGAGGAGAGCGCCCTGTTCGGCGAGCGCCTCGGCGGCTACATCCAGAACGTCAACCTGACCCCCGACTTCGTCCGCAGCGGCGAGCTGACGGCCGCCCACTTCCGGGCTGCCCTCGGCACCGACCTCGACGGGGTCGTCTCGATCGACACGGCGACGATCGCCCTGCTCCTGGCCGCGACCGGCCCGATCACCGTCGACGGACGCGAGCTGAACAGCGAGAACGCCACGAGGGTGCTGTTGAGCGATGTCTACCTCCAGATCCCGAGCCGTGATCAGCAGGACGTCTTCTTCGGCGAGCTCACCCAGGTCATGTTCGACAAGCTGTTCGGAAGCGGGACGAGTACGGTCGGTGTGCTCACGGCGCTCGGCACCGCCGCGGAGCAGGGCCGCATCTCGGTCTGGTTCGCGGACAGCGCGCTGCAACGACAGCTCGGCGGCGGACCGCTCAGCGGACCCCTGGGCCGGCTGACCGACCGCGGCGCTCCGGTCGGAGTCTTCCTCGTCGACGGCACTGCCGGGAAGATGGACACCTACCTCGAGGGCACCTTCACCGCCGCCTGCCACGCGGCAGAGCCCGCGGCGACCCCCACGCCCGGCACGGCCACGACCCGGAGGACGGTCACGGCGACGGCCACGCTCGCGTCGACGGCTCCCGCCGACATCGCGACCTACCCGTGGGTCGTGACCGGCCCCGGCGTTCCGGGCCTGGCGACCGGCGGCATCCGGACGATGGTCCAATTCGCCGCCACCGACAGCCTGCGACCCACCCGGGTGACCATCGACGGCGCGGAGGTCCCGATCCTCACCCGGATGATCGACGGCCGCCCCGTGGTCGTCGCCGAGATCGACCTGGCGCCGGGCGCCGTGTCGGTCGTCGTCGCCGACTTCGTCGCGCTCCCGACCCGGTCGCCGACCGTCGACCGTGTGATCGCGACCCCCACCGCCACCGAGTTCGAGCACTACGCCGAGCCCGGGACCTGTGACTGACCGGACGGCTCCGGTCGGCCCCAGCCACACCTGCCCACCCCAAACAAGGAGAACCCATGAGAAAGACACTCTTCGGCGGCCTCGTCGCCCTGGCGCTGGCCCTGGCGCCCGCGGCCGCCGC
The DNA here is from genome assembly GCF_013410375.1 of Leifsonia shinshuensis. Classification (NCBI taxonomy): domain Bacteria; kingdom Bacillati; phylum Actinomycetota; class Actinomycetes; order Micrococcales; family Microbacteriaceae; genus Leifsonia; species Leifsonia shinshuensis. Next base: position 1,467,082 of record NZ_JACCFL010000001.1, read on the forward strand.
GAACGCGGACTACGTGGACCCCAACGCGCTGCACGGCGTGCTCGACAAGTACGTCGCCGAGCCCGGTGAGACCGTGACCTACACGGCGCCGGCCAACACGTACGACCCCAATGAGGCCACGACCCAGGTGATCACCGGCACGGACGGGCACACGGCGACGCTGATTTCCACACGCATGGCTCCGGCCAGCGCCACGGCGAAGCAGTTCGCCGTGCCCGCTCAGGTCGACGGCTCGCACACCTTCTCCTTCGTCATGCCGGCGACGGCGGCGGACAGCTACACGGTCGAGGTGCTGCGCGCCAGCGGCGCCGTCTGGGACACGTTCCAGGTCACCGTGGCGAACGCCACGACCGGCAACCCCGAAGGGAACGGCGGCAACGGCGGTAGCGGCGCTACGGACGGCTCGGGCGCCGGCGGCGCCGGCACGGGCGGCTCCGGCAGCAACGGCGGCGGCCTGGCGATGACCGGTTCGGACATCGCGATCGCCGGGATCGGCGGCGCGGCCGTGCTGCTCGTCGGCGCGGGCCTCACGCTGATGCTCGTCCGTCGTCGCCGCAGCAGCGAGGAGACCGCTGCCGCGTGATCGCGGACCGGCGCTGAGCGCCGCGCAGGACCGGAGCCGGTGATCCCCTGTGGGGTCACCGGCTCCCTCTCGTCAGCGCGTCGTCAGCGCGTCGCGTCCTCCGGCCACGGCACTCCGGCCGCGCGGCGATAGGCCGTCCCGAGGGCGTCCCAGTGCTCCGCGAGCTGCGCCACCCGCGACGCGAAGTCGTCGAAGTCCCGCACCGACGCGATCTCGGCGGTGTCCGCGGGTGCGGGCGACCAGCCGATCTCGGCGATCGCGGCGAGGCGTGGGAACACCATCCGCTCGGCGTCCTCGATCGTCGGGACGGTCTCCGTCCACAGCGGGGCCTCCACGCCGAGGAGGTGCGCGTCGCCCAGCCCCGGCACGATCCGTGCCGGGTCCCACTCGTACGCGCTGCGGAGGTCGGTCGGGCCGTCCGCCCAGTCCTGGCCGATCGGGTCGCCGTCCTCGTACACGATGTCGAGGTATGCGACGTCGGCGGGCGACATGATCACCGCGCCGCCGCCGCGGACGAACGCGAGCGTCTGCTCCGCCGCGTCCTCGCGCGGCGTGCGGAACGACCAGTACTGACCGATCGTGCCCTCGGGGAGCCCGGGGGTCCGGCCCATCTCGTGCCAGCCGACCGGGAGCTTGCCGGTCTCGGCCACGAGCTCCGCCGCACGCCGGACGAACGTCTGGAAGTCCGCCTCCGGTGTGCTCAGGCACTCGTCGCCGCCGATGTGGAGGTACGGTCCCGGGGTCAGCGCCGCCAGCTCACGCACCACATCGCGGACGAAGCCGTCGGTGACCGGGTCGCCGGTCCGGAGGCTGCTGAAGCCGACCTTCGAGCCGGTGTAGAGGGCGGGCGCGACGCCGTCGGCGTTGAGCTCCGGATACGACGCCAGCGCGGCGTTGGTGTGCCCCGGCATGTCGACCTCGGGAACGACCGTGATGTGGCGCTCCGCCGCGTACGCGACCAGCTCCCGGTAATCATCGGCCGTGTAGAAGCCCCCAGGGCTCCCGTCGCTGCCGGTCGATCCGCCGATCCGGGTCAGCTCCGGCCACGAGGCGATCTCGATGCGCCAGCCCTGGTCGTCGGTCAGGTGAAGGTGCAGGTGGTTGACCTTCAGCAGTGCGATCGCGTCGAGGAACCGCTTGACGTCCGCGACGGGGAAGAAGTGCCGGGCCACATCGAGCATCGCGCCCCGGTACGCGAAGCGGGGGAAGTCGGCGATCCGCACGGCGTCGACCGTCAGCGGGTCGCCCTCGCACTCGGCGGGGACCAGCTGCCGCAGGGTCTGCACGCCGCGGAACGCCCCGGCGGCGGTCGCCGCGCCGATCCGCACCCCCTCGGCGGACGCCTCCAGCGTGTAGCCCTCCTCCGGATGTCCGGCCGGTCCTTCGTCGTCGGCGATGACGATGGCGATGTCGCCGAAGCCGGGAGGCTCGTGGACGACCGCGAGCTCGCGCCGGCAGTCCGTGGCCAGCTCCGCGCGCAGCAGTCGGCCGACCGCGTCGGCGCCGGGCCCCGCGACGATGATCCGGGCGCCGGGGAGCAGTGTGAAGGGCGCGTCGCCCGTGTTCTCGAGCAGGGCGGGGCGGGGAACGACCACGGATGCTCCTCACCAGGTCAAGGGGGTTCTCGGGTTCCGGCCGGCACTGCCCGCCCGCGGGACGGCCACCAGCGAGTATCGCAGCACTCCTAACTAATCAGCAAGGCCCCTGCGGATGAGCACGACCCGGTTCCGCGCCCCTTTGCTATGCTTGCTCACGTCGCGACTGGCGCTCAGATGGTCACCATCGGGGAGCGACAACGGTTACCTCGAACGAACGGATGGATTCGGCCGCGCGCCTGGGTCGATGCACAGAGATTGTCCATCCCTGCTTTCAAGGAGCCGATTGTGACCGACACCCTTCCGTCCACCTTCACCGCCCCGCTGGCGGAGGTCGATCCCGAGATCGCGGAGGTGCTGCAGCTCGAGCTCGGCCGCCAGCGCGACTACCTCGAGATGATCGCCTCCGAGAACTTCGTGCCGCGCGCGGTCCTCGAAGCCGTCGGCTCGGTACTGACGAACAAGTACGCCGAGGGCTACCCGGGCCGCCGCTACTACGGCGGCTGCGAGTACGTGGACATCGCCGAGCAGCTGGCGATCGACCGGGCGAAGAGCCTGTTCGGCGCCGAGTACGCCAACGTCCAGCCGCACTCCGGCGCGTCCGCCAACGCGGCCGTCCTGTCGGCCATCGCCACCCCCGGCGACACCATCCTCGGCCTGGAGCTCGCCCACGGCGGCCACCTGACCCACGGAATGAAGCTCAACTTCTCCGGCAAGCTCTACAACGCGGTCGCCTACGGCGTCGACCCGGAGTCCTTCACCGTCGACATGAACGTGGTGCGCGACAAGGCCCTCGAGCACAAGCCGCAGGTCATCATCGCCGGCTGGTCGGCCTACCCGCGCCAGCTCGACTTCGCCGCGTTCCGCGAGATCGCGGACGAGGTGGGCGCCAAGCTCTGGGTGGACATGGCGCACTTCGCCGGCCTCGTCGCCGCCGGGCTGCACCCGTCGCCCGTGCCGCACGCCGACGTCGTCAGCTCGACCGTCCACAAGACCATCGGCGGCCCGCGCTCCGGCTTCATCCTCAGCCGCGACATGGAGCTCGCCAAGAAGCTCAACTCGAACGTCTTCCCCGGCCAGCAGGGCGGCCCGCTCATGCACGTGATCGCCGCCAAGGCGACCGCGTTCAAGCTCGCCGCAACCGAGGAGTTCAAGGACCGCCAGGAGCGCACCATCCGCGGCGCCAAGCTGCTCGCCGAGCGCCTCACCGCCGATGACTCGCGCGCCGCGGGCGTCGACGTGCTCACCGGCGGCACCGACGTGCACCTGGTGCTCGCCGACCTCCGCACTTCGGAGCTCGACGGCCAGCAGGCGGAGGACGTCCTCCACGAGGTCGGCATCACCGTCAACCGCAACGCGGTCCCGTTCGACCCGCGCCCGCCGATGGTGACCTCCGGCCTCCGGATCGGCACGCCGGCGCTCGCGACGCGCGGCTTCGGCGACACCGAGTTCACCGAGGTGGCCGACATCATCGCGCTCGCGCTGCGTCCCGGCGCCGACACCAAGGCGCTGCGCGCCCGCGTCGACGCGCTCACCGCCGCGTTCCCGCTCTACCCGGGCCTCACCCCCTCCGGCCAGGAGGGCTTCCCCGTAGAGCTCCCGTCCTCCATCTGACGGCCCGGCAACCGCCGAGTACGCGATAAATCAGCCAGAAACCGTCGAGTACGCGGATTATCCGCGCACTCGACGGTTCGCAACGAGTGTGGAGGCCGGCGTGACGGCGAAGGTTTTGGATGGCAAGGCTACGGCTGCGGAGATCAAGGCGGAGCTGAAGGAACGGGTGACGGCGCTGCGCGAGCAGGGCGTCGTGCCCGGCCTCGGCACGATCCTGGTCGGCGACGACCCCGGGTCGCAGTGGTACGTCGCGGGCAAGCACCGCGACTGCGCGGAGGTCGGCATCGCCTCGATCCGCCGCGACCTGCCTGCGGACATCTCGCAGGCCGAGCTCGAGGCCGTGATCGAGGACCTCAACGACGACCCGGACTGCACCGGATTCATCGTCCAGCTCCCGCTGCCGCCGCACATCGACACCGATGCGATCCTGGAGCTGGTCGACCCCGCCAAGGACGCCGACGGCCTGCACCCGACGAACCTGGGCCGCCTGGTCCTCAATGTCAACCGGCCGATCACCACGCCGCTGCCGTGCACCCCGCGCGGCGTCATCGAGCTGATGCTGCGGCACGGGATCGAGCTGAACGGCAAGCACGTCGTGGTCGTCGGCCGCGGCGTGACCGTGGGCCGGGCGATCGGCTCGCTGCTCACCCGCCGCGAGTACAACGCCACGGTGACCCTGACCCACACCGGGACGGTGGACCTGGACGGCATCCTGCGCAGCGCCGACGTGATCGTGGCCGCGGCGGGCGTCGCCGGCCTGGTGACCGCGGACAACGTCAAGCCGGGCGCGATCGTCCTGGATGTCGGCGTCAGCCGCGTGGAGGACCCGGTGACCGGCAAGAGCAAGGTCGCCGGCGACGTGGCGGACGACGTGGCCGAGGTCGCCGCGTGGGTCTCGCCGAACCCCGGCGGCGTGGGCCCGATGACGCGGGCGCTGCTGCTGCAGAACGTCGTGGAGTCGGCGGAGCGGGCCCTGGCATGACCGCCGAGGAGCGCACGCACCCCGCCGTCGAGCGGGTGGAGGCGGCGCTGCTGGAGGCCGGGATCGAGCCCCGCGTGCGCTGGTTCGAGTCCGCGACGCCGACCGCGGTGTCCGCCGCCGCCGAGCTGGGCGTGGAGGTCGGCGCCATCGCCAACTCCCTGGTCTTCACGATCGACGGTGAGCCGCTGCTGGTGATGACGTCCGGCGCGCACCGCGTCGACACCGCGTTCCTCGGCGAGCGGCTCGGCGGCCGCATCCGCCGCGCCGACGCCGACACGGTGAAGGCCGCGACGGGTCAGACCATCGGCGGTGTCGCGCCGCTCGGGCATCCCGAGCGTCTGCGGACCGTCGTGGACGTCGCGCTCGCGGGCTACCCCGAGGTCTGGGCCGCCGCGGGCCACGCGCACACGGTCTTCCCGACGACCTTCGAGGAACTCGTCCGGATCACCCACGGCGAAGCCGCCCCGGTCACCCCCTGACCGCAGCCATCCGTTCCTCACTTCTTCCCGCGACACGCCGTGTTCGGCGGGAGGAAGTGAGGGAGCGATGGCTGGGGAGTTCAGCCGGCGGGGTGCTCGGTGACGTGGGTCAGGTAGGCCTCCGCGTTGCGGAGGATGCCGGCGCGCTCGTCGTCGGTGAGCTCGCGGCGCACTTTGCCGGGGACGCCGGCGACGAGGGATCCCGGCGGGATGACCGCGCCCTCCAGCACGACCGTCCCCGCCGCCAGCAGCGAGCCCGCGCCGACGACGGCGCCGTTGAGGACCGTCGCGTGCATGCCGACCAGCACCCCGTCCTCGATCGTGCAGCCGTGCAGCACAGCGTTGTGGCCGACCGAGACGTCCGCGCCGATGGTGAGCGGGTAGCCGTGGTCGACGTGGCAGGAGACGTTGTCCTGGAGGTTGCTGCGCTCGCCGAGGACGATGTCCTCCGCCTCCGCCCGCAGCACCGCGTTGTACCAGACGCTGGAGCCGGCTAGGAGCGTCACCCGCCCGGCGAGGACGGCGCCGGCCGCGACGAAGGCGTCGTCGGCGACGCGGGGGGTGGAGCCGTCGGTGAGCGTGATGATGGTCATGCCCACACCTTACGGTGCCGCCCGGGTCACTCGTCGACGAGTACGAACCGCTTGCGCACGACCGGCTTGCCCGGCGCGTCCTCCGACGCGTCGAGCGCGGACAGGACGCGGTCGAGGACGCGCGGGGAGAGTGGCAGTGGCAGCTCGTCGGGCTGGTCGAGGGTCCCTGGCGGGTAGACGACGCCCGGCGTCGCCGACATCTCGACGTGCGCCCCGCGCAGTTCGACCAGCGGGGCGGTCGGCGCCGCGCGGAAGCGGATCAGCCGCTCGATGGTCGCCCGGTACTGCGCGCGGTCGCGCACGTACAGGTGCCCGGGCAGCACGGTGTCGCCGGTGAACAGGATGCCGGTCGCCCGGTCGAAGAACGCGACCGCCGAGGGCTCGTGGCCCGGGCCGGCGATGACGTCCACGATGCGGCGTCCGAGCGAGAACTCCACCGTCTCGTCCGGCCAGGAGTGGAAGCCGAAGAACGAGATCACCTGCGCAGGCGTCGTCCCGACCAGCGTCGTCCCCGGCCGGCGGACCAGCAGCGGGTCACCCGCGATGTGGTCGCGGTGCGCGTGGCTGTGCGCGACCACCAGCGGGTAGGGCCGCGTGAAGACCGCGCGGTTGCGGCGCAGCCATTCGTCCGTGAGCCGGTCGATCGTCGCCCGGAGCGGGAACACCGCCTCGTCGTTCGTCGCGCCGGTGTCGATGAGCAGGGAGCGCTCGCGCCCGAACAGCAGGAAGAGGAACGGGGCCTCCCAGTGCGACGACTTCGGCTGGCGGATCTGAGCGGTGTCAGGGCTCAGCCAGGTGATCTCCGGTTCGCTCATCGTCCCATTCTGGCGAACGCCGGTGACCTGCGGATGAACGCGCCTCAGCTCTCCCGGCGCGAGCCCTCGGACGCGGTCACGGTGAACAGCTCCGGCTGGCCGAAGCCGTGCTCCGCGAACGCGCCGTCGAGCGCCACCTGCACCCGGCTGAGCGCGTCGACCGGCACGAGCGCGATCGCCGAGCCGCCGAAGCCGCCGCCGGTCATCCGCGCGCCGATCGCGCCGTTCGCCTGCGCGGTCTCGACCGCGAGGTCGAGCTCGGGGACGGAGATCTCGAAGTCATCGCGCATCGAGGCGTGCGAGGCGTCCAGGAGGTCGCCGATCGCCGCCGGGCCGCTCTCGCGGAGGGTGCGGACCGTGTCGAGCACGCGCTGGTCCTCGGTCACGACGTGGCGCACGCGGCGGAACGTCACATCGTCCAGGAGGTCGCGGGCGCGCGGGAGGTCGTCCACGCTCACGTCGCGCAGCGACTCGACGCCGAGCGCTCGCGCCCCGGCCTCGCACGACGCCCGCCGCTCGGCGTAGCCGCCGGTCGCGTGCGCGTGGGTGACCCCGGTGTCGACGATGAGGGCGACCAGGCCGGCCTCCTCGAGGCCGAGCGGCACGATCTCCGCGTGCAGCGAGCGGCAGTCGAGGAAGACGGCGGCGTCCTGCTCGCCGAGCAGCGACGCGGACTGGTCCATGATCCCGGTCGGGGCGCCGACGACGATGTTCTCGCTGCGCTGGCCGACACGGGCGAGGGTCCGCCGGTCGAGGCCGAGGCGCCACACGTCGTTGAGCGCGAGCGCGGTCGCGCCCTCGATCGCCGCCGACGAGGAGAGGCCGGCGCCGACGGGCACGTTGGAGTCGATGAGGAGGTCGAAGCCGGGCACCGCGGCCAGGTCGGCGCCGAACTCGCCGAGCGCCCACGCGACGCCGAGCGGGTAGGCCGACCAGCCGTCGAGCGCGTCGGGGGTGAGCCGGTCGAGGTCGATCTCCACCAGCTCGTCGGCGAACGTGCTCCCGACTCGGACCGTGCGATCCTCGCGCAGGCCGAGCGCGGCGACGGTGCGCCGGTTGATCGCGAACGGCAGCACGAAGCCGAGGTTGTAGTCGGTGTGCTCGCCGATGAGGTTCACCCGGCCGGGGCTCGACCAGACGCCGTCGGGTTCGCGGCCGAAGATCGAGGCGAAGTCGTCGCGGACGCCGGTGCGGAGGTCGGTCATGCGGGGATCTTTCCTTCTGGAGCGGGGTCGGGGGAGGCGGCGGGCGCGGTCACAAGCCCGGCGATCCCGGCGGGCAGCTCCCCGACGGGGTTGTCCCGGTCGGCGCGGGCGACGGCCTCCCGGAGCGCGGCGGCGGCCTGCTCGGGCGGGATGTCGCCGATCCAGGCGCCCATCGCCGACTCGGAGCCGGCGAGGAACTTCAGCTTATCCGCGCCGCGGCGGGGGGAGGTCAGCTGCAGCATGAGCCGGATGTCGTCGCGGTGGGTGTCGACGGGCGCCTGGTGCCAGGCCGCGATGTAGGGCGTCGGGGAGTCGTAGAGCGCGTCGACGCCGCGCAGCACGCGCAGGTAGAGGGTGGCGAGCTCGTCGCGCTCGGCGCCGGAGGTCGCGGCGAGGTCCGGGATGTGCCGGTGCGGCAGCACGTGGATCTCGATCGGCCAGCGCGCGGCGAACGGCACGAACGCCGTCCAGTGCTCGCCCGCGAGGATGACCCGCTCGGACGCGCGCTCGCGCTCCAGGATGTCGGCGAACAGCGTCGGCCCGTAGCGCTCCAGCGACCGGATCAGCGCGTTCGTGCGGGGGGTGATGTACGGGTAGGCGTAGATCTGGCCGTGCGGGTGGTGCAGGGTGACGCCGATGGCCTCGCCCCGGTTCTCGAACGGGAAGACCTGTCGCACGTTCGGGAGGGCGGAGAGCGCCGCCGTGCGGTCCGCCCACGCCTCGATGACGGTGCGTGCCCGCGTCGGGGTGAGGCTGCCGAACGAACCGGTCGTCGCCGGGCTGAAGCAGACGACCTCGCAGCGGCCCACGGAGGTGCGGGTGCGCTCCAGGCCGACCGTCGACAGGTCCTCCAGCGAGGCCGGCTGGTTCGCGTCCTCCAGCAGCGGCCCGAACGACGGCGACTTGTTCTCGAAGACCGCGACGTCGTACAGGCTCGGGATCTCGGACGGGTTGCCGGGCGTGGCCGGCGCCAGCGGGTCGAGCTCGGCGGGCGGGAGCATGACGCGGTTCTGCCGGGCGGCGGCGATCGACACCCATTCGCCGGTCAGCGGGTCCTGGCGCATGGTCGCGGTGGCCGGCCGCGGAGCGGGCTCGCGCAGGTCGGGCGCACGCTCGGGGTCGAGCGCGGTGTCCGGGTCGTCGTAGTAGATGAGGTCGCGACCGTCGGACAGGCGGTGCGGGCGCTTCGTGATGGCGGCCATGCTTACCTTTCGTTTCCGAAAGTAAATGTACCGATCGACTTGCGGATTGACAAGCAAACGCAAGCGCTGGAGCATTGCCGGTATGAGCGAACCGCTGCCCGCCGCCCTCCGCCGCGAGCGGATGCTCGACCTCATCGGCCGCAGCGGGTTCGTCCGCGTCGCCGAGCTGAGCGAGGCGTTCCAGGTCTCCGACGTCACCGTGCGCACCGACCTCGACGCCCTCGACGCCCAGCAGAGCATCCGCCGCGTCCACGGCGGGGCCGTGCTGCGCAGCGCGGGCGCGCGGGAGGCGAGCTTCGAGGAGGCCCTGGAGTCGTCCGCCGAGGAGAAGCGGCGGATCGGAGCGGCCGCCGCAGCGCTGGTGGAGTCCGGCAGCAGCGTCCTGCTCGACGTCGGCACCACGACCGCGGCGATCGCGCGCGCCCTGGCCGACCGCGACGAGCTGGAGGACGTGACCGTCATCACGAACGGCCTCACCATCGCTCTGGAGCTGGAGCGCGCCATCCCGCGCTTCCAGGTGGTGGTCACCGGCGGCACGCTGCGTCCGCTGCAGCACTCGCTGGTCGAGCCGCTGGCCTCCGCGCTGCTGGAGCGGGTGCACGCCGACCTCGCGTTCATCGGCTGCACCGGCGTCGATCCGGTGGGCGGCGTCACCAATGTGAACCTCCCGGAGGCCGACCTCAAGCGCGTCATGGTCGCGTCCTCCGGCCGCGCTCTGGTCGTCGCCGACGGCTCCAAGCTCGGCCGGACGCACGTCGGCCGGATCGCCGCGCTGGAGGACGTGGCCGGTCTCATCACGGGCGAGTCGGCCGAGCCGGCCGCGGTGCGTTCGCTGCGCGCCGCAGGCCTGCCCGTGACCATTGCCTGAGGAATACGCTGTCCGCATGCGCGCACCGACCGGAGACCAGTACGAGCTCGAGTTCGGCGACCTGACCGCCACGATCACCCAGGTGGCGGCCGGCATCCGCACCCTCCGGTACGGGGGAGCGGACATCGTCGAGCCGTTCCCGGAGGACGCGACGCCGCCGTCGGCCGACGGCATCGTGCTGATGCCGTGGCCGAACCGGGTGAAGGACGGCGTCTGGGAGCTGGACGGCGTGCCGCAGCGGCTCGCCCTCACCGAGCCGGCGCTCGGGAACGCGTCCCACGGCCTGCTGCGCTACCGCCCATACACGCTGGTGGAGCGCTCCGATTCGGCGGTGACCCAGGCGGCCACGATCTATCCGGAGGCCGGGTATCCGTTCATCCTCGACACCACGGTCACGCACGAGCTCGACACCGAGGGACTGACGGTCACCCACACCGTGACGAACCGCGGCGACCGGAGCGCGCCCGTCGCGATCGGAGCGCATCCCTACCTGCGGATCGGCGATGTGCCCGCGACGCAGCTGAGGCTGACCGTCCACGCCGGCACCCGGTTCGAGACCGACGACCGGCTGAACGTCACCGGGGAGGCCCCGGTCGCCGGCACCCGTTTCGACCTCTCGGAGGGCACCGTCGTCGCGGACCTCGACCTCAACGACGGCTTCGGCGACCTCCGCGCCCCCGCAGAGCATGTCCTCGCCGCGCCGGACGGCCGGACGGTCACCCTGTGGGGCGACGCGTCCTTCGCGTACGTCCAGGTCTTCACCCACCGCGCCTTCGCCACCAAGGAGCCGGGCGAGGTCGCGCTCGCCGTGGAGCCGATGACGGCCCCGGCGAACGCGCTCAACACCGGTCAGGGCCTGCACTGGGTCGAGCCGGGCGAGACCTGGACGGCGGAGTGGGGCATCCGCCCGCGCGGCTTCGCCTCCGACTCCTACCTGGCGAGCTGGGGGTAGAGGACGCGCACGTCCTGGTCGAGGACCGCCTTCACCTGCTGCGCGGTCTCCCCGACGATGGCCTCCGCGTCTCCCGCCTCGACGGCGTCGAGCGCCTCGGCGACCACCTGCGCCGGCGGCACCTTGTAGCCGTCGGCGTGCGCGGCCATGTCGGTGTCGACGTAGCCGACGTGGACGCCGACGACCTGGACGCCCTGCGGCGCGAGCTCGACGCGCGTCGAGTTGCTGGCCGACCAGAGCGCGGCCTTCGTGGCGCTGTAGGAGCCGATGGCGTACCAGCTGAGCGCGGAGTGCATGTTCACGATCGCGCCGCCGCCGTTCGCCGTGAGGATCGGGGCGAACGCGCGCGTCACCAGGACCGGGCCCCAGAAGTTGGTGTCGAACTCGCGGTGGATCTCGTCCAGGTCGCCGCTGACGAGGGACTGGTTCACGCCGATCCCCGCGTTGTTGACGAGCACGGTCACGTCCGGGGCGGCCTCGGCTGCGCGGCGGATGCTCTCGGCGTCGGTGACGTCCAGCTCCAGCGGGACGACGCGCGGGTCGGTGACGTCGACCGACTCGGGGCGGCGCGCGGCGGCGTAGGCCTTCGAGGCGCCGCGGGCGAGGAGCTCGGCGACGAACGCCGCTCCCAGGCCGCGGTTGGCGCCGGTGACGAGTGCGGTCCGTCCGGTGAGATCGGTCATGATGATCCTCCAAAAGTAAACTGATCTGTTTCCGACAATGTACACAGATCGGTTTACTTTGCGCAACCCGCCTTCTAGAATCGACACATGACCTCGACGACCGCCCCGCGCCCCAAGCCCCGCGAGCGCGTGCTGGACGCCGCCGCCCGGCTCTTCATCCGCGAGGGCGTGCACGCGGTCGGCGTCGACCGGCTCGCGCAGGAGGCGCAGGTCTCCAAGCGCTCCATCTACCAGCACTTCGAGAGCAAGGACGCGATCGTCGCGGACATGCTGACGGAGTACGGTCCCCGCGTGGTCGCGGGCTACTTCCGTCCGGAGGACGACGACCGCACGCCGCGGGAGCGGGTCCTGCACGTCTACGACGCCCTCCACCGCGCCGCGGAGGCCGGCGACTACTTCGGCTGCCCGTTCGTCAACGTCGCCACCGAGCTGCGCGACCGGGAGCATCCCGCCGCGCAGGTGGCGCAGCACTTCAAGGGCGAGCTGACCGCGTATTTCGAGCGGCAGGCCGCGGCCGCGGGCGCCGCGTCGCCGCACGTGCTCGCTGTGCAGCTCACGCTGCTGTTCGACGGCGCGTCCGCGAGCGCCGCGCTCTGCGGCGGGACGCCGCTGGCGGCCCGGCTCGCGGCGGAAACGCTGTGGGACGCGGCGGTCAGCGCCGCCCGGTGAGCTTCCGCCAGCCGCCCGCGCGGTTGTCGGCGATGAGGCGCCGCAGGAACTCCAGCAGCGCCGCCCGGTCGATGGGGTCGCCCTCCCGGAATCCGATGGTGCGCGCCGTCGCATTGTCGTGGCCCGCCGTGATGAGCCCAGCCGGGTCCGGCACGATCCCGCCGTCGTAGACGAACAGGTTCGCGTGGTCCTTCGCGGCCAGGAACGCCGCGACCGTGCCGTCGAGCACGAAGTACGGCCGGACCGAGCGCTTGATCGTCTCCTCGATCGCCGGATCGGCCTCGTGCAGGATGTCGCGAAGCTCGCCGAAGACCTCCCGCTGCCAGGCCGGCAGCGGCGCCAGGTAGGCGTCCACCCGCGGGTCGCGTCCGCTCATGCTCGGAGCGTACGACGAACCACCGTCACGGCACGATGGACAGGAAGATGAACGCGGCGAAGATGATCAGGTGGATGCCGCCCTTGATGCGCGCCGCCTGCCCCGGCATGATCGTCAGGATGCTGATGACCACGGTGAGCATCAGCAGGACGATCTGACTGGAGCCGAGCCCCAGGTGCAGCGGCCCGGGCAGCCAGATGGACGCGACCGCGATCGCCGGGATGGTGAGCCCGATGCTGGCGATCGCCGAGCCGAGCGCCAGGTTGAGGCTGGTCTGCATGCGGTTGCGCCGCGCGGCCTTGGACGCGGCGATGCCCTCCGGGAGCAGCACGAGCAGCGCGATGATGACGCCGACGAACGACTGCGGGAGGCCGATGCCGGTCACGGCGCGTTCGATCGGGGTGGACTCCAGCTTGGCGAGCCCGACCACCGCGACGAGCGCGACGAGCAGGAGGCCGACGCTGATCAGCGCCGTGCGGGTCGACGGCGCGTCGGCGTGGCTGTCCTCGGTGAGCGGCGTGCCCTTGGGGGAGACCGGCAGGAAGAAGTCGCGGTGCGCGAAGGTCTGCGTGAAGACGAACATCGCGTAGAGCGCCACCGACGCGATCGCCGCGAAGGTGAGCTGGCCGGGCGAGAACTCCGGACCGGGCGTCGCCTCCGTGAACGTCGGCAGCACCATGGTGAGCGTCGCCATCGCGGTGACCGTGCCGAGCGCCGCGCCGCTGCCCTGCGCGTTGAAGGTGGTGGTCTCCTTGCGGGTGGCGCTCAGCAGGAGGCTGAGGCCGACGATGCCGTTCATCGTGATCATGACCGCGGAGAACACGGTGTCGCGCGCGAGCGTCGCGGAGTCCTTGCCCGTGGTCATCAGGGTCACGATCAGCGCCACCTCGATGATCGTCACCGCCACCGCGAGCACGAGCGACCCGAACGGCTCCCCGACGCGGTGCGCGACGACCTCGGCATGCTGCACCGCCGCGAGCACCGTGCCGGCCAGCACCACGGCGATCAGCGCGACGGCGACCGGCTGCAGTTCGACCGACCAGAACGCCACCAGGACGACCACGCCGATGACGGGGACGAAGATCGTCCAATAGCGGGCCAGCCAGGATCCGAACGCTCTCATACCCTCATCCTGCCAGTGCATCTCGACCCGGCGCGGCGAGTCCTGACGGAGCGGGAGGCCCTGGCGTGCAGAGAATAGTGCATGTCCGCCTCGACCCGCGCCTCCGTCATCGCCCGGCCCGCCCTCGCGCTCGCGCTCGCCGCGGCGTTCGCCTGGGGGGTCGCCGGCTGCGCCTCCGGCGCGGGTCCGTCGCAGTCCCCTGCGTCCTCCGACTCCACCTCCGCCGACACCGGCACGGCGTCGCCGCGCCCGACCGGCACCAGCAGCTCGCAGCCGGTGGACGGCCAGTGCGCCACCTCCGCACTGGCCGGGAGCATCGGCCCCGGCGGCGGCGGCGCAGCCGGGCACGTGGAGGTCACCCTGATCCTCACCAACAAGGGGACGACGCAGTGCTCGCTGCAGGGCTGGCCGGGTGTCTCGTTCGTCGGCGACGGCAACGGCACCCAGCTCGGCAACCCGGCGCAGTTCGACCGCAGCACCCCGCACGACACGGTCGTCCTGCAGCCCGGCGGCACCGCGCAGGCGCCGCTGAAGATCACCCAGGCGGGCAACTACTCCGACTCCGACTGCAAGCCGCAGAAGGCCGACGGCTTCCGGGTCTACCCGCCGGGGTCGACCGAGTCGCTGTTCATCGGCAACACGAACTACACGGCGTGCACGTCCACCACGGTGAACCTCCTCACGGTCGGAGGGCTCGCCGCGCCCTGAGCGGCGGCTCGCTGACGATAGCCTGGCCTCGTGCCCTCCGCCCGCCGCGTCCCCGCGCGCGCCACGCCTGCCTGGCTGGCCAGGCTGGTCGTCGTCACGGCGCTCGTCGGGGTCGGCGCAGGCGTGGGCGGCGGCCTGGTCTACCTGGGGCTGCACACCATCCAGCACCTCGCCTTCGGGTACTCGGAGGGGACCTTCCTGGAGGGACTCCTCGACGCGCCGCCCGCGAGCCGCGTCATCGCCCTGGCCCTCGCCGGCGTCATCGGCGGCGTCGGGTGGTACTTCCTCCGGCGCTGGGGACGCCGCAGCCCGGCGCGGACGATCGTCTCGGTGGAGTCGGCGGTGGGCGGCCGCCGGATGCCCGGCGTCGTCACCCTGCTCAACGCCGCCCTCCAGGTGATCATCGTGGGCCTCGGCGCCTCGATCGGCCGGGAGGTCGCGCCGCGCGAGGTCGCGGCGTGGTGGGCGTCCTGGCTGTCCGACCGTGCGGGGGTGAGCGCCCGGGAGCGCCGCATCCTGGTCGCCTGCGGAGCCGGCGCCGGCCTCGCCGCGGTCTACAACGTCCCGTTCGGCGGCGCGGTGTTCGCGATCGAGATCCTGCTGGCGGAGATCAGCTTCGCGACGGTGCTGCCCGCGCTCGCGACCTCCGCGATCGCCGCCCTCGTCGCACGCGTCGTCGTGCCGGCCAACCCGCTCTACGTCGTGGAGAAGCTCCCGCTGCAGCCGCAGCTCGTGGTGTGGGCGGTCCTCGCCGGGCCGATCATCGGCTTCGCCGCCGTCGGCTTCGTGCGGCTCACCCGCCTGGCCCAGAACCACCGCCCGAAGTCGTGGGGCATCCTCATCGTGATGCCGGTCGTCTTCACCGCCGTGGGCGTGGTGGCGCTGTGGCTGCCGGCGATCCTCGGGAACGGCCGCTCGCTGGGGCAGCTCGCGCTGACGGCGACGCTGCCGGTCGTCGTCATCCTGCTGACGACCGTCGTCAAGACCGCCGCGACCGTCGGGACGATCGGCGCCGGCGCGGCGGGCGGCACGCTCACGCCGTCGTTCGCGATCGGCGCCGGCCTCGGCCTGACCCTCGGCGGGATCTGGGAGCTCGCCTGGCCGGGCGAGCCGATCGCGGCGTTCGCGCTGCTCGGCGCCGCCGCGTTCCTCGCCGTGACCATGCGCGCGCCGCTGACCGCCCTCCTCCTGGTCATGGAGTTCACCAACCAGGGACCGGACATGCTCGCTCCGCTGATGCTCTGCATCGCCGGAGCGGTGGCCGTCGGCTACGTGCTGGAGCGCGGGCGGGTCACCGGCGTGGCCTGAGGGGTAGCCTTCGTCGTGTGCGCAGCTCTCCGCGGAGGATCCTCGCCGCGCTCGCGGTGACGGGCGCGTGTGTCGTCGCGCTCGCCGGGTGTACGCCGCAGCCGCTCCCGGGCGCCGCGCCGACCGGGACCTACTCGCCCGGACCGTGCCCGTCCTCGCCGTCCGGGACGCTGTCCGACTCCGGCGTGCCGGGCGCCGATCAGCGGATCGTGCCGTTCACGCCGGCCGGGTTCCGGGTGTGCCACTACGGCGCGCTGCCCTCCCGAGCGCTGCAGACCGGGGTGGTCGTCGACGATCCCGCACGGGCCGCGCGCGTCGCGTCCTTCCTCGACTCGACAGGCCGCCACGACACCGGCGCGGTCAACTGCCCGATGGACGACGGCGAGGCGGTGGAGTTCACCTTCTGGAGCGGCGCCTCCCACCTCGCGGTGATGCTCGGGCTGACCGGGTGCCGCATCGCGTCGAACGGGAGCACGTTCCGGCTCGACGTGGAGCCGACCCCGGATTTCCTGCTGGCTGCAGGCCTGCCGTCCGCGCCGACGCCGTAGTCGGTGGGCGGGGCAGGCACGCCCGTGACCTTCCCGTGACGCGATTCATAGCGAACTCAAGTCTCCTCACGGCGTCGTCAAAACCAGCCCATGATGGCCTCCCATGCCGCTGCGGTGTGCTGTGCGCAGCAACCTTGGATCGAGAGGACCACAGCCATGGACGCCGTCGACGGAGTTCCCGCAGAATCAACAGCCACGAGCACGGCGCCGTCCGTCGCTCCCGCGCCGCACGGTGCAGGGCGCAGCCGGCACCGGCCCGCGGTCGTCGTCTCGACCGCCGTCGCGGCCACCGTCGCCGTCGGCGCGGCGTTCGGGCTCGGGGCGCTGACGTACAGCGTGAGCTCGGCGTCGGGCTCCGGCTCGGCGGTGTCCAGCAGCGTCCACAACACGCTGAGCCGGAACGGGTACGGGTCGGGCGGCTACGGATCCGGCGGCTACGGATATGGATACGGATACGGCTCCGGCGGTTCGGCCTCGGGCGGCTCCGGATCGTCCGGTTCGGGGTCGCTGGGCGGCTCGGGCTCCTCGGCAGGCTCCTCCGGCCTGGCGAGCGCGACCGCGGCCGAGGAGGTCGGCGTCGTCGACATCACGTCCCAGCTCACCTATGCCCAGGCGGAGAGCGCGGGAACCGGTCTCGTCCTCACCTCCGACGGCGAGATCCTCACCAACAACCATGTGGTGGAGGACGCGACCAGCATCAGCGTCACCGTGGTGTCGACCGGTGCGCAGTACACCGCGACGGTGGTCGGCACCGACGCCACCGACGACATCGCCGTCCTGAAGCTGAGCAACGCGTCCGGCCTCAGCACCGCGAACCTGAACACGTCCGGCAGCGTGGCCGTCGGCGACACCGTCACGGGCGTCGGCAATGCCGGGGGGACCGGCGGCACACCGTCGGCGTCGCCCGGCACGGTCACGGCACTCGACCAGACCATCACCACGCAGGCCGAGCAGACCGCGGTGTCGGAGAGGCTGAACGGCCTCATCCAGACCGACGCCGACATCCAGGCCGGCGACTCCGGCGGCCCCCTGTTCGACTCGGCCGACCGGGTCGTGGGCATCGACACTGCCGCCCAGCAGGGCGGAGCGACCGCCGGCTACGCCATCCCGATCCGGAACGCGCTCACCATCGCGAGCGAGATCACGTCGGGCCAGGCCTCCTCGACGGTGACGATCGGCTACCCGGCGTTCCTGGGCGTGGAGGTGGCTCCGGCGGACAGCGCGGCGTCGGGGTACGGCTCGTCCTCGGGTGCCGCCGCGGCCTCCGGCGCCACGCTGGCCGGCGTCGTCGACGGCGGGCCTGCCGCGTCGGCGGGCCTGACGTCGGGCGACACGATCACCGCGATCGACGGGACCGCGATCGGCTCGTCGCAGGACCTGACGGCGGCGCTGGCGGCCCACCACCCGGGCGACAGCGTCGCCGTCACCTGGACCGACGCGTCCGGGTCGTCGCACACGGCGCAGGTCACGCTGGCGCAGGGGCCGGTCGCGTAACGGAACGGGAGGCCGGAGCGGCGTCGCCCGAGGGCGGCGCCGCTCCGTCGTTGCGGGGTCGCTGCGGCTTCGGGTCTCCCGGCCGGTCCGCTCCGGACGCGTGGCAATCACCTGCCCTCTGATCGGGGGCCTGCGTCACCCGGCGGTCTCCGAGATGATGGGGTCATGCGGGGGGAGCGCGTGTACGTCGAGGTGGAGATCCGTGCCGCCGTCGACGTGGTGTGGTCGCTGACCCAGGATCCCGCGCTGCATCCCCGGTGGGACCTCCGGTTCAGCTCCATCGTCCCGGTCGCGGAACTCCCGAGCGGCGGGTACCGGTTCCGGTACGAGCGGCGACTGCCGTTCCACACCATCGTCGGCACCGGCACCTCGCTCGGCGAGCGGAGCCGGCCGGACGGCACGCGCACCTCCGCTCTGCGGTTCACGACCCGGGATCGGCTGTCGCCGCTCGGGGAGGGCCGCGGCTACTGGCGTTACGTGCCGACCGAGGCCGGGACGACCTTCATCACCGGTTACGACTACGCGCCCGGCTGGGGTCGCGTGCTCGACGCGCTGGTGATGCGGCCGCTCATCGGCTGGATGACCGCGTGGAGCTTCGACCGGCTGCGGATCTGGGCGGAGACCGGCACGCCGCCCGAGGCGTGGCCGCTGTGGTCAGTCCTGCAGTTCTGGCGCGCGGACCGGCCGCGGGCCTCCCGGTGCCGCCGCAGCCCGCGGTACTCGCGCGGCGCGGACGTGCCGCCGTCGACCCTCGCGACCCTGGAGGCGCCGTGACGTCGATCTTCGAGGAGGCTCTCGGCGACGACTTCGCGCGCCTGTCGCCGATGATGCGGAAGCGCTTCGGCGTCGGCCTGGACGCCGGCTACGCGTGCGTCGGCACCGGCGTCATGTCGCGGATCCGGCGCGGGCCGTGGTGGGTCGTGCCGTTCCTCTACGTCGGCAGGCTGCGCAACATCCTGATCCCGGACGTCGGCGAGAACGTGCCGTTCACGATCGAGAACTACCCGTACCGCGACCCGCTCGGCCGGGAGACGGTGACCTTCGTGCGCGAGTACCGCGTCCGCCGCCGCCCGAGCCGCTTCGACGCGACCATGATCCTCAGCGACGGACGCGTGCTCGACTATCTCGGAACGCACCAGCACCTCGCCGTGGACCTGGACCTGCGCGTCGGCGACGACGGCTCGCTGCACCTGGAGTCGGGGGCCCAGCGGTTCTACGAGGGCCGGCTGATCGGGTTCCGCTTCCCCATGCTGTTCAGCGGGCGGGCCCGCCTCCACGAGTGGTACGACGAGGAGGCGGAGGTCTACCGGATCGAGCTGGAGGTGCGCAACGCGGTGTTCGGCTTCCTGTTCGGGTACGCGGGCGAGTTCCGCTGCGACTTCCCGGAGGCCACCGACGCACCCGCACGCCTCAAGCCGGTGCGGCACGAGAGCCGCGTGTGACCGGCTCCGTCTTCGAGCAGGCGCTCGGCCCCGGCCTCGCGGACCTGCCGGAGCCGCTGCGCACCCACGTCTCCGCGGTCGGTGCCGGGATCGGCGAGGGCGTGTTCGCGTCGGCGGGATGCGCGAGGCGCATGCTGCGGCCGCTGTTGAGGCTGCTGGCGCGCCGGGGTGTCCTGTTCCCCGACCAGGGCACGGACGTCCCGTTCCGCATCGTGAACACTCCGACCGCCGACGGCGGACTCCACACCGTCCGGACCTTCCGCTTCCCGGCCGGCGACCGCGTGCTCGAGGACACCCTCCGCGTGGTCGACGGCCACCTCCACGACTTCCTGGGCCGCCGGAACGGCTTGGAGGTCCGCATGCTGCTCACGGTCGGCGACACCGGGCTGCGCATGCGGTCGGGGCCGCAGTGGGTCCGGGTGGGGCGGGTGGGGGTGCGGGTGCCGCGGCTGGCGGGGGTGACGGTGCTGGACACTGTGGTCGAGGGGAGGCGGCACATCGACGTCCGGCTGCGCACGCCGCTGCTCGGGGAGTGGTTCCGGTATGCGGGGGAGTTCGAGTACGAAGTCGGGGAGGCGGAGTGAGGCGGCAAGCCTTCCGGAAGGTGCTTCGGAGACTCGAAGGCGTCGATGAGGCGGCGTGCGTTCCTGGGGGAGCGCAGGTAGGTGGTAGCCCGCCTGCAGGATGACGTGGTCATCGTCGACCGTGCATACTGTTCGACATGTCGTGGGTAAGCGCGGCGCAGGCCCTCGAGCGCCGCAGAAGGCGCTTAGAGGCGCGCCACGAAGCCGCAGCATCGGTGACCTCCCCGCCAGTTGAGCATCCGGTTCTCGGGGTCGGCGGCCGCCCAAGCGAGAACCGTTCGCGCAAGGCGTTCAAACCACGACTAGGTGAATCGTCCCGGGTCTGACAAGGAAGTGGCTTTCGATTCCGGCAATTCCGCCGTTGGTCTCGCCGTCGCCCTGCCCACCAAAAGGAGCCGATAGCGGGATCTCTGTTTCTTCTTGGGCGGCAAACGGAGGGTTCGACATCTAGGGAACTTGTCGCGTCAGGCTTAGGGGCGCGTTGACGGTGCTTCCTCGCGTCGCAGTTTGGCGCGCTGCACAAAGGCTCCGCAGAACATCCCTACTGCGATCAGAACGGGAACAAAGACTTCCGCTGCACCGCCGGTGAGCAAAGAGATCACAGATACGAAGCAGAAGAACAGTCCGGCGCCGAATTGGAATCGCATACGCGTACGACGTGGCCATCGTCGAAACAAACTGAGTCCCTCCCTTGCTCTGAGCCCCACCCTAACGGCACATATCGATTGGAAACGATCGTCCACTAGTGCGGGGATGGCGTCGTATCGTCCCAAACGCTAGGTAGGTTCTCGGACCCCGAACGCCGTCTCTTAAGAGCTGCCGTTCGCACGAAGGCGACGGAGCATCCGGCGGCCACTGAACGATCGCGAGACGGACACGAGGATCAACAGGGTCATCACGGCTCATCCCTTAAACATTGAGGGCAACTGTCAGGACCAGAAGCCGCCGAAACGTCAGAGCTCTATTGATGCAGTTTCGTCAGAGATGTCCTGATGGATCACAGGCTCCACAATCCGCCGCCGATGGGCTTGGATCCCTGTGATTCCCTGGGTGGGCCCCGTGGGGCTCGAACCCACGACCCGCGGATTAAAAGTCCGATGCTCTACCGACTGAGCTAGAGGCCCTCGCCCACTAATCTAGCGTGGATTCCGCAGCTCCCCGTGCCGGGGGAGAATGGGGGGATGCCGGATCGCTATCACAAGCCCACGCTGTTTCCCGGGGGGATGTTCGAGGCCTTTCTCGGTGGGGACGATCCCGCGCAGATCAGCAAGGTCGCGCATGAGACCGCGCAGGCGCTGCTCGCGCGGGTGCGGGAGGATCCCGATCCGGAGATCGTGGACCGGCTGGTCGCGTACACCGACGAGCACGGCATCGATGCCATCGCCGAGCTGTGGGCGCGGTCCAACCCCAAGAGCCTTCCGGGGGCGCTGTGGCGGATCTACCTGCTGCGGCTGCTGATCCGGCAGGACGCCGAGGGAACCGCCCTCCTGTACCAGCGCGGCACCGAGGTCATCGCCTCGATCGACCCGGTCGTGGCCGGTGCGCCGACGCCGGCCGGGCCGGGGGAGGTGACCGAGCTCGCCGATCGCATCCTGCGCGGGGTGTTCGAGGGGGACTTCGCGGTGGCGCTGGATCGTGCGGCCGCGTTCTGCCGGGTGACGGCGGCCGGCTGCCTGTCCGTCGCCGACGACCGGGATGCGCTCGACCCCGAGCGGGCGAGCGAGTTGACAACGCGCGCCCTGCGGTTCACCCGCACCGCCGAGGAGTTGACGACCTGCGCGCGGCTCTGGCGCACCGACTCGCTCGACTGAGCCGCCGCGGCCTATTCCCGTCCGCCGTTCTCTCCCTGCGAACGCCACGCCGTGAACGCCGCCGCGGCCTCCTGTATGCTTGACGAAGCCGGACCGCAGTAACCCCGGGCTCCAATACTTGCCGCTTCGAGCGGCCTCGCGCCGAGAGGCGTTCTGCGGTCCGGCTCTTTCATGCCTTTCCGCCTGTTGCGGGCCCGCCCGCCCGCAGGCGTGATCTACTGTCGAGGACGACATCGGCGGGCGACGAGCGGAGAACAAACGGTGGACGACGCCCCGGCGGCCGAACTCGACGGCCTCCTGCTGCGTACGGCGCAGGGCGACCAGCGCGCGTTCTCCGACTTCTACGACCGCACGGCGCCCCGGGTGCTCGGCCTCATCCGGCGACTGCTCATCGACGCGGCGCAGTCCGAGGAGGTCGCCCAGGAGGTGTTCCTGGAGGCGTGGCAATCCGCTCCGCGATTCGATCCGAATAAAGGCAGAGCGCTCACCTGGATCCTGACGATGGCCCACCGGAGGGCGATCGACCGCATCCGCGCGTCCCAGGCCTCGCACGACCGGGACACCGCGGTCGGCATCCGTGACCTGCCCACGGCGTTCGACGTCGTGGCGGAGACGGTGGAGGTCCGGGTGGAGCACGAGCGAGTGGAGGTGGCCATGGCGAAGCTGAGTGAGGCGCAGCGCCAAGCCGTCGCGCTCGCCTACTACGGCGGCCTCAGCCAGAGCGAGGTCGCGGCCGAGCTCGGCATCCCCCTCGGCACAGCCAAAACCCGGTTGCGGGATGCGATGATACGGCTGCGCGACGAACTGGGGGTGACACGATGACCGACGACCGCGACAGCGTGGACCCCGCGCGCCTCGGCGCCCGCCTCGGTGCGGACGACGCGAGGGAGGCCGACGACTTCGAGGAGGTGGCCGCCCAGCTCGCCCTCGCGGCGGACCCGGTCGAGCCGCCGTCGGCGATGAAGGCCGCCCTGTTCGCCCGGATCGCCCAAACGCCGCAGCTGGCCCCGGAGGCCGAGGCGGCGCCTGCGGTGGCGCCTGTGCCGCACCCGGAGCCGAGCCCCACCAGCATCCCCGAGGCGCCGGCGACCGCTGTCGCTTCCGCTCAGACCCCGGCCGAGCGCCGTGCCGAGCGCCGCTGGTTCCAGCGCCCCGGCGCCATCCTGGCATCCGCCGCCGCTGCGGTCGTCCTCTTCGTCGCCGGCACCTTCGTGGGCGTCGCGCTCTCCGGCAGCGACTCCTACCAGCAGCAGCAGTCCGCCGCTCTGGCGGCGCTGAACGCCGCTCCGGACACCCAGCGCAGCAGCGCCGCCATCAACGGCGGGGGGACGGCGACGCTCGTCTGGTCGGCCCAGCTCGGCCGGTCCGCGCTCGTCGCCACCGACCTGCCGAAGCTCGCCGGGGGCAAGACCTACGAGCTCTGGTACATCCGCGACGGCGCGGCGACCCCCGCCGGGACCATGGACTCCAGCGGACACATCGCGACCTGGCGGGTCCTCAGCGGCACGATGGCCCCCGGCGACACCGTCGGCCTGACGGTCGAGCCGGCCGGCGGGTCGAAGCAGCCGACCACGAAGCCGATCGTCGCGATCACCTCCTGAGCGGGCGCCCGGCCGCGATTGAACGGCCCAGACGCGACGAGGCCCAGACGCGACGAGGCCCACGGGACATCCCGTGGGCCTCGGTCATGCGTGGCTGCGGATCAACCGAAGCGACCGGAGACGTAGTCCTCGGTGGCCTGCTGGGTGGGGTTCGAGAAGATCATGTTGGTGTCGGCGTACTCGATGAGCTTGCCCGGCTTGCCCGTGCCCGCGATGTTGAAGAACGCGGTGCGGTCGGAGACACGCGAGGCCTGCTGCATGTTGTGGGTGACGATCACGATCGTGTACTCGTTCTTGAGCTCCTCGATGAGGTCCTCGATCGCGAGGGTGGAGATCGGGTCGAGGGCCGAGCAGGGCTCGTCCATCAGGAGCACGTCGGGGGAGACCGCGATGGCGCGCGCGATGCACAGACGCTGCTGCTGACCGCCCGACAGACCGGAGCCCGGGAGGTTGAGGCGGTCCTTGACCTCGTTCCAGAGGTTCGCGCCCTGCAGCGATTTCTCGACGAGGTCGTCGGACTCGCTCTTGGACATCCGGCGGTTGTTGAGCTTGACGCCGGCGAGCACGTTGTCGCGGATGCTCATGGTCGGGAACGGGTTCGGGCGCTGGAACACCATGCCCACCTGGCGGCGCACGAGCACCGGGTCGACGCCCGCGCCGTACAGGTTGTTGCCGTCGATCAGGACCTCGCCGTCGACGTACGCGCCCGGGATGACCTCGTGCATGCGGTTCAGCGTGCGGAGGAAGGTCGACTTGCCGCAGCCGGACGGGCCGATGAACGCGGTCACGGTCCGCGGCTCGATGGTGAGCGACACGCCCTCCACGGCGAGGAACTTGCTGTAGTAGACGTTGAGGTCGTTGACTTCGATGCGCTTGGACACGTTTTTCCTTGTCTGCGTTCTTCGGGTTGAAGCTGTGGAGTCCGCGGTCAGCGGCCGTACTTGGGGGCGAAGACCTTGGCGACGATCCGACCGATGAGGTTCAGGAGCATCACGATGATGATCAGCGTGAGCGCGCCGGTCCAGGCGCGGTCGATGGACGCCTGGGCGTGCAGGCCGGCCGCCTGGGTGTACTGCGTGTACACGAACACCGGCAGCGCCATCATCCGGTCCTGGAACGGGTTGTAGTTCATGCTCGTCGTGAAGCCGGCGACGATCAGCAGCGGCGCGGTCTCGCCGATCACACGGGCGATCGCGAGCATGACACCGGTCACGAGTCCCGCGAGCGACGTCGGCAGGACGACCTTGACCACGGTCAGCCACTTGGGGACGCCGAGGGCGAGGGACGCCTCCCGGAGCTCGTTGGGCACGATCCGCAGGATCTCCTCGCTGGAGCGGACGACCACCGGGATCATCAGCACGGACAGCGCGATGGCGGCCATGAAGCCGTTGCGGATGGCCGGGCCGAAGATCAGCGCGAACAGGGCGTAGGCGAACAGACCGGCGACGATCGACGGGATGCCGGTCATCACATCCACGAGGAAGGTGATGGCCCGCGCGAGCGGCCCACGGCCGTACTCCACGAGATAGATCGAGGTGAGCAGGCCGATCGGAACGGAGATGATCGCCGTCAGCGCCGTGATGATCAGCGTGCCGACGATGGCGTGCAGCGCGCCGCCGCCCTCGCCGATGACGTTGCGCATCGACTCGGAGAAGAACGTGATGTCGAACCGGGCCAGGCCCTGGGCGACGACCGTCCAGCCGAGCGAGATGAGCGGCAGCAGCGCGATGATGAACGCGGTCACGACGAGCGAGGTGACCAGCCGGTCCTTGGCCTTGCGGTTGCCCTCGACCAGCAGCGACGTCGCGTAGATCGCGACGTCGAAGAGCACGGTGCCGAAGAAGATGGCGCCGACGATGTTGAAGCCCTTGGTGGCGCCGCTGGCCGCCAGCATCGCGAAGACGGCGATGAGGACGGCCCAGGAGCCGACGAGCATCACCCAGGGGGTCCAGCGCGGCAGCTTGCCCGCGGTGTAGGAGTTGGTCAGCGGGCGGGGCGCCGCGGTCGCGGTCGTGGTGGTGGCGGCCATCAGTTCGCTCCAGAGAAGGCCGCACGGCGGCTGACGATATAACGGGCGAGCATGTTGATCAGCAGGGTCACGATGAACAGCACCAGACCGGAGGCGATGAGCGCGTTGACGCCGATGCCGGTGGCCTCGGGAAACTGCAGCGCGATGTTGGCAGCGATGGTGTTCGGGCTCTGCGCCTGCAGGACGGCGAACTTCACGATCAGCGCGGGCGAGAGCACCATCGCGATAGCCAGGGTCTCGCCGAGCGCGCGGCCCAGGCCCAGCATGATCGCGGAGACGATGCCGCTGCGGGCGAAGGGGAGGACCGCCATGCGGACCATCTCCCACTTGGTGGCGCCGAGCGCGAGCGCGGCCTCCTCGTGGAGGCGCGGGGTCTGCAGGAAGATCTCGCGGCAGATGGCCGTCATGATCGGGATGACCATCACGGCCAGCACGATGGCGGCCGTGAGGATGGTGCGGCCGGTGCCGGAGACCGGCGGAGCGAAGAGCGGGAACCAGCCGACGTACTGGCCGAGCCAGGCGTAGAACGGCTGGACGAACGAGGAGAGCGTCGCGATGCCCCAGAGGCCGAAGACGACGGACGGGACCGCGGCGAGCAGGTCGATGATGTAGCCGAGGGTCTGCGCGACGCGGCGGGGCGCGTAGTGCGAGATGAAGAGCGCGATCCCGATCGACAGCGGGGTCGCGATGATGAGCGCGATGACCGCTGCCCAGATGGTGCCGAAGACCAGCGGCCAGACCCACGACCAGAAGTTGGTGGCGTTGTTGGGGAGCTGGCCGGCTCCGGCGCCCAGAGCGGGGATGCTCTGGATGATGAGGAAGAGCGCCACCGCGGCGAGCGTGGCGAGGATCAGCGACCCGGCCACGACGGTGGAGGTGGAGAAGACGCGGTCGCCGAGGCGGGTTTTCGCCTTCGGCCTGATGGCTCCTGCGGTTCCGGCGGTCATTCGTTGCTTTCTCTCATCGGGTCCCCGGAGGGTGAGTGTGGTGCGCCGCTCGGCCTGGACCGGGGTGCGGTCCAGGCCGAGCGGCCGGGGTGTTACTTGATGCTGGCGACAGCCTTGCTGACCTTGGAGGACAGGTCGCTCGACAGCGGGGCCGAGCCGGCCTGCTGGGCAGCGGCCTTCTGGGCGTCGCCGGTGATGATGTAGTCGACGTAGCCCTTGACCAGGTCCGCCTTGGCGGCGTCCTTGTACTGCTGGCAGGCGATCACGTACGAGACCAGGACCAGCGGCCAGGCACCCTTGGAGGTGTCCTTGCGGTTGATCTGGATGGCCAGGTCGTTGGTGTCGCGGCCCGAGGCGATCGGGGAGGCGGCCACGACCTTGGCGGCGCCGTCGGCGCTGATCTTGGTGTAGGTGTCGCCGACCTTCAGCTGGGCGATCGAGAGACCGGCCGAGCCCGACTCGTCGATGTAGGTGATCGAGTTCTTCGCGTTCTTGGTGGCGTCCGCGACACCCGAGGTGCCCTTGGCGGCGTCACCGACCTGGAACGGGAAGGTCTGCGAGGCGGGAGCCGTCCAGACGGTCGGGGCGTTCGCCGACAGGTAGTCGGTGAAGTTCTGCGTGGTGCCCGAGTCGTCGGAGCGGTGCACGACCGTGATCGGGGCCGACGGGAGCGTGGCGCCCGAGTTCTGGTCCTTGATCTTGGGGTCGTCCCAGGTGGTGATCTTGCCCGAGAAGATGCCGGCGATCGTGTCGGCGTCGAGCTTGAGGTCCTTCACGCCGTCGACGTTGTACGCGATGGCGATCGGGGAGATGTAGACCGGCAGGTCGATGCCCTTGGCGCCCGCGGCGCAGCCCGCGAACGTGCCGGCGAGCTCCTCCGTCTTGAGGGCGGCGTCGGAGCCGGCGAAGTCGGCAGCGCCCGAGATGAAGCTCTTGCGGCCGGCGCCGGAGCCCTGCGGGTCGTAGTTGACGGTGACCTTCGGGTTGGCCTGCTGGAAGCCGGCGGCCCAGACGGTCTGCGCGGCGCCCTGAGCGGACGAGCCGATGCCGTTCAGCGTGCCGGACAGGTTCGACGGCTTGGCCGTGGTGGTCGCCGGGGTGCTGCCCTCGTTCGACGCACAAGCGGTGAGGGAGATGGCGGCGGCGGCGAGAAGTGCCACGGGAACGCCAAGACGCTTCAGTTTCACAGTTGTCCCTTCCGGGGATCAGTAACAACAGGACGGGGTCGGTGCGACCCGCGTGAGACGCTATGCCCGGTGTCTGACCAGAGTCCCCCGCAGTGGTAAACAGAAGGTAAACAAGGGTTGGCTAGCTGGGGTAGGAGGCCAGCGGTCCCGCGGTCAGTCCGCCGCCGGTGCATACGTCTCGATGGAGACGATGCCCGAGGACGGGTTGCTGGCCGAGAGGTGCACGACCGAGAATCCGCCGGTGTCGAGGTCGGCCGCGTCGGCGAGGTACGCGCCGGGCATCGTGCCCGTCGCGAGTGCGATCTCGCGCAGGATCTCCGGGAGGACGGGGCCGTGGCTGCACAGCACTGCGGTCTTGCGGGACCGCACGCGCTTGCCGACGACGGCGCGGACGTCGCCGTCGCCGTCCTCGAAGGCGTCCTGGCTGATGCCGGGCTCGCGGTGCGGCTTGACGCCGGTCGCCGCGGCGAGCGGGGCGACGGTGGCGACGCAGCGCACCGCGTCGCTGGTGATGATCCGCCTCGGGCCCCAGGCCAGCAGGGTCGGCACGTCGCCCGCCGCCTGCCTGACGCCCCGCTCGGTGAGCGGGCGGGACGCATCCGGGCCGGACCAGGCGCTGCGCGGCTCCGCCTTGCCGTGGCGCAGTGCGATGAGCGCGAACGTGGAGGTGATGCCCTGTCGCACCAGCGCCTCGAACGCCTCGACGATTTCGACGTCGCGCTCGTAGGTGAGGTAGCCGCGCGCCTTCTTCAGCGTGACCCACTCGATGGCGGCGATCTCGGTGTTCGGCACGAACGTCGAGCGCTCGATCGCGTGGTCGACCACCTCGGCGGCCCAGTAGTGCACGATCTTCTCGCGGCCCGAGCTGAGCGGGTACGCCGACGTGCCGAGCGGGACACCGAGCGTCACCGCGAGTCCGGTCTCCTCGAGGATCTCGCGCACGGCCGTCTGCGGGAGGGTCTCGCCCGGATCGACCTTGCCCTTGGGAATGGTGACGTCGCCGTACTTCGTGCGGTGCACGACGAGCACGACGATCTTGTCGTCCACGACGCGCCAGCAGAGGGCGCCCGCGGCGTAGACGGCGAGACTCACCGCCTGGTTCCCGTGCGCGCCGAACGCGGACGCTGCGTGGCCTGCTGCTGCAGCTTGGTCTGGAGGTCGGTCAGCGGTGCGCCGTTCTCGTCGAGGTGGTGCCGGGTCCAGACGCCGTCCTCCGCGAGCACCCACGCGGCGGTGCGTTCGTCGAAGGCGAGGTCGAACAGCCGGTCGAGCTCGGCCAGGTGCTCGGGGGCGGTCAGCCGCACCAGCGCCTCCACCCGGCGGTCGAGGTTGCGGTGCATCATGTCGGCGCTGCCGATGTACACCTGCGGGTCGCTGTCGTTGACGAAGGAGAACACGCGCGAGTGCTCCAGGTAGCGGCCCAGCACCGAGCGGACCCGGATGTTCTCGGAAAGCCCCTCGCGCCCGGGGACCAGCCCGCAGATGCCGCGCACCCACAGCTCCACGGGAACGCCGGCCTGGCTGGCGCGGTAGAGCGCGTCGATGATCGCCTCGTCCACGATGGAGTTGAGCTTGATGCGGATGCCGGAGGGCCGGCCCGCCGCGGCGTTCGCCGCCTCGGTGTCGATGCGCTTGAGCAGCCCCTTGCGCAGGTGCAGCGGGGCGACGAGGAGACGCTTGAACTTTTTCTCGATCGCGTACCCGGACAGTTCGTTGAACAGGCGGGTGAGGTCCTTGCCCACCTGGTCGTCGGCGGTGAGCAGGCCGAGGTCCTCGTAGATGCGCGAGGTCTTCGGGTTGTAGTTGCCCGTCCCGATGTGGCTGTAGTGCTTGAGGACGCCCTTCTCCTCGCGGATGACGAGCGCGAGCTTGCAGTGCGTCTTGAGGCCGACCAGGCCGTACACGACGTGCACGCCGGCCTTCTCGAGCTTGCGGGCCCAGGAGATGTTGTTCTGCTCGTCGAACCGGGCCTTGATCTCCACCAGCGCCAGCACCTGCTTGCCGGCCTCCGCGGCGTCGATCAGCGCCTCGACGATGGGGCTGTCGCCCGAGGTGCGGTACAGCGTCTGCTTGATGGCGAGCACGTGCGGGTCGGCCGCCGCCTGCTCGACG
This sequence comes from Leifsonia shinshuensis, assembly GCF_013410375.1. Classification (NCBI taxonomy): domain Bacteria; kingdom Bacillati; phylum Actinomycetota; class Actinomycetes; order Micrococcales; family Microbacteriaceae; genus Leifsonia; species Leifsonia shinshuensis. The sequence goes on from NZ_JACCFL010000001.1 coordinate 1,496,592, forward strand.
AAGGCCTGGACGCTGGTGGCGAACGACTCGTACGGGTGGTGCAGCAGGATGTCCTGCCGCGCCACGGCCGCGAAGATGTCCGGCTTCGCGTTCGGCTCGCTGGGCATGAGCTGCGGCGCCGTCGTCGGCACGTGGTTGGGGTAGTGCAGGTCGGGCCGGTCGATGCGCGAAAGGTCGAACAGACCGCCGAGGTCGAGCGGCGCGGGCAGTCGGTAGACCTCCTGCTCGGTGACGTCGAGCTCGCGCACCAGGAGGCCGAGCGTGACGTCGTCCATGTCGTCGGTGACCTCGAGCCGGATGGGCGGGCCGAACCGGCGGCGCAGCAGCTCGCGCTCCAGCGCCTGGATGAGGTTCTCCGTCTCGTCCTCGTCGATCTCGACGTCCTCGTTGCGGGTGACGCGGAAGACGTGGTGGTCGAGGATCTCCATGCCCGGGAAGAGGTCGCCCAGGTGGTTGGCGATCAGGTCCTCCAGGCGCAGGAAGCGCACCTGGCCGAGCCCCTCGCGCTGGTCGATGCGCACGAAGCGCGGCAGCATCTGCGGCACCTTGAGGCGCGCGAACTGCTCCTTGCCGGTGCGCGAGTTGCGCACGCGCACGGAGAGGTTGAGCGAGAGCCCGGAGATGTAGGGGAACGGGTGCGCCGGGTCGACCGCCAGCGGCATGAGCACCGGGAAGATCTGCTGCGAGAACACCTCGCGCATCTGGACCTTGTCGGCCTCGTCCAGCTCGTCCCACGACGAGACCGTGATGCCGGCGGCCTCCAGCGCGGGCAGCACCAGCTCGCGGTAGGCCTTGGCGTGCCGCACCTGCAGCTCGTGCGCCTTGAGGGAGATGTCGGCCAGTACGTCCTGCGGTGCGCGGCCGACGTTCGTCGGGACGGCGAGGCCGGTCGCGATGCGCCGCTTGAGGCCGGCGACCCGGACCATGAAGAACTCGTCGAGGTTGCTGGCGAAGATCGCGAGGAAGTTGGCGCGCTCCAGGACGGGGAGCAGCGGATCCTCGGCGAGCTCCAGCACCCGCTGGTTGAACGCCAGCCAGCTCAGCTCGCGGTCGAGGTAGCGGTTCTCCGGCAGCGTCGGGTCGGGCTCGTAGATGAAGGGGGCGAAGTCGTCGTCGAAGTCGCTGCCCAGGCTTCCGCTCAGCCCGTTGTCGAGTAGGCCGTTCTCCAGTGCAGTGTGCTCGCCGTCCATGCCCCCATCATGGCACCGCCCGACCGGCGAGCGGCACGGGTCTCGGTTAACTGTGGAGAAACGGCCGCCCCCGGTCGCCTGTGGGGGAGAAGGGACGCTCAGGGACGCGCGGACGAAGGGAGGCGGTCGTTCTCGTCCTCGTACACGTTGAAGCGGTAGCCGACGTTGCGGACCGTGCCGATCAGCGACTCCAGGTCGCCGAGCTTGGCGCGCAGCCGCCGCACGTGGACGTCCACGGTGCGGGTGCCGCCGAAGTAGTCGTAGCCCCACACCTCGCTGAGCAGCTGCTCGCGCGTGAACACCCGCGACGGGTGGGTGGCGAAGAACCGCAGCAGCTCGAACTCCTTGAAAGTCAGATCGAGCGTGCGCCCATGCGCCTTCGCCGAGTAGCTCGCCTCGTCGATGGTGATGCCGGAGGCCTGGATCTTGGTCTGCGAGTGCTCCTGCGTCTGCCGGCCGATGGCGAGCCGGATGCGGGCGTCGACCTCCGCCGGGCCGGCGCTGTCGAGCACCACGTCGTTGGCGCCCCAGTCCGCGCTCACGGCGGTCAGGCCGCCCTCGGTGAGCACCAGCAGCAGCGGGACGGTGATGCCGGTCGTGGTGAGGATCTTGCACAGCGACTTGGCGCTGGCCAGGTCGCGCCGGGCGTCGACGAAGATCAGGTCGCAGGCGGGCGCGTTGACCAGGGACGCCGGTTCGGCGGGGATCTGCCGGACGCGGTGGCTGAGGAGGCCGAGAGCCGGGAGCACGTCCGTGTCGGGGGCGGACGTGAGGATCAACAGCTGCGCCACCCAGTATCCTCCTCGCCCGTCTTCGTGCCGCAATGCTACCGGAAACGCTTACGGCCACGGATCGCGGCGACCGCGGACCCCGCGCGGCACAGGAGAGCGCGACACGCGAGAGGCGGCCGGGCCGCGGGCGGGGCAGAATAGGGGGATGAGCGAGACGCCGTCCGATCCGGGACCTCTCGGCCCGGCCGCAGCGGCCGGACCGCCGCCGGAGCCGATGCCGCGGTCCACGGTTGCCGTCACCGTCGGCGGGGTGTGGGCGCTCGCGCTCGTCCTCGGCGTGCTGATCGCGTTCCTCTCCCACCCGGCGCAGTACGCGTCGTGGATCTCGCTCGCGCTCGGCGTCTGCGTCATCGCGTCGTTCGGCGCCCAGCTCGCGACCCAGCGCAAGGACGGCTTCGTCAACCGGCTCGCCACGACCCTGACCGGGAGTTTCGTCATCCTCGGCGTCATCGGGGGCATCCTCGGCCTCGTCACCCTCGGGCACTGATTAGACTGGCCGTATGCTCGTCGCTCTCGAACTCTTCTTCATCGGCCTGCTGGGTCTGGCCACCCTCGCGATCCTCGGCGTCTCCGGCGTGGTGGTCTACAACCTCTTCCGCGGCCAGCGCTAGGCATGATCGAGCTCCCCACCGACCTTCCGGCCGAACTCGTCCCGCTGTCCTGGCTGATCGGGGTGTGGGAGGGGAGCGGCGTGGTCGACTACGCCGTCGGCGAGGAGCACACCCAGCTGGAGTTCGGCCAGCGCGTCAGCTTCAGCCACGACGGCGAGGCCTACCTCAACTACTCCGCGGCCTCGTGGGTCCTCGACGACGACCGCACCCCGCTCACCGCGGAGACCGGCTACTGGCGCCTCAGCCGCACCCTGGTCGAGGGCGACCCGGGCCCGGCGATGCTGCCCGGCCAGGGTACGCGGCCGTTCGGCACCCCGCAGGCGGTGGAGACCCTGCGTGCCTCCAGCGGCGGCTTCGACATCGACGTGGCGATCATCCACCCGGACGGCGTCAGCGAGCTCTACATCGGTCAGGTCAACGGGCCCCGCATCGACCTGGCGACGGACGCCGTCGTCCGCACCGCCGGCGCCAAGGAGTACAGCGCGGCCACCCGGCTCTACGGGCTGGTGGAGGGCCACCTGCTCTGGGCGTGGGACATCGCGGCGCTCGGCCAGGAGCTGCGCACGCACGCCTCCGCCCGCCTCGCCAAGGTCGATTGAGATGACCGCTCCCTCCCCGTTCCTCGCCCTGCCGGGCGCCGTCGACGTCGCGGACGTGGGCGTCCCCGCCCACTACGGCAACCCGCTCGCGGAGCAGCGCGCCCTGGTGGAGGGCGGCGCGATCGTCGACCTGTCCGACCGCGCGGTGCTCTCCATCACCGGGCCCGACCGGCTCAGCTGGCTCAACTCGCTGACCAGCCAGTCGCTGCTCGGGCTGCAGCCGGGGGAGTCGTCCGAGACCCTCCTGCTCGACGTCACCGGCCGGGTCGAGCACGCCGTGCGCCTGATCGAGGACGGCTCGACGCTCTGGCTCCTGGTCGACCGGCCGGAGGCCGCCGGCCTGCTGGCCTGGCTCGACTCGATGCGCTTCATGCTCCGCGTGGAGCTCGCCGACCACACCGACGCCCTGGCGACGATCGGCACACTCGGCGAGCCGCCGCTGCCGATCGCCGCGCCGAACGGCGTCCCGCTCGTCTGGCACGACCCGTGGCACGCCGTGGCGCCCGGCGGCCACCAGTACGCGCGCGGCGAGCACCCGGGCGCGGACTGGAGCTGGAGCGAGCGGGTCGTCCCGCGCGACGCCCTCCCGTCGATCGTCGCGCGGGTGGAGTCGGGCGAGCTGACCGCCGCGGGAACGCTCGCCGCCGACGCCCTCCGGATCGCGGCCTGGCGCCCGCGCTTCGCCACCGAGGTGGACGAGCGCACCATCCCGCACGAGCTCGACTGGCTGCGCACGGCCGTCCACCTCACCAAGGGCTGCTACCGCGGGCAGGAGACGGTCGCCAAGGTGCACAACCTCGGCCACCCGCCGCGTCGCCTGGTGATGCTGCACCTCGACGGCTCCGAGGGCGCTCACCCCGCGCGCGGCGCGGAGGTCACACTCGACGGACGCGTGGTCGGCACCGTCACCTCCTCCGCCCTGCACTACGAGCTCGGCCCGATCGCGCTGGCGATCGTGAAACGCGGCACCGACGCGACGGCCACCCTGACGGTGGACGCCGACGGCACGCCGGTCGCGGCCGCCCAGGAGGTCGTGGTGCCGCCCGAGGCCGGAGCCGAGGCGCACGTGCCGCACCTCCCGCGCCTCGGCGCCGTCACCCGCACTCCGCGCCCGCAGGGCTGACGCGGCCAGCGGAGGAGATCCGCCGGCTCGCCGCCCCGAATCGCAGCCAACGGAGGACATCGGCCGCCCCGCAGCCCTGATCTCCTCCGTTCGCGACATCGGCGGCCGGCGCCCGTCTGCAGCCAACGGAGGACATCGGGCGCTCAGCGGCCGCGATCTCCTCCAGTAGCCGACATGGGAGGGTGGCGCGCGGCGGATCTCCTCCGCTGCCTACACCGGCGCGACAGCGTCCCAGTTCACGGTGAGCTCCCCGAGGCGCCAGCGCGCCCGGCCGCCGACCACCGGCCAGCCGGCGTCGCGCATCCCCTGCGCCACCGCGATCCAGCGCTGCTTCGGCCCGTAGGCGGCGAGCGGCGAGTGGACGCGCCACAGCCGGTCGAGCTCCGCGAGGTAGGCGTGCACGCGCTCGCCGGGGATATTGCGGTGGATGAGCGCCTTGGGCAGCCGCTCGGCCACCACGCTCGGCGCGTCCAGTCCGCGCAGCCGCAGCGAGATCGAGAAGGTCTGCGGACCCGTCCGGTCGAGCGTGACCCAGCTGGCGATCCGGCCGATCTCGTCGCAGGTGCCCTCGACCAGCGCGCCGCCGAGCTGCAGGCGGCCGAGCATCCGCTCCCAGGCAGGCGCGACCTCCGCCTCGTCGTACTGGCGCAGGACGTTGAAGGCGCGGATCACCGCCGCGTGCCTGCCCTCCGGCAGCGGCACCTCGAAGCCGCCGACCGCGAAGCCGACCCGTGCCCGCGGGTCGAAGTGCGTGCTCCCCGCGCGGACGTCGTCCAGCTGGGCGCGCGCCGTCCGGACCCGGCCGGGGTCGATCTCCAGCCCGAGCACCTCGACGTCCGGCCGCACGCGGGCCAGCCGGTGCTGGAGCTCGAAGGCCGTCACGCCGCTGGCGCCGTAGCCGAGGTCGACGACCAGCGGATCGCCGGTACGGCGCAGTTCCGGGAGGGCGGCGATCCAGCGGTCCACCCGGCGCAGCCGGTTCGTGTTCGTGGTGCCGCGCGTCACCGAGCCGACCACGCCGGGGGCGCGGGAGGACGTGGAGGGCATGTGACAAGATTAATCGCATGGCCCCCTACACTTTGATCCTCCTCCGCCACGGCAACAGTGTGTGGAACCAGCAGAACCTGTTCACCGGCTGGGTCGACGTCCGGCTCAGCGAGCAGGGCGTCGCCGAGGCCACCCGCGCGGGCGAGCTGCTGGCCGAGTCCGGTCTCGCGCCCGACATCCTCTACACGTCGGTGCTCACCCGCGCCATCCAGACCGCGAACATCGCGCTGGACGTCGCGGACCGGCTGTGGATCCCGGTCGAGCGCTCCTGGCGCCTCAACGAGCGCCACTACGGCGCACTGCAGGGCCTCGACAAGGCGGAGACCCTGGAGAAGTACGGGCCCGAGCAGTTCCAGCTCTGGCGCCGCTCGTTCGACGTCCCGCCTCCGCCGCTCGCCGACGACAGCGAGTGGTCGCAGGCGAACGACCCGCGCTACGCCGACCTCGGCGACGATCTGCCGCGCACCGAGTGCCTGAAGGACGTCATCGCGCGCATGCTCCCGTACTGGGAGTCCGACATCACCGTCAGCCTCGCCGAGGGCAAGACCGTCCTGGTCACCGCGCACGGCAACTCGCTGCGCGCGCTCGTCAAGCACCTCGACGGCATCTCCGACGAGGAGATCGCCGAGCTCAACATCCCGACCGGCATCCCGCTGGTCTACAAGCTGGACGAGACCTTCGCCCCGATCGAGCCCGCCGTGTACCTCGACCCGGAGGCCGCGGCCGCCGGTGCCGCTGCCGTCGCCGCCCAAGGCAAGAAGTAGCGGTCACGACCGTCCATTCCTTCGTCGCCGTCGCGTTCCTGCCGGAACGCGGCGGCGACGTCGTCGTTCCGGCGGAGTTCGGCGCCGGGGAGTGGCCGCTGCACATCACGATCGTGCCGCCGTTCCAGTCCGAGCTCGACGCCGACGCGGTCGCTGCGCTGCTGCCGCGCGGGCCGCGCATCCCGGTCGTCGCGGGATGCCGCGCGTCGTTCGGCCACCGGCGCGCGGTGCCGGTGACGCTGATCCGGCCGAACCCGGCGCTGCTCGCGCTGCACGCCGCCTGCGTCGACGCCCTGGAGGCCGCAGGCGCTGTCGTCGCCGACCAGCGCCACATCCGGGCCGGTTACCGCCCGCACGCGAGCGACCAGCGCTTCGGCGCCCTCGCCCCCGGAGACCACGCATCCCTCGCCGAGCTCGCCATCGTGGAGCGCACCCCCGGCTCCCGCCGCAGGGTCGCCGTGCGCATCCCCCTCGCCTGACCGCCTGTTCGCGTGCAGATATCAGGTGTGAGATTTGACACAATCGCCGTGAGCTTATAACGTCGAGGGAGAAATATTCCGCTCTACGCGGTAACACGTTTTGTGTCGAAACAGGGGGTTTCTCATGGGCCAGATCAGCGTCACTCCGGAAGAACTGAAGCAGCAGGCTCAGGTCTACACGCGCTCCAAGGAAGAGATCGAGCAGGCGATCCAGAAGGTCAACCAGATGAACTCGACCATTGCCGAGCAGTGGAAGGGTCAGGCTTTCCAGGCCTATCTCGAGCAGTACAACCAGCTCCATGAGAGCGTGAAGAAGTTCGAGGAACTGCTGGTCAACATCAACGAGCAGCTGAACAAGTACGCCGACACCATCGCCGAGCGTGACGCGCAGGATGCGCAGAGCTTCGGCTTCTAGCCGGCACCCGCGCGACGAGCACCAGGCAGCGCAATCCCGGCGCGGCGTTCTCCGCGGGGGTGCGACCGCCGGTGCGCTCATCGTCGGGCTGACGATCGCACCGGCGGTCATGGCCGCAGCGGACGACCCTGACGACGCGGGGAGGCTGAGCCTCAACACCACCGTTCTGGTCAACGACTCGGTCGGGGCCGGTTCATCCGGAGAGTTCGCGATCCGCAGCAGCCTGTTCTCCGACCGCATCTCGGCGCAGGCCGAGGAGCGGCAGAAGAAGTCGGCCGAACGGCTCAGCGCGGTGGAGGCTTTGGATTTCGCCACGGCTCCATCCGCCGATGACCCGTACCGATCGGTGCGAGCGGCTCTGTTCGAGAGCTACTCCTCCGACGTGATCGCTTCGTCGAGCGAGGAGCACGAAGAGTCCTCCGTGCTCGTCGGCGTGCTGGCCGTCGTCGTGGTGCCGGTCGTGCTCCTGGCCGGGGTGGTCACGGGAAGGATCTGGGCGAGAAGAAGGCGGGTCGGGACGTGATCGAGATCACCCTTGTCCAGGGACACCGGCAGATCGACCTTCTCGTGCCGCGCGCGGTCCGGTTCGGCCGGCTGCGGCAGTTGATCCTCGAAGCATTCGCGGCGAAAGGCACTGCGCTCCCCGACGACTTCTCGTTCGCGCTCGACGACAAAGCGCTCGCGGTGAGCGGGTACGACTACATTTCCTCGTTCGGCATCGGCAATGGCGATCGCCTTCAGATTGTGACGTAAGCGAACAAATGCGTATTGAGAGAGACGGAACCGTCCTGGAGCTCGAGGCGGATTCCGGAGGCCTTCGCGCGCGCGTGGAGAAGAACGGCTACCGCAGCTCGTGTCTGGAGGTGATCTCCCGATACGTCGACGCGACCGAGACCGACAGCGGACTCGTGCTGAGCTACGCTCTCGCCGACGGTGAGACCAGCTTCCGGGACGCCGTCGGCCGGGCCAGGACCCGGCTCGACCGGTTGTCGCTGGCCCAGAAGCTCGTGGCGTGCGTCGGCTACCGGGACAGCTTCCACGTGCCCGTGATCCACCCCGACAACGTGTACCTCGACGGCGCCCTGCTCCGGGTGGTGCACTGCGGACTCCAGGGCATGCTCGCGCCGATGGCGTTCGACGAAGCGCACTTCCTCGCCTCGCTGCAGGCGATGGTGCTGCAGATCTTCCGCCCCAAGCTCGCCTTCGAGCACCTCCTGGATGGCGCGTCGGCTCTCAACGACACCTTCTCGACGGCGGTGCGGCAGGCGGCCACGACCGACGAACTGTTCGCGTTGATCGGTGCGGAACTCAAGGCCGAGCAGGCGGACGTCGAGGCGCGCGAGGTCAGCGTCCCGAAGCGCCGCTACGCAGGGTACCGGGTCGCAGGCGCGCTCGGCCTCGCCGCCGCGGCGGTGGCCGGCGTGTTCGCCTGGCAGACCGCCGGCCACAACCGCCTGCAGGACGCGGTCGTCGCCTCCCAGGCGCGCTTCCTCGCGAACGACTACGGCGGCGCGTTGACGGAACTGGAAGGCTTCGCGGCGACCTCGCTGCCGGCATCCGCGAAGTATGTGCTCGCGGTGTCGAGCATCAACCTCGACGATCTCACCGCCACGCAGAAGCAGGCGATCCTGAACAACATCTCTCAGAAGTCCGACGAGGTGACCCTGAACTTCTGGATCGCCATCGGCCGGGGCGAGTTCGAGCAGGCCCTCGACTACGCGCAGAACCTCGGGGACGAGCAGCTCACCTTGCTGGCCTACACCGACCTGTACCAGGCGACGAAGCTGGACGCGCAGATGGCCGGCGGCAAGAAGCAGGAGCTCCTGGACAAATACGCGAAAGCCATCGACGAGTTGACGGCCAAGCTGGAGGGCACGAGCGACGCGGCGGCGGCGCAATGAGCGTGTTCGAGACGGAGCAACTCGCGGAGGTCGCGAGTGCCGCACTCGACTCCCGGCTCGATCCGGATCAGCTCCTCTTCCTCGTCTACGTTGTCGATGGGGAGCGGGCCGTGCGGCTGTCCCTCACCGAAGAGCACCCGTTCGTCGAGCATGACGGCCACAAGTTCAGCGTGGTCAACGAGGCCCTGTATGTCGACGGGGAGTCGATGGGCGCCGGACCGGGAACCGTCGGAGCGCTCGAGTGCGTGGTGATACCGGTCGCGCTCGCCCGCACCGAGTGCTTCGTCACGGACACGACCGCGGCCCTCGTGATCGGTGATGTGCCTTATGCCGGCATCCGGGTCGCGGAGGCGCCGCTGCTGATCGTGCAGGGCGACGCGCTGATCGTCGAAGCACAGGGACGACTCGTGTACGTCGACGGTGTCGCGATCGACGGGCGGCAGGTCTGCGATCTCGACGTCGGCACCGTCGTGTTGACCGCGGGATTCATCCTGGAGCGACGGCCGACGCAGTTCAAGATCACCGCGTTCGGCTCCGACGTGGTGTTCGATCACACGAAACTGCTGGTGCAGCCGCCGGCGCAGGAGTTCCCGGCCGATTTTCCCGACTATCGACGATCTCCGAAGCTGAACCTGGAGGTCGAGGACGCCGAGTTCACGCTGCAGGGTCCCGACAAGCCGGCCGCCAAGCCGAAGAACCGGGTCGCCCGGATGGTGCTGCCGCCGTTCTTCATGATCGCGGCCTCCAGCGTGACGACGCTGATCATCGGGAGCAACCCGGCCATGATGCTCGGGATGGGGCTCGCGACACTGCTGACGGCGTCGTTCACGGTGTCGCAGTACGTCACCGAGCGGAGGGAGGTCAAGGCCGCCGCGCTCGCAGCCGAGGAGGACTACTCCCGATACCTCGTGAGAACCGTGGCCGAGGTCTCCCGGGCGCATGACGGCGAGCGCGCCGTGCTGCGGTACCAGCAGCCCAGCCCGCACGAGCTCGCGGCGATGGTCGAGCGCTACGACCCGAGGATCTACGAGCGCCAGCGCTTCAACCGGGACTTCCTGCAGGCCTCGCTCGGGTCGTCCGACCGGCCATCCGCGCTGAAGGTGTCCTCCTCCGTGAGCGAGAAGGATTCGAGCGTCGCGGCGTTGCAGGTGGCGGAGCTCGCCGCGGGATTCCGGACCCAGCGCGACGCCCCGACTCCGGTCGGCCTGGCGGGCCAGACCCTCGGGCTCGTCGGTCCGCCCGACGTCGTGACCGACGCAGTGCAGTCGCTGCTGTTCCAGGTCGCGTTCTTCCACTCGTACCGTGACGTCAATTTCGTCAGCCTGCTCTCCCGCGAGGCGTTCACGCGGACGTGGAGCCGGTGGCGCCTGCTGCCGCACTTCACGCTGCAGGAGCTGAACCTGCGGGGGTTGGTCTACAACGACCGGCTGCGCGACGTCGTGCTGAACGGCTTCTACCAGCTCCTCCAGAAGCGCAAGCAGGCGCTGAAGGACGCGGGCACGCAGAAGCCGCAGTTCGCTCCGCACTACGTGTTCACGATCTCCGACGATCGCCACCTGGCCGGCCACGGCATCAACGAGCTGCTCGCCGAGGACATGAGCGACCTGGGGGTGACCGTGATCTGGTGCAGCGAGGACGCGAAACTGCTGCCCGAGACGGTGACCGCACTCATCCAGGCCCCGAACCGGGTGAAGGGCGAGCTCGTCACGGACGGTGACGTGTATGTGGCGACACCGTTCACACCGTATGCGCTGCCTGAGGACCTCGAGCACTCCCTCCGGAAGCTCTCGAACCTGAACCATCTGGAGGTCGAGAAGAACGCGGTCCCGGAGGCGCTGAGCCTGCTGGAGCAGTACGAGGTGAAGACCGTCGACGACCTGCGGATCGCCGATCGGTGGGCGAGCGCGGAGCCGAACAAGTCCATCGCGTCGCTGATCGGCTGGCGCGCCAGGTCCGATCACGTGTATTGGGACCTGCACGAGCGTGCGCACGGCCCGCACGCGCTGGTCGGCGGCACGACAGGTTCAGGCAAGTCGGAGTTCTTGACGACCTACCTCATCGGTCTCGCGATCAACTTCTCCCCGGAGGACGTGGGCATGCTCATCATCGACTGGAAGGGCGGCGGCATCGCCAACACGCTCGACCGGCTGCCGCACTTCATGGGCGCCATCACCAACCTCGACGGCGCGGGCACGGCCCGAGCCCTTGCGAGCATCAAGGCGGAGCTCGACAAGCGGCAGCGCGAGTTCGCGACCTACGGCGTCAACAGCATCAACGCGTACATGACGCTGTACAAGCAGCGCCATGACCCGAAGCCGGAGGTGAAGTACCCGACGAAACCGCTGCCGCACCTGGTGCTGGTGTCGGACGAGTTCGCCGAGCTGAAGGCCAACGTGCCGGAGTTCCTGGACGAGCTGACCTCGGTCGCGCGGATCGGCCGGAGCCTCGGAGTACATCTGATCCTCGCGACGCAGAAACCGAGTGGCGTGGTCAACGACCAGATCGAGGCGAACTCGACCTCGAAGATCGCGCTGAAGATGGCGGGCGAGCAGGACTCGAACGAGCTCCTGAAGACGACCGACGCCGCGCACATCACCAACCCCGGCCGCGGCTACCTGAAGGTCGGCCAGAACGAGGTGTACGAGCTCTTCCAGAGCGGCTACGCCGGTGTGCCGTACGACCCGGACGCGCAGGTCATCGAGAAGGTGGACGAGCGGATCTACCGGATCAACGACCTCGGCCAGTACGAGCTGTTCTACGACCCGGACGAGGAGGTCGAGCAGGGCAAGGACACCAGCGAACTGCCGTCGGAGCTCGAGGCGGTCATCGACGGCATCGTCGATGTCTTCGACAGGGACGAGGCGCTGACGCGGCCGGACAAGCCGTGGCTGCCGGGCCTGGCGGGGAGGATCGCATCGCCGGAGCCTGCCGGGCAGAGCCGGTCCGGCATCCCGCTCGGCCTGCTCGACATCCCGAGCCGGCAGGCGCAGGAGAGCTATGAATTCGATCTTGCGCGGGCCGGGCACACTGTGGTCTTCGGCAGCCCCGGGTACGGCAAGTCGACGGTGCTGCAGACGATCGTGGTGAATCTCGCGAAGGCCCGGACTCCCGAACAACTGCACGTGTATCTGTTCGACTTCGGCAACAACGGGCTTCTTCCGTTGCGGGACCTGCCCAACGTCGCGGACATCGTCACTCCGGAGGAGGGCGAGAAGCTCAGCAAGATGCTCAGCGCGGTCTCGGACGCGATGGCCTCCCGTAAGCAGCTGTTCAAGGATGCGGGCGTCGCGAATCTTGAGCAGTACGAGGCGAAGACGTCGCGGGCGCTCCCGGTCACGCTCAACGTGCTCGACGGCTACGACAACCTCACCACGAACGATTCCAGGAAAGACACCATCGACAACGTCCTGTTGCAGGTGCTTCGCGAGGGCGCAGCGCTCGGTGTGTATCTCGTGATGAGTGCGAGCCGGGTGGGCGGCGTGCGCATGAACATGCTCAGCAACGTCTCGACGAAACTCTGCCTCTACGTGAACGACGAGAGCGAGCTGGCCCAGCTCCTCGGCAGGGAACGGCTGCAGCAGACCGACCTTCCGGGCCGTGGCCAGCTCCTCACTGATGCGCCGACCGCGATCCAGTTCTACCTGCCTGCGGAGGGGGAGAACGGCTCCGAGACCCTTACGGCGCTCGAAGCGCAGGTGACGGCTCTGAACGACGCGTGGGCTGGCGCGCGGCCGGCGCAGATCCCGATGGTGCCGCGGGAGTTGACCACGGAGGTGTTCACCCGTCTCGCAACGCGCGACGCCGCATCGAACAGGCTGCTTCTCGGCTTGAACAAGCTCACTTCCGAGCCCGAGACGCTGGACCTCTTCACGGGCAAGTCCATGGCGATCTTCCCGGAGTCGGGAAAGCAAGCGGCTCTGCTGTACCCCTTCATGATCGGACAGCTCGTCGAGGCTGTCGAAGCCGAGCGCTTGGTGGTGATCGACGCGCATGACGCCCTGCGAGAACATCTTGCAGCCGAACCCGCGCTGTACGTGGGCAAGAAGGCCCTGAAGGCTCACGCTGACACGGTGAAGCTCGCGCTCGCCGAGTTGGTGGAGCACGGCACGCAGGTGCCGCGGTGCGTGGTCATCAATGGCATGACCGACGTGTTCGACAAGCTCACGTTGCCGATGGATCAGATCTCCGAGGTCCTCGGTCTGGGCAGTGAGCTCGTCCAGATCATCGTTCTGGATCACCTGTCGAAGGTGAACAGCATTTTCGCATTGGCCGGCCCGCTGAAGGAGAACATCCATCAGATCCTTTTCGGCGGTGACCTGAACGGGCAGCGCTTCATCGAGGGTCTTCCGCTCGGCACGAAGAGGGAGACGCACGGCAAGAACGTGCTGCACTCCGTCATCGATGGAGAACTGGACCACATCGTCGTGCCGACCCCGAACGAGAGCGAGGGGTGACGATGACTCTGGAGTTGCAGGGGCGGCTTCTGGGGCTGGGCTCCATCGTCCGGCTCGAGAACGATCGGGCCTCCGGGCTGTTCGTCGTCCTCGCGCGCGGGGCGTTCCGCCCGGAGATGGAGCGACCCGAAGTGGAGCCCCGATATCTGGTCGCTCCGCACCCGTACGGCGAATCGCCCGATCAGGAGACCTTCCCCATCTTGGCCGGAGACGTCGAGGAGATCGTCTTCGAGGGGTACAGCGACAGCGCTGACGAGGCGTTCCTGGCGGACCTTCTCGACCAGATGGAGAACGGCCCCCGACAGATCAGCCGTGCGCAGCAGTTCACCGGCCCGCTCACGGAGCTTCCCGAAGCCTCGGCGCCTGACGCAGAGGATTCGGACGCAGTGGAGCCCGGCGTCGATCCGTTCGCGGAACTTCGTCGATTGACCGAACAGGACCACAGAAGGGATGAACGATGAAGGTCGCTTCGAATACCGCCGCGGCGCAGGCCGCCGTGGCGGGCTTCGCGAACATCGAGGTTGAGAGCGATGGTCAGCAGGTGACGCTGGGGTCGAGCACTGTCGCGAGCATGAAGGAAGGCGCGAGCGTTGCCAACGGAGTGCTGGACAGCATCTCGGCGTTCATTTCCGGCGTGAAGCGGCAGGCCGACGGCGTTACGGCTCTTGCGTCGGAGATCGAGGCACGTGACAAGCGCGATGCCGCGAGCGTAGGCGGAACTCGATGAGCGACCGCGAGGAGCAGCTTCTGGCGCTCGACCGGCAGATCAGGGATCGCGAGAGTCGGACCGCGGAAGACCTTGCGACGATTCGCGTGCTCAGCGAGCAGTGGGCGTCGTATGCCCACGTGATGCGCGTGCATTCCGAGCGGTTTGAAGAAGCCGGTGTCCGCCTGGATGCGAAGAACTACTTCGTGCAGAAGGGGCTGGCCGCGAGCAGAGAGCTCGACGCCTACGTGAGCCGGCTGGCAGGTGATCACGCAGAACTTCTGGATGAGACCGAGCGGTCGCTCCGCTCGGCGTCGGAGGCCGAGCTGGAACGGTTACGGCGAGAGAAGGCAGACGTGTCGTGGGGCTGATCTACGACGCGGGGGAATCGGCCGCGTTGGCCGGTGCGCTTTCGGCGAAGCTGACCACCGCGACGGCTGTGCTGGATGCCACGGACAGCGCCTGCGCACAGTTGGGGGAAGCGTTGGCGGGCGGGCAGCTTTCGGGTAACGGCTACTCGGCGGTCGACACTCTCTTCGCGCAGATCATTCGGCCGAGCGTCGTGGATGCGCGGAGCGAGATCGATGCCATCCGGAAGGACCTGGAGCGGTACTCGCAGGCGGACTCGTTTGTGGCCGCGTTCGGGGTTCTGAAAGAGGACGAGCTGAACACGCAGCTGACGGCGACCAGGGCGCAGCGGGTCGCGACAGAGCGTCAGATCGAGGCGAACCGGACGGCTGCTGCTGCGTCGTCGACGATGCCCGGGTTGGCTCCGGCATTGGAGGCGGGGAACGCGCAGTTGGAGTTGGTGCTGGGGCAGCTCGACGCCACGGTGCGGGACGTGGAGGGCAGACTGCAGGCGTTGCATGACTTCGCCGCGCGGACGTTTGGGCTGTTCGTGGACAGGCTGATCAATCTTGCGGCGGCGACCGGCGACACGGTTTCCCTTCTGGAGCAGTTGCGCGGCTCGCTCGTCCTCGGGTCTGCGGGGACTGGTCTCGGTGCTGGTTTGACGAGGCGGGCGATCCTGGATCAGCTCGCCGGCAACAAGATCACACGCGGCGCCGGTGGCCGGTTGAGATCGGGTGGGACCGTTCTCTACAAGCCCGCGAACGGGCGCCTCTACGCCGGGGGAGTGGACTTCAATAAGGCCACCGGAACCCGGATCGATCACTATCAGAAGTGGGTCAAAGCCGGCGCAAGCGGCTTTGCCGCCGATGTTGTGGATGACTTCAAGGGGTGGAAGGGCGCGTCGAACCTGACCAAGGTCAGTAAGGGCCTGGGGTTGGCGGGGACGGCGATCTCCGTCGGTGCCAACGTCAACAAGTACTTCGGTGATGGGGATGCGACGCGCGAGGATTGGCGCGACTTCGCTGTTGACACTGTTGTCGATGTCGGCAGCGGCGCTGCGGCGGCAGGGATCGGCGCAGCAGTCGGGTCGTTCATCTTGCCGCCCTTGGGGACGGTCGTCGGAGCCGGCATCGGGATCGTTGCCAACGCGGTCCTGAACGAGTGGAAGTTTGCTGGGGACAAGTCGGCGGTGGAGTGGGCTAAAGAGGGTCTGAAGAGTGCGTGGGACAGCATTGCGGCGAAGTTCTGGTGACGCGATGAGCAACCAATTGAGCAAGTCTGAGCGTGAGCGCGATGCAGCAAACCAGACGTACTTCATTACTCTTGCAGAGAGCAGGGCGTCGCTGGGTGGTTTGTCTGGGTTGGCATTCATCAACGCGGCCCTCATGAGCCTGCTGACGTTCACCATTGTGGCCTCAATGGCTTTCTATGTCGGCTCCCGGTCGTTCCTGTTCCTTTACTTCGCGCATCTGGCTGTTCTGGGGTTCAGCGCTGTTGTGTTCCTGGTCTCGTTGGTCAGGCCGTTGACTTTTCGGTTTCAGGTGTTCTTCTCCAGCCTCCTGGCAGTCTTTGCGACCCTTCTGGTCTACACGCTGTGCCTTATGGGGCTGGGGATGATCACCAATGTGACCCGGGGAGGCTACACGATGTTTGATCTCGCAGTCTTTCCCGTCGTTGCCGTGATTGGGTTGTTGTACGTCTGTGGTGCGACTGTGGTGCATGTCTTGCTATTGCGGAAGCGTTTGCGCGAAGGTCACTCGGAGGCGCGGACGTGGGGGAACCTCGTGGCTGCGTCGAGTGTGTATAACTCGAAGAGCTTGTGGACCATTTTCGGGGCGGTGATGATCGTCCCGAATGTGCTCACGCAAGGCCAGTACCTGTGGAACATGTTTGGCGTGGCGGCTTTTCTGCTTTTCGCGACGGTGACGCCGAGTTTGCCGGTGGAGTTCACCTACCTTGCGTATTTGAAGTCGCGGGATAGGCGGTATTGGGAGCATCGGCCTGGCAGGCGTGTCCGTTCGAAGGGTGAGGTGCGCGCGATTGTGAAGAAGGTCGCGCTGTGGGTGGGCATTGTCTTCGCGTTCTGCGTGGTGATGCTGGTCCTGACCAAGCTAGGGATGTCGGATTCACGGTGACGAACCAGCGCGCGACGGAAGTTCGGAGTGCACGATGGGAAGGACACTTCATGCGGTTTAAGCAGCGGACGTTGAGCATGCACAACGTCGTGAGTCACACGGCAGAGCTTCGCCCGGGCGACGACCTCTTCGAGGTCGTCGACCCTGTCGGCGATTACTTCAAGCAGGTCTTGATGCACAACGGCTACTACACCAGTGGTCCGCTTGTCTTCTCCAGCGTTCCCGGCGGCCGGGACTTCACGATCATGACCACTCTCGGCAACCGGATCAACATCGTCGAGGACCGCGCTGACAGTTTCCGTTTCAGCGAGCACCTCGAAGTGGAGACCGACTTCTTCTACCGGCATTACGATCTGGACGAGCCGGTGCCGTATGAGGAGATCGAGCGGGCGGTGGCCGCGGCTGGGCTGGAGATCAAGACCATCTACCATGTGGTCCTCAAGTTCTACGGCGAGGTCATGCTCGACCTGTATGTCGACGCGGTGGCTCGCTGATGGATGCTCTTCTCCAAGGCGTCACTTTCGACGAGAAGCTGGCGTATCAGAACGTGGTCAGTCGCCGTGCGACGTTCCACTACAGCGCGCTCGGCGAACAGCTCGGATCGTTCGTCTCGGACGTCGTCCGGCAGGGTGGCACCCCGAAGGGGCCCTACGTGTACAGCCTGAACAACGTGCCGCTGGATGAGATCACCGACATCGAGTTCTTCCTCCCGATCCGAGAGAGCACCTTTGCGGCTGAAGAGGGCACGCGGTTCCATTCGTATTTCGAGGTCGGCCCGCTGGCGAAAGGCATCGTCGCCGGCGACTTCGAGCACCGGACCGAGCAGGTCTACGCACAGCTCCTCGCAGCGTTGGACGGCAATGGCCTGGAGATCAACGCACCCTTCTTCCATGTCCTCCCCGAAGACGGCTCGAAGTACGCGTCGGTGTATGTCGGCTACGTCGACCCGAGCGAAGCGGTGGACTGAGAGGGGCGAGCATCGATCCGCAGAAGGGCGTATTCGGCTTGGGTCTGGAGCTTTGTGAGCATCGAGTGAGCAAGACGCTTCTCGGCGAGTGATGTTCATTGAACAAACGACGAAGAATCTGTGTCGGCCTCGCTCGACTATGCCGAGCGGTTCTGTCGGCTAGCCCTGCACGACAAAATGCTCGACGACTACGACACTCTCTGATCGTCCATTCAACCCAGAAGTAGTGGAAACGGCCTGACGATCGGCCACACCAATCGGGGTATCGAAACCCACCGACCTCGCTCCCGGTGACACGCTCGAAAGCACCGTTCGTGCGAAGCTCACCCCGAACTTCCTACTCAACGTTTGTCCTCCCTTATGCGCGGCGCGCTGGGGCACGGACCTTCCTCTTGCGAATCGCGCCGGCGACCGCCATCGCGAACCCTCCCACGAGCAATCCGCCTGCGAACACGATCAGCCCCTTCGGGTCCAGGATGCCCGTGGCGTCCGACGCGACCGACGCCACGGTCGCCCGCTCCGGTGTCACATTCTTCGCGTCGATGGGAGCGGAGAAGAACGCGTAGATGCCGCCCGTATCCACGCCGGGTGTCCTGGTGTTCGCGAGGACGGTCGCGAAGTTGGCGTAGTACGCCTGGTTGTCGGCGAGGCCCGCGTTGCCTGAGGACAGCAGCTTGTTCACTCCGCTGAGCACCGTGCCGGCGCCGGTCGATGTCGTGGTCGAGTTCTGGAGGAGCGCGTCGAACAGGCTGGAGTTGTCGGGTGTCGTCGTGGAGTCGATGGTGAGCCGGCTGCTGGTTTCCGCCGAGCGGGAGATGAACGCGGTGATCTCGTTGCGGAGTCGGTCGCTGTTGTCGACGTAGATTCCACCGCTGTCGGGGTCGTATGCGCTCCAGTCCTGGACCTCGAGGCTGGTGGCCGTGCTCGGTATCAGGGCGGCATTTCTCACGACGTCGAGCGTGTCGGCGGACCAGGTGTCCAAGTTCGACAGCTCGGGCTCGAACAGAGGAGACGGCACGCGAGCCGGGTCGAGCGAGTCCCTGATCGTCTCGAGCGCCTGGATTTCGTGGTGCAAGGTGCCGAGGATCCCGGGGTCGACCGGAGTTGCCGGAGGCACGGCTGGAGCTTTCAGTAGCACTTCGACGGCTCGCAGGGCGGTGATTCTCTGGTCGAGGTCGTCGAAGACACCCTGCATCGTGAGCGCGTCATCCTCGGAGTGCTGTTCGATCGCTTGCCGGAGCTCGGCGAGCCGAAGCAGCAGATGCGGCGGGATGACGCCCTCCGAGTCCGCACACGGCTCTGCTGCGTCCATCGCGTCGAGGCCGCTCAGCGCGCAGAGCAGGGTGGTTCTGAACTGTTCGAACTGCGTCCCGTAGAACTCGCGGTCGGCCTCGGACTGGGCGGCGATGCTCCTGTTGCTGTTGTCGGCGTTGAGCTGTGCGATCTCCCGCTGCCGGGAGGTGTACTCCTCGATCCCGGGAAGCTGGCCGGCGAGCGCTTCGCGGTTGCCGGCGAGCAGATCCGCGACCGATTTCGCGTAGGAGCTCTGAGCTTCGACGGTGGCCGCGTTCACGTCTTTGAGGCCGCTGGCGCTCGAGATGAGGCTGTCGAAGGTCGGCATCGTGGCGGAGAACGGCTCCTGCACTTCCGAGGCGAGCGCAGCGATGAGGGCCTTCTGGATGCCGAGCGTTGCGCTCATCTGCCCGTCGGCCTGTGCGATGTTGTCGGCGAGCGAGGCGTAGTACATGGTGACGACGCTCCGGTTGAAGTCGTGCAGGACGTCGCGGATCCTGCTCTCCAGGAGCCGGTCCGCGCTGACGTCCGGCTGGTGGCGCAGGCGGAACTCGACCGTCGCCTTGGTCGGGCTGGTCTCCTGGAGCGTCAGGATGTCGTGCGTGAACGAGCGCGGGATGTAGAGGACGGCGTCGACGGAGCCGTCCTTGTACGCCTTCTCCGCCACCGGCCGGGAGACCACCGTCCAGTTGTACTCGGAGTCCTTCGAGATCCGGTCCACGAAGGAGGCGCCGAAGGCGTACTCCTCGCTGTTGAACTCGGCGGCGAGGTCCTCGTTCACCAGGCCCACGGTCGGCCGGAAGTCGCCGACGCGGTGCGCGGCGTCGTCGTTCAGGATGAGGAATCCGGCGACCAGCGCTGCCAGCAGTACGGGTACGGACGCGAACCGTACGACCTTCGATCTGCGCTTCCCCCTCGACGGACCCCCCATGTGCACCTCTCCTCACGACATCGCCGAATGCTCGTCCCATCATAATGCGTCTGAAATCTGAGCCTGGATATCCAAGCCAGGGGGGCGAAGAAAAACCGCCGAGTACGCGGACAATTCGCGTACTCGGCGGTTGGGGTCGAGGGAGGGGGAGCGGGTCAGCCGGCCAGTTCGGGGGCCCAGTCGCCGGTGGCGAGGTACTGGACCTTCTTGGCGATGGAGACCGCGTGGTCGGCGAAGCGCTCGTGGTAGCGGCTGGCCAGCGTGGCGTCGACGGTGTCGACGGCCTGGCCCTTCCAGGTCTCGCCGAGCACCTTGTCGAAGACGCTGGCGTGCAGCTCGTCGACGTCGTCGTCGTCGTTGCGGATCTCGTCCGCGATGCGCAGGTCCTGGGTGCGCAGCAGCTCGGCGAGCTTCTCGGCGATCTGCACGTCGAGGCGGCCCATCTCGGCGAAGGTCCCGCGGAGGCTCTTCGGCACGACCTTGTCCGGGAAGCGGTAGCGGGCGAGCTGGGCGATGTGCTCGGCCATGTCGCCCATCCGCTCCAGAGACGCGCTGATCCGCAGGGCGCTGACGACGATGCGCAGGTCGCGGGCGACCGGCTGCTGGCGGGCGAGGATCTGGATCGACAGCTCGTCCAGGAGGACCGTCAGCTCGTCGATGCGGTGGTCGTTGGCGATCACCTCTTCGGCGAGGGAGACGTCGGACTCGTTGAACGCCTCCGTGGCGCTGCGGATCGAGCGGACGACCAGCTCGGCGATCTCGACCAGCCGGTCCTGGACGTCGGCCAGCTCCTGCTGGAAAACTTCGCGCATGGGATGAGGTCCTTCCTGAGCGTGCGCGCGCACGCGGGATACAGGGGTCAGACGACCCCGCTCAGCATGGTCGCCTCGGGAGGTTAACGGCGGGTGCCGTACGCCTGAACACTGTCTAACGTACCCGCGAAAACACGCGGCGGAGAGCCGCATCGGTCACGGCGCGCCCGCGCGGATCACCTACGCTTGCGGTATGGACTCCGCCTGGTTGGTGCTGCTCTCCCTCGGGCTGGGGCTGGTCGTGGGTGCGGGGTTCGTCTGGATCCTGCACATCGCCGCACGGCGCGGAGACCACGCGGCGGCCGTGTCCAATCCGGCCGTCCCGGACGGCGTCGACCAGGTGCTCGACGCGATGGAGTCGGCCGGCGTCGTGCTCGACCCGTCGAACAACGTCATCAAGGCCTCGCCCGGCGCGCACGCGATCGGCCTGGTCTGGAACGGCGCCCTCGTGCACCCGCATCTCGTGGAGCTCGTCGACCGCGTCCGCCGCACCGGCGAGCCGGTCACGGAGGAGTGCGAGCTCGCCCGCGGACCGTTCGGCGACGCCAACATCCACCTCAGCGTGCGGGTGGCGCGGCTGGGCTCCCGCTACATCCTGCTGCTGGCGGAGGACCGCACCGAGTCGTTCCGGCTGGAGTCGGTTCGGCGCGACTTCGTGGCGAACATCAGCCACGAGCTGAAGACCCCGATCGGCGCCGTCGGGCTGCTGGCGGAGGCGCTGGACGACGCCTCCGACGACCCGGACCAGGTCCGACGGTTCGCGCTGCGCCTCAGCGAGGAGGCCGCCCGCCTCGCGCGGATCACCCAGGACATCATCGAGCTGAGCCGCCTCCAGGCCGCCGACGCCCTCGGCGACGCCGAGCAGCTGTCGGCCAAGAAGGTCGTCCGCGCCGCCATCGACCAGAACAAGGTCGCGGCCGAGGCGCGCCAGATCGAGATCGCGATGCGCGGCGAGAAGGACGCCACCGTGATCGGCAACGAGGCGCTGCTCGTCACGGCCGTGCACAACCTCATCTCGAACGCGATCCAGTACTCCCCGGAGGACTCCCGCATCGGGATCGGCGTGCGTACCGTCGACGGCGTCGTCGAGATCGCCGTCACCGACCAGGGCGAGGGCATCCCGGAGGAGGACCTCGACCGCGTCTTCGAGCGCTTCTTCCGGGTGGACCAGGCCCGCTCCCGCAACACCGGGGGCACCGGGCTCGGCCTCTCGATCGTCAAGCACGCCGTGCAGAACCACGGCGGCGAGGTCCGGGTCTGGTCGCAGCCCGGCCGCGGCTCCACCTTCACCATCCGGCTGCCCGAGGCCGCCACCGTCCGTCCCCCGATTGGAGAGAATCTGTGACAGCCATCCTGCTCGTCGAGGACGAGGCCGCGCTCAGCGAGCCGCTCGCGTACCTGCTCAAGCGCGAGGGCTACGAGGTGACGGTCGCCGAGGACGGCCCGACCGCGCTCGCCGAGTTCGACCGCGCCGGCGCCGACCTCGTCCTGCTCGACCTCATGCTGCCCGGCATCCCCGGCACCGAGGTGTGCCGCGAGATCCGCACCCGTTCCAACGTCCCGATCATCATGCTCACCGCCAAGGACTCCGAGGTCGACATCGTGGTGGGCCTGGAGCTCGGCGCCGACGACTATGTCACCAAGCCGTACTCGTCCCGCGAGCTGCTGGCCCGCATCCGCGCCGTGCTGCGCCGCCGCGTGGACGAGGCCGAGCTGGAGGACGACGGCATCCTCGAGGCCGGCACCGTCCGCATGGACGTCGACCGGCACACGGTCGCGGTCAACGGCGGCGAGATCTCCATGCCGCTGAAGGAATTCGAGCTCCTGGAGCTGCTGCTGCGCAACGCCGGCCGCGTGCTCACCCGCGGTCAGCTCATCGACCGGGTCTGGGGGAGCGACTACTTCGGCGACACCAAGACGCTCGACGTGCACATCAAGCGCATCCGCTCCCGGATCGAGGAGAGCCCGTCCGACCCGCAGATGCTGGTCACCGTGCGCGGCCTGGGCTACCGCTTCAACGCCTGACCGCGGCGCGCGCCGCGAACGACGAAGCCGCCCTCGCTTCTCGCGAGGGCGGCTTCCGACGTCTGGGACGCAGGCCCGCTCAGTTCTGCGCGGGCAGGATGGTCGGCGGCACGAGGCTCTTGTAGTCCGGGAGGCCGCCGTCGAGGACGGGGACGTCCAGCTTGACGCCGGTGGCGTCGCCGTACTGGAAGTACACCGGGTAGAGGCTGCCCGGCAGCGCGTCGAACGGGGTGAGGAAGACGTTGCTCGAGGAGGCCTTGTCGGGCTGGGCGCCGATCTTCTTGACCTCGCCGGGCTCGACGGTGACGTAGGCGGCTCCGCCGGAGGAGGCGGACGTGATCGCGACACGGTGGCTCTTGCTGTCGGTGTTCACCAGGCTGACGACCAGGTTGCCGACCTTGCCGCCGACGCCGTCGGTGACGATGAAGGCGTTGCGGACGTCGATCTGGCCGACATTGCCGCTCACGCCGTCGCTCGCGTCGTAGTGCTTCGTGGTGGCCTGCGGTGCGATGAATCCGCACCCGGCTGTGCCGGCTGCGACCGCCAGGGCGAGGACGATGGACGCCGCGACGCGAGCTTTCACTGGATGACCCTCCCGATCGTTCCGCTCGACGGCGCGCTGATGCCCTGTGACGTAGCGGTTTGAGCACGAGTTTACCGTATGCCGACAGGGCTTCCTGGCCCGCCGGGAGGTGCGGGGGCGAACCTTAGCATGTGCCTCGTGTGGTATCCTATTCGTTGCTGAAGGGACAACATATCTATGCTTTTCGAGGTCGGCGAAACCGTCGTTTACCCCCATCACGGTGCTGCAACGATCACCGAGGTCAAGAAACGAATCATCAAGGGTGAAGAGAAGCTGTACCTCAAGCTCAACGTGACTCAGGGCGATCTGACCATCGAGGTCCCCGCTGAGAACGTGGATCTCGTGGGTGTGCGCGATGTCATCGGCAAGGAGGGCCTCGACCGCGTGTTCGAGGTGCTGCGCGCCCCGTTCACCGAGGAGCCCACCAACTGGTCCCGCCGCTACAAGGCGAACCTGGAGAAGCTGGCGTCGGGCGACGTCATCAAGGTGTCCGAGGTCGTCCGCGACCTGTGGCGCCGCGACCAGGACCGCGGCCTCTCCGCCGGTGAGAAGCGCATGCTGGCCAAGGCGCGGCAGATCCTGATCTCCGAACTCGCGCTCGCCGAGAAGACCGACGACGAGAAGGCGTCCAGCCTGCTCGACGAGGTGCTCGCTTCCTAACCCGCGATTCACCCGCTTCGAAAGGCCCGCGACTTCGGTCGCGGGCCTTTCGGCGTTCCGGGGAGCAATCCAGGACCTGGTGGCCGCGCTCGCCGTCGGGACCGTTGGTACGCTCGTCGGGTGAGCAGCAACCCTGGGCCGCGCGTCGCGGTCGTCGTCGTCGCCGCGGGATCGGGCGCCCGGCTGGGGGCCGAGGTCCCGAAGGCGTTCGTGGAGCTCGACGGCGCGACCCTCCTGGAGCGGTCGCTGCATGCCGTGCGCGGCATGCGGTCGCCGGTGGAGCCGATCCTGGTCGTCCCCGCCGACCGCGTGGCCGAAGCCGCGGAGCTGGCGCACCGGGTGTTCGGCCGGCCGGCGGACGTAATCGCCGGCGGCGCCACCCGGCAGCAGTCCGTCGCCGCGGGTCTCACGGTCCTCGGCGACGAGGTGGAGGTCGTGCTCGTGCACGACGCCGCCCGCGCGCTCGCGCCCTCCGCGCTCTTCGACGCCGTGGTCGCCGCGGTGGTGGAGACCGGGCACGGGGTGATCCCCGGCTTGCCGGTCAGCGACACCATCAAGCGCGTCCACGCCGACGGCTCCGTGCACGAGACGGTCGACCGGTCGACGCTCGCGGCGGTGCAGACCCCGCAGGGCTTCCCCCGCGACCAGTTGCTCGCCGCGTACGCGGCCGCGACGACGGACGAGACCGACGATGCCGGGCTCGTGGCCGCGGCGGGGTACCGGGTGACGGTGCTCGCCGGCGAGGCGGACGCCTTCAAGATCACCACGCCCTCGGACCTGCGACGGGCGCACGACCTCGTCGCCCCGTCCGGCGCGCCCCGGATCGGGCTGGGCACCGACACGCACGCGTTCGATCCTTCCGCCGAGCTCTGGCTGGCCGGACTGCACTGGCCGGACGAGGCGGGGCTGTCCGGGCACAGCGACGGCGACGCCGCCAGCCACGCCATCGTCGACGCGCTGCTCGGGGCTGCGGGGCTCGGCGACATCGGCGGGGTGTTCGGGACGGGCGACCCGCGGTTCGCGGGCGCGCACGGCGAGGTGTTCCTCGCCGAGACGCGGCGCCTGGTGGAGGAGGCGGGCTTCCGGATCGGCAACGTCTCCGTGCAGCTCATCGGCCAGCGGCCGAAGTTCGCGCCGCGCCGGGTCGAGGCGGAGCGGCTGCTGTCCGGGATCCTCGGCGCTCCGGTGTCGCTGGCGGCGACGACCACGGATGGCCTCGGCTTCACCGGGCGCGGAGAGGGGATCGCGGTTCTCGCGACCGCGCTGCTCTTCCCGCGCTGAGCGCGCGCCGGCCCTTCCATCGTCCGGCGGCTCAGCGGATCGGGCGGGTCAGGCGCCGGCATCAGCGGCCTCCCGTCGACCGCGCTGCTCTTCCGCACTGACCGCGCCGGCCGCTCGCGGTTCTGGCGTCTCGCACTGTCCGGTGGCTCGGACGACCGGCGGCTCAGGGGATTGGCGTCAGCGGCCTCCAGTCGTCCGCGTCGGGGTCGCCGCCGCTCGCCGCGACCGCCAGCCGGGGGAGGAAGTGCGCCCAGCCGGCCCGGTGACCGGCCACGCGCGGCTCGGGGAGGCCGGTGTGACGCACCTGCACGCGCGTCCCGCTCCCGAGCGGCGTGAGGGTGAACGTGACGGTGGACGCTCCGGGCGGCAGGTCGGAGCTACCGGCCACGCCCCAGCTGATGACCACGCGATGCGGCTCGTCCACCTCCAGGAACTCGCCGCGGATCGGGCTGCCCGCGATGTCCGCGGTGAACTCGCCTCCCGGGCGCGGATCGAGGACGGCGTACTGGCCCATCCACGCCGTCAGGCCGGCGGGCGTGACCAGGTAGGCGAACACGGTCTCCGGCGGCGCGGTGATGTCCACCGACGAGACGTGCTCAGCCATCGGCGGGCTCCCCGCTGTCCGCTGCCCCCGCGCTCTCCACCGCGGCCTTCAGCGCGGCGAGCCTGCCCGGCCAGAAGTCGTCCAGGTAGGAACGCACGGCGGCGAGGCCGTCGTCGTCCACCACGAAGAGGTGCCGGGTGCCCACGCGGCTCCCGGAGACCAGGCCGGCGCGACGGAGCACCCCGAGGTGGTGCGAGGTCGTCTGCTGCGAGAGGCCGAGCTCGGAGGCGAGCCGGCCGACCGGGACGGGGCCGTCGCGGAGCGCGGCGAGGATGGCGCGCCGGTTCGTATCCGCCAGGGCGGTCAGCGCGGCGTCGAGGGACTGGTCGAGTGCGGCCTGGGTCATGCGCCTCCTTTTCGGCCTCAGGCTATCACAAATGATGGTTTGTACTTATGCTCGTTTGTGGAAGGGATACACCATGACGGAGACGGACAGCGCGGCGATCGGCCGCGCGTACATCGAAGCGGTCGGCGGCCACGATCTGGAGACGGTCGACCGCCTGCTCTCGGAGCGGCTCGCTGCGCGCTTCGCGGGAGGGACGATCGGGAAGGAAGAGTGGATCGCGGCGCTCGAACGGCTGCTGCCCGCGCTGGTGCGCAACGACGTCCGCGAGGTCTTCGCGGACGGGGACCGCGCATGCGTCGTCTACGACTTCGTGACGGACACCCCGGCGGGCGCGGTGCCGTGCGTCGAGCTCGTGTCCGTGCGCGACGGGAGGATCACGGAGATCGAGCTGATCTTCGACCGGCTCGCCTTCGCGCCCGTGAACGAGGCGCTCGCCGCCCGCGCCGCGACCTGAGGTCCTCCGCAGCCGGATGTCCTCCACAGCCGCGCGCCGGCCCCGACCTGTCGACATCTTGCGGGGTGTCTACGTGGCGGATGCCGCGACCCGTAGGCTGGTGCCGTGACTCTGCGACTCTTCGACACGAAGGCCGGCGCCCTGCGCGACTTCGTCCCCCTGCGCCCGGGTGCGGTGGGTATGTACGTCTGCGGGCCGACCGTGCAGTCGTCGCCGCACATCGGGCACCTGCGCTCCGCGCTGGTCTACGACCAGCTGCGCCGCTGGCTCGCCTACCGCGGGCTCGACGTCACGCTGGTGCGCAACGTCACGGACATCGACGACAAGATCCTCGTCAACGCCCTGGCCGCGCAGTCCCAGGGCGGCTCCGAGGAGTGGTGGGCGCTGGCCTACCGGTTCGAGCTGGAGTTCACGGCCGGCTACACCGCGCTCGGCGTGCAGCCGCCCACCTACGAGCCGCGGGCGACGGCGAGCATCCCGCAGATGCAGGAGCTGATCGCGCGCCTCATCGAGCGCGGCCACGCCTATGTGGCCGAGGACGGCTCGGGCGACGTCTACTTCGATGTGAAGAGCTGGGCCGCCTACGGCGAGCTGACCCGGCAGAGCATCGACAACATGGAGGCCGCGGCCGACGCCGACCCGCGCGCCAAGCGCGATCCGCGCGACTTCGCGCTCTGGAAGGGCCGCAAGAGCGACGAGCCGGACTCGGCGGCGTTCCCGTCGCCGTGGGGCGAGGGCCGGCCGGGCTGGCACATCGAGTGCTCCGCCATGTCGCGGCGCTACCTCGGGCCGCAGTTCGACATCCACGGCGGCGGCCTCGACCTGCGCTTCCCGCACCACGAGAACGAGCTCGCCCAGTCCACCGCGGCGGGCGACGCCTTCGCGTCCTACTGGGTGCACAACGGCCTGGTGCACGTCAACGGGCAGAAGATGAGCAAGTCGCTCGGCAACTCCGTCTACGCCGCCGACCTGCTCGGCGCCGCGCGCCCGCTGGTGGTGCGGTACTACCTCGGCTCCGCGCACTACCGGTCGACCATCGACTACCACGACGGGTCGCTCAGCGAGGCGGAGGCCGCCCTCGACCGGATCGCGGGCTTCTTCGAGCGCGTGGACCGACGGCTCGCGGGCACGCGCTTCGCCGGCAGCGGCGTCGAGATCGTCCCAGGCGCCTTCGCCGAGGCGATGGACGACGACCTCGCGGTGCCGCAGGCGCTCGCCGTGCTGCACGACACCGTGCGTTCAGGAAACGCGGCGCTGGATGCGGAAGACTTGGAGGCGGCCGCGACCGCACGCGGCCACGTTCTCGCGATGACCGAGGTCCTCGGCATCAACCCGCTCTCGCCGCACTGGCGCTCGGCCGGGTCGAGCGCGGCCGAGCACGCGCTCGGCACGCTGATCGGCCGGCTGCTCGACGACCGGCAGGAGGCGCGGCAGTCGCGCGACTTCGCGGCGGCGGACCGCATCCGCGACGAGCTCACCGCCGCGGGAATCAGTATCGAAGACACCCCGACGGGGTCGCATTGGAGTATCGAAGCATGAAGAACTCGGGTGGCAAGCCCCGCGCCGGGGCCGTGAGGAAGAGCAAGAAGGGCGCCCAGGTCGGCACCGGCGGCCACGGCCGCAAGGCGCTCGAGGGCCGCGGCCCGACCCCGAAGGCGGAGGACCGCGAGTACCACGTCGCGTACAAGAACAAGCAGCTGCGCGAGCGCGCCGCGGCCAAGGCCGAGCTGCGCGGCGGCCGCGACGGCGCTCCGCGGGGCGCGTCCGGCGCCGCCCGCCGGGCGAAGACCGGCGACGAGAGCGAGATCGTCACCGGCCGCAACTCCGTGCTGGAGGCCCTGCGCGCGGCGATCCCGGCCTCCACGCTCTACATCGCAGCGCGCGTCGAGATGGACGACCGGATGAAGGAGATCCTCTCGATCGCCACCGGCCGCGCCATCCCGGTGCTGGAGGTCATGCGACCGGAGCTCGACCGCCTGGCCGGCCGCGACGCCGTGCACCAGGGCGTCGCGCTCAAGGTGCCGCCGTACGAGTACGCCCACCCGGGCGAGCTGCTCGACCTGACGCTCCGCAAGGGCCAGACGCCGCTCTTCGTCGCCCTGGACGGGATCACCGACCCGCGCAACCTGGGCGCGATCATCCGCTCGACCGCCGCGTTCGGCGGCCAGGGCGTGATCGTCCCGCAGCGCCGCTCGGTCGGGATGACGGCGTCGGCCTGGAAGACGTCCGCGGGCGCCGCGGCACGCACTCCCGTCGCGATGGCCTCCAACCTGACGGCGACGCTCAAGGAGTTCAAGAAGGCGGGCGTGTTCGTGCTGGGCCTCGACGGCGGCGGCGACACCTCGCTGCCCGGGCTGTCGTTCGCCGACCGCCCGGTCGTGATCGTCGTCGGCAGCGAGGGCAAGGGCCTGTCCCGCCTCGTGACCGAGACCTGCGACGCGGTCGTCTCGATCCCGATCTCGGCGTCGACGGAGTCGCTCAACGCGGGCATCGCGGCGAGCGTGACGCTCTACGAGATCTCGAAGCTGCGCGCGGAGGCCAAGGCCGCCACGCGGTGAGGCCCGGTCGCGCCGACTCCGGTCGCGGGCTACGTCGGGGTGCCGGCGTAGCCCGGCATGCTCATGACCGAGAAGAACAGCACGAGCCAGACGATGAAGAACAGCGCGACGAAGGCGATCCCCACGTAGCCGATGATGAGGCCGGCCAGCGCCATCCCGCGGCCCGCCTCCCCGGTGCGCTTGATCTGCGACAGCGCGATGTGCCCGGTGATGACCGCGACGATGCTCACGGCGAACGCCGAGACCAGCGAGACGATCGCCAGGACGTTCGTGCGCGGCGCCGGCGGAGAGGCGTACGGGTACGGCGGCTGGGCCTGGCCGTACTGCGCCTGCCCGTACGGGGCCTGGCCGTACTGCGGTTGCACGTACGGGGCCCGGCCGTACTGCTGCTGGCCGTACTGCGGCCCGCCGTCGGGCTGCCGGCCTCCCGGCTGGTCGTCGTGGGACATCGGGCTCCTCGCTCTGTCACAGTCAGAGCGTAGCGGGCCGCTGCCCGGCGCCGCCGTCACCAGACCGGGGGCGGTGGGTCACACCTTCGAGCGCCAGTCGTCCTCGTCGTCGTCCTCGTCGAGTCCGGCGGCGCTGCGGATCACCGGGATGCTCATCGTCTCCGTCGGCGGGCCGACGACCGTGGCCTCGTCGCGGCGGTGCCGCAGGATGTCGTTGATGTACGACGTCAGCGCCTCCGCCAGCGGGACGTCGCGGCCCTCCGCCTGCGACATGAACCAGCGGTGCTCCAGGAGTTGGTGGAAGACCTCCGCCGGCTCCAGCTTGCCCTTCAGGTCGGCCGGGATGGCGCGGACCACCGGC
This sequence comes from Leifsonia shinshuensis, assembly GCF_013410375.1. NCBI lineage: Bacteria > Bacillati > Actinomycetota > Actinomycetes > Micrococcales > Microbacteriaceae > Leifsonia > Leifsonia shinshuensis. The sequence goes on from NZ_JACCFL010000001.1 coordinate 1,526,482, forward strand.
TCGAAGACGCGCATCAGCCACTCGTGGGCCATCGCCTCCTCGTCCAGCCCGCGCTTGCCGAGCGTCGCCGAATACGAGTCCAGGTCGTTGAGGAGGCGGCGCGCCTGGTTCTCGCCGGTGTCGAGGCCGGTCAGGCGCAGCAGACGGCGGGAGTGGTGGCCGGCGTCCACGACCTTCGGCTGGATGCGGACGGTGGTGCCCTCGTCCGAGGTCTTGATCGCCAGCTCCTCGATGTCGAAGCCGAGCTCGTTCAGGCGCTCGACCCGCTGGCTGATCCGCCAGCGCTCCGACGACGAGAACGACTCGCTGCCGGTCAGCTCCTTCCAGAGCGAGCGGTAGGCGGCGACGATCCCGTTCGACACCTTGATCGGGTCGAGCTCCTCGTCGACGCGGCCGCCGGCCTCGAGATCCATCAGCTCGCCCGCGATGTTGACGCGGGCGATCTCCAGGTCGTTCTCGCGCTGGCCGTTCGACAGGCCGCCGTCGTAGAGCTGGCCGGTCTCCGCGTCCACCAGGTAGGCGGCGAAGGCGCCGGCGTCGCGCCGGAACAGCGTGTTCGAGAGCGACACGTCGCCCCAGAAGAAGCCGACGATGTGCAGCCGGACCAGCAGCACGGCCAGGGCGTCCACCAGGCGGGTGGCGGTGTCGGGGCGCAGCGTCTGCGAGAACAGCGCGCGGTAGGGGAGCGAGAACTTGAGGTGCCGGGTGACCAGCGCCGCGTTCAGGGCGCCCCCGTCGTCGTCGGTGCGGTTCTTGATGACCGCGACGGGATCGACGCACGGGACGTCGAGGCGCTGCAGCGTGCGCAGCATCTCGTACTCGCGCTGCGCCATCTCCGCCGTCGTCTCCTTGATGGCGATGACGTAGCCGGACATGTTCGCGAACCGGACCAGGTGCCGGCTGATGCCCTTCGGCAGCAGGGCGATGTGCTCGTTCGACCACTGCTCGAGCGGGATGTTCCAGGGCAGATCGAGCAGTGCGGGATCGACGGTCGCCGCGGTGATGTTGACAGAGCCGGCCATGTTGGCGCCTTCCAGGGACAGGTGGGGGCGGAAAGCACTCTGCCGCAGTCCGGGCACGGACTGCGGCAGAGTGAGGATTCGCTCCGTCGACCTCAGTCGACGACGGCGCCGCCGAGACGCTCGCCCGTCTCCGCGTGGAAGAGGTGGACGTGGCCCGGCTTCGGGGTGATGTACACGGTGTCGCCCGCGTTCGGGTGAACGCGGCCGTCGACGCGGCCGACGATGTCGGTGCGCTTGCCGTCGACCTCCGAGTGGCCGTACAGGTAGCCGTCGGCGCCGAGCTCCTCGACGAGGTCGACCGCGACCTTCAGGCCGCCGCTCTCGGCGGTGGAGACGACGACGTCCTCCGGGCGGACACCGATGGTGACGGCGTTGCCGGCGTTGGCGAGCACGTCGCGCTCGACCGGGACGACCGAGGTGCCGAACTTGATGCCGCCGTCGGTGACGTCCGCGGTGAACAGGTTCATGGCAGGCGAGCCGATGAAGCCGGCGACGAAGACGTTCTTCGGCTGGGCGTACAGGTCGCGCGGGGTGCCGACCTGCTGGAGCACGCCGTCCTTGAGGACCGCGATGCGGTCGCCCATGGTGAGCGCCTCGGTCTGGTCGTGGGTGACGTAGACCGTGGTGACGCCGAGGCGGCGGGTGAGGGACGCGATCTGGGTGCGGGTCTGGACGCGGAGCTTGGCGTCGAGGTTCGACAGCGGCTCGTCCATGAGGAACACCTGGGGGGAGCGGACGATCGCACGGCCCATCGCGACGCGCTGACGCTGACCACCGGAGAGCGCCTTCGGCTTGCGGCCGAGGTAGGGCTCCAGGTCGAGCAGCTTGGCGGCCTCGAGCACGCGGGAGGCGCGCTCGTCCTTGCCGACACCGGCGATCTTGAGCGCGAAGCCCATGTTCTCGGCGACGGTCATGTGCGGGTACAGCGCGTAGTTCTGGAACACCATCGCGATGTCGCGGTCCTTCGGCGGGACGTCGGTGACGTTGCGCTCGCCGATGAAGATGTTGCCGTCGTTGACCTCTTCGAGGCCGGCGAGCATCCGGAGGGACGTGGACTTGCCGCAGCCGGAGGGGCCGACGAGGACGAGGAACTCGCCGTCCGCAATGTCGAGGTCGAGAGCGTCGACCGCGGGGCGGTTGGAACCCGGATAGAGCCGGGTCGCCTTGTCATAGGTGACAGTCGCCATTTTTCTTTTGTCTCCTTCACCGGCAGGTACGTGCCGGACGATCCGTTGTGAATGGAATAGACGTGGCGTCGACGTCCAAGGGCGTCGATGCCACGACCCCCATAGTAAGGCATCCGGAGCGCACCTCTTACCACCGCCTGAGCGGGCGCCGGCGCCGGCCGCCGTCCCGCACTCGGGGGGCAACGTGCAGGTGGTGCTCGGGACGTCAGCGGGGTATGTCTGGTCTATTCCCAGACTGCCGCAATATGGTCGTCTGGTCGCGTCTGCTCACGCACACCCGGCAGCACGTCCCCCCGCGTGCCGCGTCGCCTACCCTGAGAGCCGATTTTCCACGAACATGAGTTCCATCAACGACCCGGACGAGAGCCGCAGCGGCGATGTCCGCGCGGCCGCGCGGGAGAAGGCCCGCCAGCTCCGCACCAGCCAGCAGCGCAAGGACCGCAGGAACAAGACCCTGCTGACCGGCGGCATCCTGATCGGCGTCGTCGCGATCGCGGCCATCGTCGCCGTCGTCATCATGGGTGCGATCCGCCCGACCGTCCCCGGCCCGAAGAATATGGCGAGCGACGGCGTGGTCGTCGGCTCCGGCCTGACGGTCAAGGCGACCCCGGCGCTCGCGGCCGACGCGAAGCCGGTCGCCAGCACCCCCGACCCGAACGGCAGCGCCGTCGACATCCGCATCTACGCGGACTACCTGTGCAAGCTGTGCGGCGAGTTCCAGCGCACCAACCTGAAGCAGCTGCAGCCGCTCGTGAAGGACGGCGCCGTGACGGTCGAGATGCACCCGGTCGCGATCTACACCAGCCACTCCGCCGGGACCCGCTACTCGCTGCGCGCCGCGAACGCGGCGGCGTGCGTCGCCAACTACGCTCCGAAGTCGTTCTGGGCGTTCAACGAGGCGCTGTTCGCGAACCAGCCGGCCGAGGGCGGCCCCGGGCTGACCGACGACGAGCTGAAGAAGCGCGCGGAAGCGTCCGGCGCCTCCCCGTCGGACATCGACTCGTGCATCGACGACGGGCGGTTCAAGACCTGGGTCGGCGCGGCCAGCGATCGCGCGCTCAGTGGCCCCATCCCGAACTCCTCCGTCAAGAAGATGACGAACGCGCTGCTCGTGCTGGTCAACGGCAAGCCGTACACCGGCTCGCTGACCAACGCGGACGACTTCAAGGCGTTCATCCTGCAGGCGCAGGGCGACGAGTACTCGTCGACCTCGACGCCCACGCCGTCGCCGAGCGCGGGGAGCTGACCGGCTTCCGGCGCCGAAGGGCGCCCGTCGCGCATCCCCTAGGATGGTTCGCGACGGGCGTCCGTCAGTTTCCGCCGACTTAGCTCAGCTGGTAGAGCACTCGCCTTGTAAGCGAGCGGTCGCGAGTTCGAACCTCGCAGTCGGCTCCATCCGTCCTCTCCGGCTCCGTGTCCATCGCCGCGTGCCATCGTGCGTGCGCGTGCTCGCCCGTGCCGTCATGCTCCCGCGTGCTTGCCGGGCATCGTCGCACCCTCTATCCTGATTGTGCGGTATCCGAATCAGGTGTTCGGATATAGAACACGTGATCACGACGATGTGAGGAGCCTCCCCAATGCAGTTCCACCACCACGGCTACGTGTCCGGCGAACCCCATGTGCTGCCCGCGGCCGGGCCGGCCTGGTCTCCCGAGCTGCCGGAGGTCATGGACGTGCTCGTCGTCGGCTCCGGGCCCGCGGGAATGGTCGCCGCCGCGCAGCTCGCGCAGTTCCCCGGCGTCAGCACGCGGCTCGTGGAGCGGCGCGGCGGCCGGCTCGAGATCGGCCAGGCCGACGGCATCCAGGCCCGCAGCGTCGAGACCTTCCAGGCGTTCGGCTTCGCGGAGCGGATCACCGCTGAGGCGTACCGGATCACCGAGATGGCGTTCTGGAAGCCGGACCCGGCCGACCCGACCCGGATCGTCCGGGCGGCGCGGGCGGCGGACGACCCCACCGGGATCAGCGAGTTCCCGCACCTGATCGTGAACCAGGCGCGGGTGCTCGACTACTTCAGAGAGTTCATGACCAACGGTCCGACCCGGATGCGGCCAGATTACGGCTGGGAGTTCCGCGGCCTCCGCGTCGAGGACGCGGGGGAGTACCCGGTCGTCGTCACGCTCGCGCGCACGGTGGGTGAGAACGCGGGCGAGGAGCGGGTCGTGCGCGCCAAGTACGTCGTCGGCGCCGACGGCGCGCGCAGCACGGTGCGCGAGTCGATCGGCTGCACGCTCGCGGGAGACCAGGCCAACCACGCCTGGGGCGTGATGGACGTGCTCGCGGTCACCGACTTCCCGGACATCCGCACCAAGTGCTCGATCCAGTCGGAGTACGGCAACATCCTGCTCATCCCACGCGAGGGCGGCTACCTGTTCCGGATGTACGTGGACCTCGGCTCCGTCCCCGACGACGACCACGGCGCGGTGCGGCAGACGAGCATCGAGCAGATCATCGCGAAGGCGAACGAGATCCTGCACCCGTACACGCTCGACGTGCGCAACGTCGCCTGGCACAGCGTCTACGAGGTCGGCCACCGGCTGACCGACCGCTTCGACGACATCCCGGTCGACGTGCTCGGCTCGCGCACGCCGCGGGTCTTCATCGCGGGCGACGCCTGCCACACGCACAGCGCGAAGGCCGGCCAGGGGATGAACGTCTCCATCCAGGACGGCTTCAACCTGGGCTGGAAGCTCGGCCACGTGCTGCAGGGCCGCAGCCCCGAGTCGCTGCTGGCGACCTACTCCGCGGAGCGGCACGTCGTCGCCAAGAACCTGATCGACTTCGACAAGGAGTGGTCGACGCTGATGGCCACCAGGCCGGAGGATCTGAAGGACCCGTCCGAGCTGGAGGACTTCTACGTGCGCACGGCGGAGTTCCCCGCCGGGTTCCTCACCGAGTACGCGCCGTCCCTGATCGTCGCGGAGCCGGCGCACCAGGGGCTCGCGACCGGGTTCCCGATCGGCAAGCGCTTCAAGTCGCCGATCGTGGAGCGCGTCTGCGACACCAACCCGGTCCACCTCGGGCACCACGCCACGGCCGACGGGCGCTGGCGGATCTACGTGTTCGCCGACGCGGCGCCCGCGGGCGACGGGACCCTGGTCCCGGAGTTCGCGGACTGGCTCACGACCTCGGCGGCCTCCCCGCTCGCCGCGACGCCGCGCGACGGCGACATCGACGCCTGGTTCGACGTGAAGGTCGTCTACCAGCAGGACCACACCGGCGTCGACCTCGGCCGGGTGCCGGAGGCGTTCCTGCCGCGGACCGGGCCGTTCGACCTCATCGACTACGAGAAGGTGTACGCGGCGGCGCCGGGCGACGACGTCTTCGGCGCGCGCGGCATCGACCGGGACGGCGCGATCGTCGTGGTGCGGCCGGACCAGTACGTCGCGAACGTCCTGCCGCTCGCCGGGTACGAGGAGCTGGGCGCCTTCTTCGCGCCGATCCTGGCGGTGCGGGACTCCGCCCCGGCGGCGGCCGTCTGACCGGGGTCGCCGGCGGGCTCAGCGGAGCTCGCCGGCGACCGTTTCGGCGGCGCGGGCCAGCCGCGCGCCGATCGCGGCGACATCGCGGCCGTTCGCCACGTACACGACGGCGAGGGCGGCGAGCGGCTGCCCGTGCACCACGAGCGGGACGGCGACGGACGCCAGGCCGGGGATGACCTCGTCGTGGCTGGTCGCGTAGCCGCGTCCCCGCGCCTCCACCGCCTCGTCGCGCGGATGGCCGTCCGGCAGCTCGGCCCACTGCGGCTCGGTGAGCACCGACTGGAGGGCGATGCCCGGGGCTCCCGTGGTGACCGGATGCCGCGTTCCCGGCCGCTGGGCGACGGCGGCGTGCGCGTGCGAGGGCTCGATGCTGACCAGAGTGACGACCTCGCCGCGGTCGAGGACGGCGAGGAACGCCGTCATCCCGAGCTCGTTGGCCACCGCGCCCAGCTCCGGCACGGCGGCGGACTGGAGGTCGCGCGACACCGACCGGGCGAGCGTCGCCATGCGCGGCCCGAGCAGCGCGGCGCCCGCGGGGTTGCGCACGACGAGGCCGTGATCCTCCAGGGTGCGGAGGATGCGGTACACGATCGACCGGTGCACGCCGAGCGCGGCGGCGAGCTCGGCGATGGTGAGCGGGCGGTCCGCGTCGGCCAGCGCCTCCAGCACGCGGATGCCGCGCGAGAGGGTCTGCGAGTGCGGGGCGGGCGTGCCGGGGGCGCCGGTGGCCTCCGGTGCGCCCGCGTCGTCAGGTGTGCTCGCCATGCGCCCATTCTTTCGCATCCCGCGCGGGGAGGCCGCCGGCGCTCAGCGACCCGCGGTCAGCCCGCCGCGGCGAACGCCCGGGAGTAGGCCCAGCGCGGCTGACTCGTCCCGGAGCACATGTAGGCCGGGATCCCCGACGCGCACGGCTGGTCGCGGGTCAGCTCCCACCAGCTCAGGCCGGCGAGGCCGTTGGCCTTCGCGTACCGTCCGACCGTGGCGGCGTCAGTCAGGGTGAACAGTTCGCCCGTGTCGTTCAGCCCGGGCATCGGTGTCACCGCGACGAGGCCGAGCCGCTGGGCGTCGGTCCAGGACGCGTAGGCGGCGACGCCCTTCAGCTGCGCGGCGGCGGAGGTTGCCGCGTCGATCGCGGCCTTCCCCATGTCGGTGACGCCGGTGCCGTAGTCCATGGTCATCAGGTTCACCGCGGACAGCTGAACGCCCGCCGCGGTGAACTCGGCGATCGTGCGGAGGCCGCTGGCGAGCAGGCCGTACGGCATCACGGGGAGGGTGAGCGTCACCTGGAGTGGGTGGCCCGTGCCGGCGCGCTGGCGCTGCAGGGCGGCGACCGCGGCCGCGCGGCGGACATTCGAGGCGGAGTCGGAGACGTCGGCGCCCTCGATGTCGAAGTCGACCCGATCGAGCGCGAAGCGCGACACCACCGTGCCGTAGGCGGCGAGGAGCTTGGCGGGATCGGTGCAGACCCGGGCGAGCTCGTCGTTCGCGGCGCCGCCGAACGACGCCACGACGCGGCCGCCCGTGGCCTGGAACGCGGTCACGTCCGCCCGGAAGTCCTGGCTGCCGCCGATCGTGTACGCGGTGTACCCGGCCCAGGTGGGCGAGCAGGCGCTGCTGCGGTCGGCGACGACGAACGCCGCGGTGACCGCGCGCACACCCGCCGACGAAGCGAACGAGGTGAGGTCGGCGGTGGGCCAGAGGCCGAGGTCGACGTACGGCGCGATGAGGAGACCGGAGGCGCCGGGCGCCGGGGTCGGGGTGGGCGTCGGGGTCGGTGTGGGGGTCGGCGTCGGGGTGGGCGTGGGCGTGGGCGTCGGGCCGGGCGCCGGGGCCGCGCCGCCGTTGATCGAGCACGGCAGGTTCGCGCCGACGACGCGGCAGCCGGTCGGCACGAGCGGCGCGCCCGCGGCTTTGCTGGAGGTGAGTCCGAAGGTCGCGGTCCCTCCGGGCGCGAGCGTGGTGGCGTACGACGGCGCCGTCACGGTGAAGCCATCGCCCGAGGTCGCGGCTGTGCCGTCCCAGAGGCTGACGACGCCGTCGGCGGTCGTGAACGCGACTTGCCACGGCGACAGCGTCGTGGCGGACGCGTTGGCAACCGCGACCGAGGACTGGAAGCCGGCGGTCCACTCGGAGGTGACCGTCCAGGTGACGGCGAGGCCGGCGCCGGGCGCGGCGGTGGGGGTGGGCGTCGGAGCCGGCGTCGGAGTGGGTGCCGGGCTCGGGGTCGCCGTGGCCGTGGGGGCCGGAGTCGGAGTCGGCGTCGTGGCTCCGCCACCGGTCGGGCCTCCGTTCACCGCGCACGGCACACTCACTCCGGCCGGGAGCCCGACGATCGTGCACGAGGCGGGCACGATCGCGGCGTTGCCCGCGCGGGTGGCGGTCAGTCCGAACGCGGCGGACGCGCCCGGGGCGAGGGCGGTCGCCCACGACGGCGCGCCGACGGTAAGGGTCCCCGCGGGGGAGGCGACGGCGACGGCCGACCAGATGCTCACGAGCGCGTGCGGGAAGTCGAACCGCACCTGCCACGGCTTCAGGGTCGTGCCGGTCCCGTTCGCGACCGTGACCGCCGACTGGAAGCCGGTGGTCCAGGAGTTCGCGGTGGTCCAGGTGACGTCCACCCGCGGCGTCGCGGCGGCCAGCGCACCGGAGGTCGCGATCGCGCCCGTCCCGAGGAGGCCGGCGACGGCGAGTGCGGCGACGACGGCCTGCCGCCGGTGCGCGGTGCGGCGGCCGGGACGGAACGGACCGAGCAGCCGGCGCAGCGCCGCCCGGACTCGGTGACCGGTCGCCCGGTGGCGTGCGGGACGGGACGCTGACTCGGGCATGGCACTCCTGACGACTTACGACGGAACAGCGAAGGGAGGTACGTGAGTCACTATCGGCCACCGCGCCGGATCGGTCAGCGATCCGCGGGGGAGTGTCGTGGGGAGTCGTCGCGCCGGCCGGGCCGGGCTACCGACCCGTCAGGAATTCACCCGGATGATCTCCTCCTGGTACGGCGCGACGACGTCGCCGGAGATCCGCAGGTCGAGCAGCAGGAACGGGCGCTCGGCCGCCGGGCGCGCGGCCCAGCGGGCCAGCGCGTCCAGGTCGTCCGGAGTCCTCACCACGACGCCCTCCGCGCCGACCGCGGCGCCGAGGCCCGCGAAGTCGACCTCCGGGATGCGCATCGGGCCCGGGGCGAGACCCTTCAGGCCGTAGAGGTTGACCTCGGCGCCGTAGGCGGCGTCGTTCCACACCACGCACACGCCGCGGCCGCCGGCGACCCGCACAGCGGACTCCAGGTCGGCCAACGCCATCAGGCCGCCTCCATCGCCGGTCGTGAGCACGACCGTGGACTCCGGGTGCGCGAGCGTGGCGCCGGCGACGCTCGGGAAGCCGAGACCGATCGACTGGTAGGCGGTGCCGACCATGATCATCCGGTCCGGGGAGGCGACCGGCCAGTACATGTTCGCCCAGCCGATGAAGTGGCCGCCGTCGGAGACGACGACGCGGTCCTCCGGCAGCAGCTCCGCGATGCGGGCGGCCGCGGTGCGCGGGTCGAGACGGCCGTCGGCGGCCAGGCCGTCGCCGTGGGTCCGGGAGCGGAGGGCGGCCAGGTCGACGGACTCCCGCCAGCCGGAGGGCGCGGCCCCGAGCGCGCGGAGCTCCTCGACCAGGGCCTCGGTGACCAGGCGGGCGTCGCCGCGCAGGTACGCGCCGACGTTCGGGTGCGTCGCGGCGGGCGCGACATCCACCTGGATGACGCGCGTGCCGGGGGCGAAGAGCTCGCCGAACCGCATCGTGAACTGGTTGAGCGAGGCGCCGAAGACCACGGCGACGTCGGCCGAGCGGACGGCGTCCATCGCGCCCTCGGCTCCGAAGCCGCCGGTGACGCCGAGGTCGTAGCGGCCGTCGGGGAACACTCCGCGGCCGAGCGCGGTGCCCGCGGTGAGCGCGCCGGTCGCGTCGGCGAGGGCCCCGAGCGCGGGGCCGGCCCCGGCGATCCAGGCGCCGCGGCCCGCCAGCAGGAACGGGCGCTCGGCGCCCGCGAGCGCGGCGGCGGCGTCGGCGATCGCGCCGCGTGCGAACGGCCCGGCCGGCGCAAGCGGGGCGGGCAGCGCGAGCGCGGGCGCCTCCGGCACAGGCCCGGCCTCCCGGGTGGCGACATCGTAGGGGATGGCGAGGACGGTCGGCACCCGGTAGGTGAGCGCGTGCTCGACCGCGATGGCCGTGGTCGCGGCGGCGTCGGTGCGGCCGACCGTGTAGGTGCGCGCGCCGACTGCGCTGGCCAGTGCGATCTGGTCGACGCCCCACGGCCGCGGGCCGGAGGTGGGCTCGTCTCCGACGACCAGGACCAGCGGGATGTGCGCCTGCCTGGCCTCCGCCAGGGCGGTCAGCGTGTTCGTGAACCCGGCGCCGTAGGTGGCGGTGGCGGCGGCGAGCCGGCCGGACGCGCGGTGGTAGGCGTCGGCGGCGACGACGGCCCCGGCCTCGTGGCGCATGGCGGTGTAGGGGACGCGTCCCTCCCGCTCCAGGGCGTCGAGGAAGTGGGCGTTGCCGTTGCCCATCACCCCGAAGACCTGGTCGACGTGGCGGGCGAGGGTGGTGGCGACGTGCGCGGAGACGGAGGGCATGGCGGTGCCTTTCGAGACGGGGAACGGAGGTGCGATGATCCGTATGTGTCTCGCGCGCTGCTGCGTCGCCGAGCGCGGCTTCGTGCCCTTTTTTCGAGCACCGGGCCGTTGGACGGCCGGACCTCAGCAGTATAGCCGGGCGCCTGTCGAAAACGGCCCCACCCGTTCGACGTCCAGGTGTTCCCGCACAGTGCGACGAACAGCGCGACGAAAAGCGCGACGAAAAGCGCGACGAGAGGGAGAGACATGACCGGCTACCTGATCCTCATCTACGGCGACGAGAACCGCTGGGACGCCCTGGACGAGGAGGCGCGCGCGGCGCTCGACGCCGCCCACCGCGCCCTCCAGGAGAAGGCGGGAGAGGGGGTGCGTGCCGCGGGGGAACTGCAGGCGTCGTCCACCGCGACGACGCTGCGCACCGGCCCGGACGGTGAGCCACGGCCCACCGACGGGCCGTTCTCGGAGTCCAAGGAGGTCGTCGGCGGGTTCTACCTGATCGAGGCCGAGAGCCAGGAGGAGGCGGTCGCGTTGGCGGCGTCGCTCGCGGAGGCTCGGCAGGGGCATGGGGGGATCGAGGTCCGGGCGTTGGTGAGGCGCTAGGGCAACGGAGGACTTCCGGGCCGACGCGCCCGGGAAACGCAGTGAGCGGAGGGGATCCGCGGGTGCGGAGGGCGGATCTCCTCCGTTGGCCGCGGGTGACAGAGGCGGGGTGGACAGAGGAGGATGCGCTCATGACGGATGCAGGGATCATCGGGGTGAACACCATCGGCATTCCGGTGCGGGACCAGGACGTCGCCCTGGCCTTCTACCGGGACGTGCTCGGGTTCGAGCTGCTCGTGGACGCGCCGCTGCCGACGGGCGGCCGCTGGATCATGGTGGCGCCGCCGGGATCGGCGGTGTCCGTGTCCCTGGTGGTCGCCGGCGACGACGCACCGGCGGGGGTCGAGACGGGCATCCGGTTCGAGAGCCTCGACGCGGCCGGCACGCACGCGGAGCTGACCCGGCGCGGCGTGGCGGTGGGGGAGCTGCTGCGCTGGCCGGGCGTCCCGGCGATGTTCCAGGCGCGGGACCAGGACGGGAACCGGTTCGAGGTGGTGGAGCGGGGGTAGCTCAGACCCGCACCGCGCCCGAGCCGGCCGCGTGGGGGAAGTGATCCATCAGGCAGGCGCCGGGCCGCTGCTGGCGCGGACGACGAGGCGGGTCGGGAGGACGGACGAGCGCACCGGCTCGGGCCGTCCCTCGATCTCGGCGATGAGGAGTTCGACGGCGCGGCGGCCGGTGGCCTCGAACTCCTGGTGGATGGTGGTCAGCGGCGGCCAGAACGAGTCGGACTCGGCCATGTCGTCGAATCCGACCACGCTGACATCGTCCGGCACTCGCCGGCCGGCCTCGTGCAGCGCGCGGAGCACGCCGAGCGCCATCTGGTCGTTCGCGGCGAACACCGCGGTGATCTCGGGGCGCACGGCGATCTCCCGCCCGTAGCCGTAGCCGGCGGTCGTGGACCAGTCCCCGCGGAAGACCTCCGGCACCGGGGCGCCCGCGGCCTCCAGGGTGTCCCGCCAGGCCTGTTCGCGGCGCGCGGCCGAGTACGACTCGGCGGGTCCGGAGATGTGCCACACCGTCTCGTGCCCGAGCGAGAGCAGGTGCTCGGTGGCCTGGCGCGCGCCCTCGGCCTGGTCGGTGTCCACCTGCGGGTAGTCCGGGCGCTCGGTGGAGTCGATGACCACGACGGAGAGCCCGGACGGCAGCTCGACGTCGGCGCGGTCCACGATGTGGGCCTCGATGACGATGATGATGCCGTCCACCGCCTGCTCCAGCAGCCGGGTGAAGGCGACGCTGACGTCCTGCTGGGTGGGGTGCTCGACCGGCACGACGGTGATCGAGTAGCCGGCGGTCGCGGCCGAGACGGCGATCGCGTCCAGCGTGCGCATGTTGCCATACGACGAGAGCGTGAACATCACCACGCCGATGTTGCGGAACAGCCCGGAGCGCAGCGCGCGGGCGGCGCGGTTGGGCCGGTAGCCGAGCGCCTGCATGGAGGCCAGCACGCGGTCGCGGGTGGCGGCCTCCACGTTGGTGAGGCCGTTGGCGACGCGCGAGACGGTCTGGGTGGACACCCCGGCGTGCGCGGCGACGTCGCCGAGGGAGGGGCCGCGGGTGCGGCCGGCGCGGCGCGCGGGCGCCGGGTCGGCGATCGACTCGGTCATGGTTCCCCATTCTGGTGAAGGCTCGGGTGATTCCTGCCGCGACGGTCCGCGGGGAACAACGCACTTGCATCATGTTGACGTCAACATGCTAGGGTATGCAACCAGATGTTGACGTAAACATCCGCCGCGACGCCGCAGCGCACTCCCGCGGGCCGCAGCGAGCACCGAATCACCGAGGAAGGCCATGACAACGACGTCCCTCACGCCGACGGCCCCGCCGGCATCACCGCCCCGGCGCCAGCCCCGTCCGCGACGCGATTGGCGCGGCTGGGCCTTCGTGGCCCCGTTCCTGGTCGTGTTCGCCCTGATGATCGTCGCGCCGGTCGTCTACGCGCTCTACCTCAGCCTGTTCCGCCAGCAGCTCATCGGCGGCAACGCCTTCGTCGGGCTGGACAACTACATCGCACTCCTGCAGGACGGGAAGTTCTGGGAGTCCTTCGGCCGGGTCGCGCTCTTCCTGGTCGTGCAGGTGCCGATCATGCTCGCCCTCTCGCTCGTCGCGGCCCTCGCGCTCGACTCCGCCCGGCTGCACGGCGCCGGTTTCTTCCGCATCGCGCTGTTCCTGCCCTACGCCGTCCCCGGCGTGGTGGCCGCGCTGATCTGGGGCTTCATCTACGGCGACCAGTTCGGTCTCACCGCGAGCGTCAACCACCTGCTCGGCACGCAGCTCGCCCCGCTCGCCGGCCAGTGGATCCTCGGCTCGATCGGCAACATCGTGACCTGGGAGTTCCTGGGCTACAACATGCTGATCTTCTATGCGGCGCTGCGGGTCATCCCCGGCGAGCTCTACGAGGCCGCCGAGATCGACGGCGCGGGGGCGTTCCGCACGGTGTTCAGCATCAAGCTCCCCGCCGTGCGCGGCGCGATCGTGATCGCGACGATCTTCTCGATCATCGGCAGCTTCCAGCTCTTCAACGAGCCGAACCTGCTCAAGCAGCTCGCGCCCAACGCGATCAGCAGCTACTTCACACCCAACATGTACGCCTACAACCTGTCGTTCGCCGGCCAGCAGTTCAACTACGCGGCCACGGTCGCGATCGTGATGGGCGTCATCACCGCGGTGATCGCCTACGTCGTCCAGCTCCGGGGCTCGCGCAAGGAGGTCCGCTGATGACCGCGCTCACCGACCGTCCGCGCAAGGCGCCGTCCCGCGCCGCCGCCCGCTCCAACCGCGCCGCCCGCGCGGCCGCGCCGACCTCCGGCCGCCGCAGCCGCAAGTCGACCGTGCTGACCATCGTGATGATCGTCTTCACGATCTACTCGTTCGTCCCGCTGATCTGGCTCATCGTCAACGCGACCAAGAGCCAGCCGGACCTGTATTCGTCGTTCGGGCTCTGGTTCGGCAAGGACTTCAACCTCTTCCAGAACATCGCGCAGCTGTTCAGCTACCGCGACGGGATCTTTCTGCAGTGGCTGGGCAACACCCTCCTCTACGTCGTGGTCGGCGCGGGCGGGGCAACGCTGCTCGCGACGGTCGCCGGCTACGGGATGGCGAAGTACGACTTCCCCGGCAAGCGGGCGGTGTTCGCCATCGTGCTCGGCGCGATCGCGGTTCCCGGAACGGCGTTGGCGGTCCCGACCTTCCTGATGTTCAGCCAGGTGGGGCTCACGAACACGCCCTGGGCGGTCATCCTGCCGTCGCTGATCAGCCCGTTCGGCTTCTACCTGATCTGGACCTACGCCAGCGAGGCGATCCCGACCGAGCTGCTGGAGGCCGCCCGGATGGACGGCGCCGGCGAGTTCCGCACCTTCTTCACCATCTCGCTCCGCCTCCTCGCCCCCGGAGTCGTGACCGTCGCGCTGTTCGCGATCGTCGCCACCTGGAACAACTACTTCCTGCCGCTCATCATGCTGAGCGATCCGACCTGGTACCCCCTCACGGTCGGCCTCAGCCAGTGGAGCGCGCAGGCGACCGGGGTCGGCGCCCAGCCGATCTTCAACCTCGTGATCACCGGATCGCTCGTCACGATCATCCCGATCGTGGCCGCGTTCCTGGTGCTCCAGCGCTACTGGCAGTCGGGTCTGGCCGCCGGAAGCGTCAAGCAGTGAACACAGCACCTCCCTCCCATTCCACAAGGAAGTGAAAGGAACCACCATGAAGCGCATCCTGCGTTCCCGGAACCTGCGACGCGTCGCGACCGCCGTCGTCGCGACCGCCGTCATCGGCGCCTCGCTCGCCGCGTGCTCGTCCGGCTCCGGCTCCAGCGGCGGCGGCAGCGCCTCCGACGTCGACGCGGCCCTCAAGCAGGGCGGCACCATCACCTACTGGTCGTGGACCCCGTCCGCCCAGGCCCAGGTCGCCGCGTTCGAGAAGGCCTACCCCAAGGTGAAGGTCAAGCTCGTTAACGCCGGCACCAACACCACCGAGTACACCAAGCTCCAGAACGCCATCAAGGCCGGCTCGGGCGCGCCCGACGTGGCGCAGGTCGAGTACTACGCCATCCCGCAGTTCGCGCTCTCCGACTCCCTCGTCGACCTGAAGCAGTACGGCTTCGACTCGCTCAAGAGCGACTACACGCCCGGCCCCTGGGGCTCGGTCAACGTCGGCGGCAAGCTCGTCGGCCTCCCGCAGGACAGCGGCCCCATGGCGATGTTCTACAACAAGACCGTCTTCGACAAGTACGGCCTGACCGTGCCGAAGTCCTGGGACGAGTACGTCGCCGACGCGCAGAAGCTGCACGCGGCCGACCCGAACGCGTACATCACCAGCGACTCCGGCGACTCCGGCTTCACCACCTCGATGATCTGGCAGGCCGGCGGCCGGCCGTTCCAGGTGAACGGCACCACGGTGTCGATCAACCTGCAGGACGACGGCTCCAAGAAGTGGACCGGCACCTGGGACAAGCTGGTGCAGGGCAAGCTGCTCTCCACCGTCCCCGGCTGGAGCGACGACTGGTTCAAGGCGCTCGGCAACGGCTCGATCGCAACCCTCGTCACCGGCGCCTGGATGCCCGGCGTGCTGGAGTCCTCGGTGAAGGACGGCTCCGGCCAGTGGCGCGTCGCGCCCATCCCGACCTACGACGGCACCCCGACCAACGCCGAGAACGGCGGCGGCGCGCAGGTCGTGCTCAAGCAGTCCAAGAACCAGGCGCTCGCCGCCGGCTTCCTCAAGTGGCTGAACAACGACCCGGCGTCGATCAAGGTCTTCCTGCAGTCCGGCGGCTTCCCGTCCACGACCAAGGACCTGAACTCGTCCGACTTCCTCGCCCAGGCTCCGGAGTACTTCGGCGGCCAGAAGATCAACGAGGTCCTCGTCGACGGCGCGAAGAACGTCTCCACCGGCTGGCAGTACCTGCCCTTCCAGGTCTACGCGAACAGCATCTACGGCGACACCGTCGGCCAGTCGTACACCTCGAACTCCAGCCTGAACCCCGGCCTGCAGGCCTGGCAGAAGGCGCTGGTGAGCTACGGCAACCAGCAGGGCTTCACGGTCACCGGCAAGTAACCCCTCCACCGCACGAGACACCGTCACCGGCCCTCGGGCGTCCGCCGCAGGCAGGCGGGCGCCCGGGGGAGGAGAGAGCACATGAGCACCTTCGAGATCGCCGAGGACGACTTCCTCCTCGACGGCCGGCCCCACCGCATCCTGTCGGGGGCGATCCACTACTTCCGCGTCCACCCGGACGACTGGGCCGACCGCATCCGCAAGGCCCGCCTGATGGGCCTGAACACCGTCGAGACCTACGTCCCGTGGAACGCCCACGAGCCGCAGCCCGGCGAGTGGACCGCGGAGGGCGCGCTCGACCTGGCCCGCTTCCTGCGCACGGTGCAGGAGGAGGGGATGCACGCGATCGTGCGGCCGGGGCCGTACATCTGCGCGGAATGGGACAACGGTGGATTGCCGGCGTGGCTGTTCACCGACCCGTCGGTCGGCATCCGGCGCGCGGAGCCCGCATTCCTCTCGGCGGTCACGGCGTTCCTGGAGCGGGTGCTCGCGATCGTCCGCCCGCTGCAGGTGACCGAGGGCGGCCCGGTGCTGCTCGTGCAGGTCGAGAACGAGTACGGCGCGTACGGCGACGACAAGGACTACCTGCGTCACCTCGTGGCGGTCTTCGAGGGCGCGGGCATCACCGTGCCGCTGACGACCGTCGACCAGCCCGAGCCGGCGATGCTCGAGAACGGCTCGCTGCCCGGCCTGCTCAAGACGGCCTCCTTCGGCTCCCGCTCGCGCGAACGGCTCGCCACCCTGCGCGAGCACCAGCCGACCGGGCCGCTGATGTGCTCGGAGTTCTGGGACGGCTGGTTCGACCACTGGGGCGCGCACCACCACACGACCTCCGTCGAGCAGTCCGCCGCCGACCTGGACGAGCTGCTCTCACTCGGCGCGTCGGTCAACATCTACATGTTCCACGGCGGCACCAACTTCGGCTTCACCAACGGCGCCAACGACAAGGGCGTCTACCAGCCGATCGTCACCAGCTACGACTACGACGCTCCGCTCGACGAGGCGGGCGAGCCCACCGAGAAGTACTGGGTGTTCCGCGACGTGATCGCCAAGCACGCTCCGGTGCCGGCGGAGGAGCCGGTCGTCGCGGCCGCCGCGCCCGCGTTCAGCGTGCCGTTCCTGGACGCCGTGCCGCTGTTCGCGGTGGCGTCGAGGCTGGGCGACTGGCAGCACACCGACGACCTCCCCACTTTCGACGCGCTCGGCCACTACTCGGGCCTCGGGCTCTACCGCACCGAGATCGACACCGCGGAGCCCGCTGTGCTGGAGTTCGGCGAGGTGCGCGACCGCGCCTACGTCTTCGTCGGCTCCACGCGCGTCGGCGTGCTCGCGCGCGACCACCACGACAGCGCGATCACCCTGTCACCGAGCCGCGGAACGCTGACGGTGCTCGTGGAGGACCAGGGCCGCGTCGACTACGGTCCCCGGATCGGCGAGCCCAAGGGCCTGATCGGCCCGGTGCGCCTGAACGGCGAGGGGCTGCGGCGCTGGAGCGTCCTCCCGCTGCGCCTGCCGTCGCTGAGCGCCGTGCGGGCCGAGCTCGACGCCGCGGGCGCCGCCGTGGAGCGCGAGCCGGAGCGACTGGCCGGGCCCGTGTTCGCGCGCGCGGCCTTCGAGCTGGCCGAGCAGGGGACGCTGTTCCTCGACACCACCGGCTGGGGCAAGGGCTTCGCCTGGGTCAACGGCTTCAACCTCGGCCGCTACTGGACCCGCGGCCCCCAGGAGACGCTGCACGTGCCGGCGCCGGTCACCCGGGCCGGGCGCAACGAGCTCGTGATCCTGGAGTTGGAGTCCGCGGCGGACGCCACCGCCGCGTTCGTGTCCGAGCCGCGCCTGGGCCACACGGACTTCTGAGTTCCTGTCACGCGGTGGAGGTGCGGGTCACCGGGGGTCGGGGTCGAGCTCGCCGTCGCGGCGGCGGCGCACCTCGTCCTCCAGCCGCCGGATGCGGTCGTCCGCGATCTCGCGCTCGAGCGCGGCCAGCTGTTCCTCCGTGGACAGCGGGCGCGCGGCCGGCGCGGCCGGCGCGTGCTGCTCGCGCGTGACGAACGTCCCGCGCGGGCGCCGGTAGGCCGCGCTCGGGTACTCGCGCCCGAGGGCGAACCACAGGACGCCGCCGATCAGCGGCAGCAGGATCACGATGAAGATCCACGTGATCTTCGGCAGGTGCTTCACCTGGCTGCTGTCGCGCAGGATGATGTCGACCAGCGCGACGACGAAGAAGACGAGGATCAGCAGGGGAACGACGGCCATGCCGCGAGTCTAGGGGGAGACCCGGCGCCTCCGCCGGATCTCCCCGCTCAGTGCGGACTCGAAGCGAGCGCGAAGCAGTCGCAAAGGCGCCGCAGGGCCGCCGCCGAACTCACTCCCAGACCATGAACGGCCGCAGCTCCAGCTGCCCGTTGCGCGCCATCGGGTGCTTCGACGCGATCTCGATGGCCTCGTCGAGGTCCTCGACCTCCAGGATGTCGAAGCCGCAGATGACCTCCTTCGTCTCGGTGAAGGGGCCGTCGGTCACGTAGCGCTTGCCGTCGCGGACGCGGACGACGCGCGACTCGGTCTGCGGCTGCAGCACCTCCCCGATGATGCGCTTGCCGCTGGCGTCGAGCGGGTCCACCCAGAGGTCGACGTCGGACTCGTCGGTCTCGGTGTCGGGCTCGGAGTCGGTGATCACGAACATCATGTACTTCATCGCGTGGATCCTCTCGGAATCGGTGGTCGGTTCACTGGGACGTCGAACGGAGCGGCCGCCGCTCGACATTCCTGCGCTCCCGGATCAGCCGGTGCACGACGTACTCCACGGTCACGGCCACCACGACGGCGCCGAGCGGCTCGCTGAACCAGCCGAGATACGTCGCGGGCGTGGTCAGCCACAGCAGCGTGTAGCCGGAGTACGCCACCGCGAACGCGGTCGCCGTTGCGCCGACGTGCCGCCACCAGTGGATGGCGCCGGGACGGGCGCGCGCGAACCAGGCGTAGTGCGCCGCCGCGCTCGCGAAGCCCACCCCCGCGGCGGCCGGCCCGTAGAGGAAGAGCTGCGGGCTGAGCAGCTCGCGCTTCGTGTCGCTGCCGAGCTCGTAGTCGAGGATGTGCAGGAAGCCGACCACGGCGCCCGCGAGCACGCCGGTGATCAGGACGACCAGGCGCGCGTCCCTGCCGAGCAGCGGGTGGTCGCGCGTGGTCGTCACGCGCTGACGATACTGCGCGGGCGAGGGGGCGTCCAGCGTCCCGGCGACTGGTTAGTGTAGCCTTACCTTACTCGTCTCCCGCCCCTCCGCCCGGCCTGAAGGGAACCGCCGTGCCCGTGCTCGCCCCACCCCTCACGGACCGTCCGGCATACCGACCGTACCGCGCGCGCGTGCTGGCGATCCGGCGCCTGAGCCCGGGCTTCGCGCGGGTGAGCCTCGGCTGCGACGACTTCGCGACCTTCGGCGCGGAGCGGCTGGACCAGCGGATCAAACTGGTTTTCCCGTTGCCCGACGGCTCCTTCAGCCCGCTCGGCGCCGGCGACTGGTACGGCGAGTGGCGGACGCTGCCGGAGCACCGGCGGAACCCCTTCCGCACCTACACCGTGCGCGACGTCGACCAGGGGGAGCGGCGGCTCGACGTGGACTTCGTCGTGCACGGCGACGGCAACGGCGACGGCGGCCCGGCCGCGCGCTGGCTCGCGGGCGTCGCGGCGGGCGACGAGCTGGTCGTGATCGGCCCGGACGGGCTCAGCCCGCACACCGGCGTCGGCATCGACTGGCGGCCAGGGGCGGCGACCGAGCTGCTGCTGGCCGGCGATGAGACAGCGGCCCCGGCGATCGCGTCGATCCTGGAGGGACTGCCGCCGTCGCGGCGCGCGCACGCCTTCATCGAGGTCCCGACGGCGGAGGACGCGCTCCCGCTCCGGACCGGCCCGCACATCGAGGTGACCTGGGTGGCGCGCGACGGCGGTGAGCACGGCTGCGCGCTCCTCCCGGCCGTGACCGGTTGGCTGAACGAGCACCCGGACGTGGTCGCGGCGGCCGCGGCGGGACGCACGCAGCGCCTGGAGGATGTCGACGTGGACGCGGGCATCCTCTGGGACAGCCCGGAGCGGCCGGACGGTCACGGGGCGGCCGCCGGCGGGTTCTACGCCTGGATCGCGGGCGAGTCGGGCGTCGTCAAGACGCTCCGCAGGCTCCTCGTGCGAGGGCACGGGATCGACCGCGGGCGGGTGGCCTTCATGGGCTACTGGCGGCTGGGGCGCGCCGAGCAGGTCTAGCCGGACGAGGCGCGCGCTACTTGTTCTTGGTCTCGGTGCCGGCGAACGTCTCGGGATAGTTGCTCAGCCAGCTCCAGTGGCTCACCGGCCAGCTCACCACGAACGCGCGGCCGACGACGTCGCTCATCGGCACGAAGCCCTTGGTCGGGTCGTCCATGTGGTAGCGGGAGTCGGCGGAGTTGTAGCGGTTGTCGCCCATCACCCAGACCTTGCCGGCGGGGACGGTGACGTCGAACGGCTTGGCGGACACGGCCTGCTGCCCGGCCGGCAGCAGCACGTACGGCTCCTTCAGCGGCACGCCGTTGACGCTCATCTGGCCGAGCGCGTTGCAGCAGGTGACGTGGTCGCCGGGCAGGCCGATCAGGCGCTTGACCAGGTGCTGGTCGCTGTCCGAGGCGCCGAGGCCCACGAAGTCGAGCACGGCTCCGACGCCCTGCTGGATCGGGTTGCCGGTCTGCGGCGCCGCCGCGGGCAGCCAGCCGCCCGGGTCCTTGAACACGACGACGTCGCCGCGCTGGAGCGGGAAGACCGACGGCTGCAGCTCGTTGACGATGATCCGGTCGTTGATCTGCAGCGTGTTCTCCATCGACCCGGAGGGGATGTAGAAGGACCGGGCGACGAACGTCTTGATCAGGAACGAGACCAGCACCGCGATGACGAAGATCACCACGACGTCGCGCAGCAGCACCTTCCAGCCGGACTTGCGGGCGGTGCGACGGGGTCGCAAGGTCTCGGTGCTCTCGGTCACAATGCTTCACGCTAGCGTGCGATTGCTGGGAGACGCATCCGACCCTCGCACGAGGGATTGTCCGGCAGGGCCACGCGGTGACAGGATCGGAGGACGGGCCGTCCCGGCGCCCGCCGGGGGCTCGCGTGATCATGCGGGATGCGTTGGCGCGCTACGGACTGCAGGCACGACGCGAACATCCGCGCCGCGGCGATCGAAGCCGCATCCGCCGCGAGCGGCCCCGCCTTCCCGGTGGGCCGCCGGCCGCCGGGGGAGGGTTCTCGCCGCTGAGGGCGCTGGCCCACGCGGCCGCGATCGTGCTGGCCGCGGGCGTCGTGCTCGCTCCGCTCCCGGCCTCCGCGGAGGACTGCCCCGGCGCGGTCTGCTCCACTTCGACGCCGACGCCCGGCCCCACGGGCGGGACCACGGATTCACCCGCGCCGACACCCGGCCCGACGCCGATGCCGACTCCGACCCCCACCCCGACGCCGACTCCCACGCCCACGCCGACGCCGACTCCCACCCCGACGCCGACCCCGAAGACGTCGCACAAGCCGGCGCCCGCGCCCGCCCCCGCACCGTCGCCGGCCCCGACCGACGAGATTCCGCTGCTCGTCCCCGATCTCGGCGGCACAGTGCAGTCGAACTTCGCGCAGGCCCAGCAGGCGGCGCAGCTCGCCAGTGCGCTGGCCTCCGCCCAGCAGGCCCTGGCCGCGGCGACCGACGCCAACCTCGGCGTGCAGCGCGAGCAGGTCCAGGCGCAGTCCACGGCGGACGCCCTCGCCGCCCAGGCGAAGGCCGCGAAGAAGAAGGCGGCCGCGTCCGCCGCGTTCGCCACCGCCCTCATCCGCGCCGCCGGCTGGAAGGGGCTCGGCGCCGACCCGCTCGCGGCAGTGCTCGGCACGAACGGCGACCTCCTCACCAAGCTCAGCGCCGTCGACCGGCTGCGCACCCTCTCCGACGACAGCGCGGCCGCACTGCGCGACGCCGCCTCCGACGCCAAGACCGCCAAGACCCTCGACGCGCAGGCGAAGGACGCCGCCGTCGCCCTCGCCGGCATCGACGTCGGCGCCAGCGAGCAGGCGGTCGCGGACGCCCAGGCGCAGGTCGACACGGACTCCGCCGCCCTCGCGCAGCTGCCGACGCTGCTCACCGCCGGGACCGGCTGGAAGGCGCTCACGGTCGACCCCGCCGCCATCGCGAACGCCTGGACGCTCCCCGTGCACGGCCCGCTGACCGACCCGTTCGGCCCACGGCCGTCGCGTCCGGCCGGGGCGCCGCTCTTCCACCCGGGCGACGACATCGGCGCCGCCTGCGGCACGACGATCGTCGCGGCGGCGGCGGGCACCATCCTGGCCGCCGGTCCGAACGGCGGTTACGGGAACTTCATCCTGATCGACCACGGCGGCGGCGTCGAGACCGCCTACGGCCACATCCGCGACGGCGGGATCGGCGTGACGGTGGGCGAGCACGTCGCGGTCGGGCAGCCCATCGCGCAGGTCGGCACGACCGGCCTCTCCACCGGCTGCCACCTCCACCTCGAAGTACGGGTGAACGGCGTGCAAATAGATCCCTACCCGTTCCTCGCCGCACGCGGAGTCATCGTCGGAACCCTCTGAGAGGCGTACGGTTCAGGCATGACGGAACTGACGGAGCTGGTGGGCTCGTGGATGCGCCGCCAGCGCTGGTACTCGACGAAGGCGTTCGAACCGAGGCTGCGCCTGCTGGGGTCCTTCGAACTGGAGCCCGCGCCGGAGAGCACGGACGACGGCTCACGGATCGTGACCCACTTCTTCTGCGACGACGCGCCCCGGACGCCCCGCGTCTATCAGGTCCCGCTCGTCGCGCGGGCGCGGCGGGACGGCGACCCGGCCGGGTTCGTGGGCGAGGCCGGGGGGCGGTACCTCTACGACGGACCGGTCGAGGAGGCGTACGTCGCCGCGCTCGCCGCGCTGATGACGGGTGCGGGGGCGGCCGACGGCGAGCACGCCCGCGCGGGCGGGCACACCCTGGGCGAGCGCATCCCCGTGCTCTCGTCGCGGCGCCTCTCCGCCGAGCAGTCCAACACCTCGATCGTCGCCGAACTGGGCGACCGGCTCGCGCTGGTGAAGGTCTTCCGGGTCGTCCAGGACGGCGAGAACCCGGACATCTCCACGCTCGCGGCGCTGACCGCGGGCGGTTCCGAGCGCACGCCCGCACTGCTCGGCTGGCTGACCGGGGCGTGGCCGGCGCCGGACGGGACGCAGGCGAACGGTGAGCTGGCGCTGATGCAGGACTTCGTGCCCGGCGCGGAGGACGGCTGGGAGCTCGCGGTCAGCGCCGCGGAGGCGGGCGAGGACTTCACCGAGCGCGCCATCGCCCTCGGCGCCGGCACCGCGGAGCTGCACCGCCTGCTCGCGGGCGTGCTGCCGACCAAGCGGGCCGAGCCCGAGGACGTCCGCGCCGCCCTCGACGGCATGTTCCAGCGGCTCACCATCACGACGACGGAGGTGCCGGAGGTCGAGACCCTGCGCGGCCCGATCGCGTCCGTCTACGAGGCGGCGGCCGGCGGGCCGCTCCCGGTGCTGCAGCGCATCCACGGCGACCTCCACCTCGGCCAGGTGCTGCACTCGCCGGAGCGCGGCTGGCAGTTCATCGACTTCGAGGGCGAGCCGCTGCGGCCGCTCGCGGAGCGGGCGCTGCCCGACGCGACGATGCGGGACGTCGCGGGGATGCTGCGCTCGTTCGACTACGTCGCCGGGTCGCTCGCCCGGCGCGAGCCGCCCGTCGACGCCGTGGCGTGGGCCGCGGACGCCAGGAGGGCGTACCTCGAGGGCTACGCGAGCGTCGCGGGCGACGTCCTCGACGAGTACGCGGGACTGCTGGCGGCGTTCGAGCTGGACAAGGCGGTCTACGAGATCACCTACGAGGCCCGGCACCGGCCGAGCTGGATCCCGATCCCGCGCGCGGCCGTGGAGCGGCTGCTGAGGGACGCGGCGGGGATCGCGCACTGAGACGGGTGCCGTTCGCGCTCGCCGCACGCCGAAGAGCACGGCGGCACAACCGCGGCGTCCGGCGTGTTACCCGCACGCCGGGCGCCGCGTAGGCGGACACCTTCGAAGCCCGTGACCGCCCTGCGCGCATTGTGCGGCGCGGACGCGTCCACGGGCAGACAGACCGCGGGGTCTACCCTCGGCCGCCGCGCCGGGTCAGGCCTGGGCGGCCGTCGCGTTGTATCGGTAGCGCGCGCCGCGGTGGTCGTCCGGCAGTCGGTCGCCCGCGCCGTGCAGCTTGTTGCGGAGCGTGCCCTCCGCGTACTCCTCCGGATAGGCGCCGCGCTTGCGCAGCTCCGGGATAACGAACTCCACGATGTCCTCGAACGTGCCCGGCGTGATCGCGTAGGCCAGATTGAAGCCGTCCACGTCGGTCTCCTCGACCCACTCCTGGAGCTGGTCGGCGATGCTCACCGCGCCGCCCACGATGAACGGGCCGAGGCCGCCGATGACGCCGTTGCGGCCGATGTCGCGCACCGTCCACTCGCCGCCGTCGGCGTTCGGGCGCTGGAAGTTGGCGACCGCCGACTGGATGGCGTTGCTCTTGACGTTGCCGATCGGCTCGTCCAGGTCGTACTGCGACAGGTCGACGCCCATCCAGCCCGACATGAAGACCAGGGCGCCCTCGTCGTTCGTGTACTGCAGGAAGTCCTCGAACTTGGCCTGCGCCTTATCGTCGGTCTCGTCGGTGACGATCGTGAGCAGGGTGTAAATGCGGGCAGCGTAGCGGTCGCGGCCCGCGGCCTCCAGCGCGTCGCGGAGCTTGCCGACGGTCTCCTTGAGGCCCTCCTTGGTGGAGGCCGCGACGAAGATCGCCTCGGCGTTCTCCGCTGCGAAGGAGATGCCGCGCTTGGACGCGCCGGCCTGGTAGATCACGGGTGTGCGCTGCGGGCTGGGCTCGGAGAGGTGGATGCCGGGGACGGTGAAGTGCTTGCCCTGGTGGCCGATCTCGTGGACCTTCGCCGGGTCGGTGAAGACGCCGGACTCGCGGTCGCGGATGACGGCGTCGTCCTCCCAGGAGCCCTCCCACAGCTTGTAGAGCACCTCCAGGTACTCGTCCGCGTGGTCGTAGCGGTCGTCGTGCTGGAGCTGGTCGTCGTGACCCATGTTGCGCGCGGCCGAGGGGAGGTAGCCGGTGACGACGTTCCAGCCGACCCGGCCGTTGGTCAGGTGGTCGAGCGTCGACATGCGGCGCGCGAACGGGTACGGGTGCTCGTAGGCGGTGCCGGCGGTGACGCCGAAGCCGAGGTTCTCGGTCACCAGCGCCATCGCGGAAACCAGGAGGAGCGGGTCGTTGACCGGCACCTGGGCGCCGTGCCGGATGGCGGCCTCATTATTGCCGCCGTACACGTCGTAGGTGCCGAGCACGTCGGCGATGAAGATCCCGTCGAAGGTGCCGCGCTCGAGCAGCTTCGCGAGCTCGGTCCAGTAGGTGAGGTCCTTGTACCGCCAGGCCTGGTCGTCGGGGTGGCGCCACATCCCGGAGGACTGGTGGGCGACGCAGTTCATGTCGAAGGCGTTGAAGCGGATCTGCCGGGTCATGCCGTCCACACTGCCCGCGCCGGGCCCGCCTCGCACCCCGCCCGCCACATTCCGTAACGCGCCCTCCCGCCCCGCACCGAACCGTCGAGTACGCGAATAATCATGGGAAAACCGTCGAGTACGTCGATTATCCGCGTACTCGCGTTGGGGGTCAGCGGCCGCGGAAGACTGGGCGGCGCTTCTGCTGGAAGGCGGCGAAGCCCTCGTGGTAGTCCTGCGTGTCGCGCAGGGTCGTTTGCGCCTGCGTCTCGGCGGCGACGGACGACCACAGGTCGAGCGAGCCGTCGCGGAGGCCCGCGACGATGCGCTTGCTCGCGAGGAAGGCCTGCGTCGCACCGCGGGCGGCGGCAGCGGCGGCCTCGTCCGCTGCGGCGTCCACCTCGTCGGCGGGCAGCGCCCGGCTGAACAGGCCGCCGGCGACCGCCTCCGCGCCGGAGATCAGCTTTCCGGAGTAGATGAGGTCGAGCGCGCGGTGCGGGCCGAGCCGCGAGACCAATAGCCAGTGGCCTCCGGAGTCGAGCGCGGCGCCCAGGGCGGCGAACGGCGAGCCGATCTTGGCGTCCTCGGCGACGTACACGACATCGGTGGCGACCAGGAGGCCGAGCCCGACGCCGAGGGCCGCGCCGCGGGCCGCCGCGAAGGTCGGCGCAGGGAACGCGCTCATCCGGCGCAGCAGCGGCGTCACCAGTCCGTCGAGGTAGCCGGCCACGTCGTCGGTCGCCGGGTCGACGCCGGCGATGTCGCGTCCGGCGCAGAACGACCGGCCCTCGCCGCGCAGCACGAGCGCCCGCACCCCGGCGGCCTCGGCCTCGGCGTAGGCGGCGTCGAGCGCGCGGAGGTCGTCGGGACCGAGCGCGTTCAGCCGCTCGGGCGCGTTCAGCGTGACGTGCGCGACGTCGTCCTGGATGCCGAGCTCGATCACTGCGCCTCCTCGATCACTGCGCCTCCTCAGACGTCATAGTCCACCGCGACCTTCTCGGTGAGCGGGTGCGACTGGCAGGTGAGCACGTAGCCGGCCTCCAGCTCCTCCGGCTCCAGCGCGTAGTTCTCGGTCATCCGCACGTCGCCGGACAGCAGCCGCGCCCGGCACGTGCCGCAGACGCCGCCGGTGCAGGCGAACGGCACGTCCGGCCGCACGCGCAGCGCGGCGTTGAGCACGGACTCGTTGGCGTCCACCGGCGTCGTCACCGTGGAGGTCTGGCCGTCGAGGGTGAACTCGATCTCCGCCGTCCTCTCGCCCTCGTGCACGACGACCGGGTGCCCGACGTCGCCGCGGACCTCGCCCGGCTCGCCGGTGGTGAACAGCTCGAAGTGGATGCTCTGTCGCGGCACGTCGTACGTCTCCAGAACGTCGCGGCAGAGCTGCACCAGCTCGAACGGCCCGCAGAGGAACCACTGGTCGACGGTGTCCGGCGGCAGCAGCGCGTCGAGGATCGTCCGCAGCCGCTCCTCGTCGATCCGGCCCGAGAGCAGGGGAGCGGAGCGCTGCTCGCGCGAGAGCACGTGGTGCAGGGCGAGGCGCGACGGGTAGCGGTCCTTGAGGTCGGCCAGCTCCTCCAGGAACATCACGTCGATCGCCGTGCGGTTCGTGTAGACGAGCGTGAACGTGCTGGTGTCGGACGCCGACAGCACGCTGGAGGCCAGCGCCATCAGCGGCGTGATCCCCGAGCCGGCGGCGATCCCGGCGACGTGGACGCCGTCCAGGGCAGTGAGGTCGATCGTGAACGTCCCCTGCGGGCTCATCACATCGATCCGGTCACCCGCGTGCAGCTCGCTGGTCGCCCAGGTGGAGAACGCGCCGCCCAGGTCGCGCTTGATCGCGACGCTGATCCGGCCCGGTGTCGGCGGCCGGCAGATCGAGTAGCTGCGCCGCAGCTCCTTGCCGCCGACCGTTGCGCGGAGGGCGACATGCTGCCCGGGCAGGTAGTCGTACTCGCCGTGCAGGTCGTCGGGGACGGCGAACGTCACCTCGACGCTCGCCGCGGTCAGCGGGCGCACCTCGGCGACCGCGAGCGTGTGGAATCGCGCACGCGCCATCAGCGGGACCTCACAGAGCCTTGAAGTGGTCGAACGGCTCGCCGCACTCGTCGCAGACGTAGAGCGCCTTGCACGCGGTGGAGCCGAAGTGGGAGACCTCCCTGGTCTTCAGCGAGCCGCAGTGCGGGCACTTGATCGCGAGAGTGAGCCGCACCGGACCGGCGCCGGACGGCGGCGCGATGCCGTAGTCGCGGAGCGCGGCGCGGCCGTGCTCGCTGATCCAGTCGGTCGTCCAGGCCGGGGCGAGCGCCAGGCTGACCCGCACGTCCCCGAAGCCCTCGGCGGCGAGGGCGCGCACGACGTCCTCGCGGATGGCGTCCATCGCCGGGCAGCCGGAGTAGGTCGGCGTGAGCACGACCTCCACCCCGGTGTCGGTCACGGTCACCGCGCGCAGCACGCCGAGGTCGTCGATGTTCAGCACCGGGACCTCGGGATCGAGCACCGCGGCGGCGGCCGCCCAGGCCCGGCCGGCCTCGGCCGCGTGCCCGGTCACCAGGACGCTCCCGGGTGCGAGCGGGTGAGGACCTGCATCTCCGCGAGCAGCGGCGCGAGGTACTCGGAGTGCCGGCCCTGGCGTCCGCCGCCGGAAGCGGTGAACGTGGTCGGGAGCTCCAGCTCGGCCTCCGCCAGGATCGGCGCGACGGCGGCGTCGAACGCCTCGCGCAGCGTCGACGGGCGCGGGGCCACGCCCTCCAGCCGGTCCATCAGGGGCTCGTCGCGGAACAGCTCCGCCACGTACGGCCAGAGGTCGTCGAACGCGGTGAGCGTGCGGCGGCGGGACTCGTCGGTGCCGAGCGCGAGCCGCAGCACCCACTGGTCGGCGTGATCGCAGTGGTAGGCGACCTCCTTGACGGCCTTGCCCGCGATCGCGGCGAGCACCGGGTCCTCGGAGGCGCGCAGCCGCTCGTAGAGCTCGAAGAGGTAGTGGGCCGCCGCGAACTGCCGCACGATGGTGTGGGCGAAGTCGCCGTTCGGCTGCTCGAAGAGGTGCGCGGAGCGGAAGTCCTGCTCGTCGCGCCAGTACGCCAGGTCGTCTTCCGACCGCCCGGTGGCGCTGCCGGCGTAGCGCAGCAGCGAGCGCGCGTGGCCGAGCAGGTCGAGGGCGATGTTCGCGAGGGCGACGTCCTCCTCGAGCTCGGGGGCGCGGGAGATCCACCAGCCGAGTCGCTGGGCGAGGACGAGCGAGTCGTCGCCGAGCCAGAGCGCGTATTCGGCGACGTCGGGGGAGGCCGTGGCCGCGTCGGCGACGAACTCGGCCGACAGCGTCACGGTGCTGAGCTCGACGTGGCCGTGCTCGTCGTGCTCGTGCTCGGCGCTCACAGGTGCTTCACCCCTTCGCTCTCCGTGTAATAGGTGGCGTGCCGGTAGTTCTTGCCCTCCGGCGAGGTGAAGAAGGCGTCCTTGGCGCTGGGATCGCTCGTGGTGATCGCGTCGGAGCGGACCACCCAGATCGAGACGCCCTCGCCGCGCCGGGTGTAGAGGTCGCGGGCGTTACGCACCGCGAGCTCCTCGTCGGGCGCGTGCAGCGAGCCGACGTGCACGTGGCTGAGGCCGCGGGACGCGCGCACGAAGACCTCCCACAGGGGCCAGACCTCGTGGGCCCCGTGCTTGTCGGT
The DNA here is from genome assembly GCF_013410375.1 of Leifsonia shinshuensis. Lineage (NCBI taxonomy): Bacteria > Bacillati > Actinomycetota > Actinomycetes > Micrococcales > Microbacteriaceae > Leifsonia > Leifsonia shinshuensis. The sequence goes on from NZ_JACCFL010000001.1 coordinate 1,555,641, forward strand.
GCTGGGCTTGTCGCCGGTCATGCTGCGACCTCCTGAGCGCGAGCCTTCTGCGCCCTCTTCTCCGCATACGCCGCTGCCGCCTCGCGCACCCAGGCCCCGTCCTCGTGCGCCTCGCGGCGGCGCTGCAGCCGCTGGGCGTTGCACGGGCCGTCGCCGGCGATGACGCGCTGCAGCTCGCTCCAGTCGATCTCGCCGAGGTCGTAGGCCTGGCGCTCGTCGTTCCACTTCAGGTCGGGGTCGGGGAACGTCACGCCGAGCGCCTCCGCCTGCGGGACGAGCATGCCGACGAACCGCTGCCGCAGCTCGTCGTTGGAGAACCGCTTGATCTTCCACGCCATCGAGCGCGCGGAGTTGGGGGAGTCGGCGTCGGGCGGCCCGAACATCATCAGCGACGGCCAGTACCAGCGGTTCACCGCGTCCTGCGCCATCCTCTGCTGCTCCGGAGTGCCGCGCATCAGCGTCAGCAGGATCTCGAACCCCTGGCGCTGGTGGAAGGACTCCTCCTTGCAGATCCGCACCATCGCGCGGCCGTAGGGTGCGTACGAGCACCGGCAGAGCGGCACCTGATTGCAGATCGCCGCGCCGTCCACCAGCCAGCCGATCGCGCCGATGTCCGCCCAGCTCAGGGTCGGGTAGTTGAAGATCGAGGAGTACTTGGCGGCGCCGGTGATGAGCTGCTCCGTCATCTCGTCGCGCGTGATGCCGAGCGTCTGCGTCGCGGAGTAGAGGTAGAGCCCGTGGCCGGCCTCGTCCTGCACCTTGGCCATCAGGATCGCCTTGCGCTTGAGGCTCGGCGCGCGGCTGATCCAATTGGCCTCCGGTTGCATGCCGATGATCTCGGAGTGCGCGTGCTGCGACATCTGCCGGATGAGAGTGCGCCGGTATGCGTCGGGCATCCAGTCGCGCGGCTCGATGCGGGAGTCGGCGGCGATGAGCTCCTCGAAGAGCGCCTCGCCGGCGGCGTCGTCATCCGTGGGGACGGTGGTCTCCGTCGTGTTCGCCATCGAACCAGCTCCCATCATTACTTACTGATCGTTCGTTCAGTATATGCGAGGCCGGTGGGTTCGTGCCACACTTGCCAGGTGACCGACACCCGGACGGCCGAGCCCCTGCGCCGGGGCCGGCCCGGCTACGACCAGCGCGGCATCCTCGAGGTCGCCGTGGCCGCCTTCAACGAGCACGGCTACGACGCGACCTCCATCGGGATGCTCGCCGAGCGGCTCGGGCTGTCCAAGTCGGCGATCTACCACCACGTCGCGTCCAAGGACGAACTGCTCGCGCTGGCGCTCGACGAGGCCCTCGACGGCCTGGAGGGCGCGCTCCGCTCGGCCGAGGAGACCACCGGAACCGCCGCCGAGCGGCTCGCGCAGGTGCTCCGCGGGGCCGTCCTCGTGCTGACCGACCGCCTCCCGTACGTCACGCTGCTGCTGCGCGTGCGCGGCAACACCGAGGTGGAGCGGGCGGCATTGCAGCGCCGGCGCGCCTTCGACCACGCGGTCGCGGCGCTGGTCGCGGAGGCGCGCGACGAGGGCTCGCTGCGCGTGGACGCCGACCCCGGGGTCGTCGCCCGCCTGCTGTTCGGCATGATCAACTCCCTCACCGAGTGGTACGACCCCGCCGGCCCCGTCCCCCCGGACGAGCTCGCCGACACCATCCTCGCCCTCGCCCTGCGCACCCCCGCTTGACCGGGCCTACTCCTTCGCGACCAGCGTCAGCACGTCGTACGAGGCGACCAGCTCGTCCTTCTGGTTGAGGATGCGCGCGTCCCAGCGCACCTCGCCGTAGTCCTCCGTCTCGCGCGGCGTGATCTGCTTGGCCGTCAGCGCCACCCGGATGCTGTCGCCGGGGGAGACCGGCGTCACGAAACGCAGGTTCTCCAGCCCCGAGTTGGCGAGCACGGGGCCCGGCGCCGGGTCGACGAACAGGCCGGCAGCCCAGGACACGAGCAGGTAGCCGTGTGCGACCCGACCCGGGAAGAACGGGTTCGCTGCCGCGGCCTCCTCGTCCATGTGCGCGTAGAAGGTGTCGCCGGTGAAGGTCGCGAAGGTCTCGATGTCGTCCAGCGTGACCCGGCGCGGCTCCGACTGTACCTGGTCGCCGATCCGCAGCGTCGCCAGCGACTTGCGGAACGGGTGCGGGCCGTCGGTCTCGGCCGCCGCGCCCTCGTGCCACACGCCGGTGATCGCGGTGAGGAGGTCGGGGGAGCCCTGGATGGCCGTGCGCTGCATGTGGTTCAGCACCGCGCGGATGCCGCCCAGCTCCTCGCCGCCGCCCGCGCGGCCGGGGCCGCCGTGGACGAGGTGCGGCATCGGCGAGCCGTGGCCCGTCGAGGTGCGGGCGTCGTCGCGGTCGAGCAGCAGGATGCGGCCGTTGTAGGCGGCCGTCGCCAGCACCAGCTCGCGCGCGAACGCCGGGTCGTGCGTGGCCGCGCTGGTCACCAGCGAGCCGCCGCCGAGCGCCACGAGCTGGGCCGCCTCGGCCGCCGAGCCGTACGGCAGCACGGCCGCGACCGGGCCGAAGGCCTCCACGGTGTGCGCCTCCGGCGTCCGGGCGTCGGCGAACCGCAGCACGATCGGGGCGACGAAGGCGCCCTCCGGCTCGACCCCGAGGGTGCCGTCGCCGCGCGTGACGCTCGGCTGGTCGAGGCCGCCGATCGCGAGCTCGCCGCCTGCGGCCACCAGTCGCGCCACCTGGCGCAGCACCTCCGCACGCTGCTCGCGCGAGGCGAGCGGGCCCATCGTGACGCCCTCCGCGCGCGGGTCGCCGACCACGACGCGCTCCTCGATGCGCGACCGCACCGCCGCGAGCAGGTCGTCGACGGCCGCGGCCGGGACGATCGCGCGGCGGATCGCCGTGCACTTCTGGCCCGCCTTGGCGGTCAGCTCCACCACGAGCTGCTTGACGTACGCGTCGAACTCGGGCGTCCCCGGCAGCGCGTCCGGGCCGAGCACCGACGCGTTGATGGAGTCCGTCTCGCTCGTGAACCGCACCCCGCCGGTCTGCACGGAGTCATGTGCGCGCAGCCGCTCGGCGGTGGAGGCCGACCCCGTGAAGGCCACCAGGTCGCCCAGCCGCAGGTGATCGAACAGCCCGGTCACGCTCCCGCTCACGAGCTGGAGCGACCCCGCGGGGAGCAGGCCGGACTCGACCAGGATGCGCACCATCGCCTCGGCCACGTACGCGGTCGGCGTCGCGGGCTTGGCGAGGGTCGGCATCCCGGCGAGGAACGACGGCGCGAACTTCTCCAGCAGCCCCCAGACCGGGAAGTTGAACGCGTTGATCTGCACGGCGACGCCGGGCAGCCGGGTGAAGATGTGCTGGCCGAGGAACGAGCCGTCCTTCGCCAGCGACTCCGCGGGGCCGTCCACGACGACCTGCGCGTTCGGGAGCTCGCGGCGCCCCTTCGAGGAGTATGTGAACAGCGCGCCGATGCCGCCGTCCACGTCGATCCAGGCGTCCGTGCGGGTCGCGCCGGCGCGGGCGGAGAGGTCGTAGAGCTCCTGCTTGCGCTCGGTGAGCACCTGCGCCATCCGCTTGAGGAGCACGGCGCGCTGGTGGAAGGTCAGCTCGCCGAGGGAGGCCTGCCCGACCGTGCGCGCGTACTCGAGCGCTCCGGCCAGGTCGGCGCCGTCCGCGCTGACGCGGGCGACGAGCTCGCCGGTCGACGCGTCGCGCACCTCGGCGGCGCCCTCGTCGGACGCGGGGCTCCACCACTGATCGCGCAGGTAGCTGGGCAGACTCATGATTCGGTACCTCCCGGGAGGGTCTGGAGCGACGGCGCTCCGGCGGATCAGACATGCGGGGATCGGACATAGGCTGGTGCCGTGGCCGATGGAGACTGGACGATCGAGCTCGGCGAGCTCGACGAGAAGATGGGCGTGCGCATCCTGGAGCAATCCGCGGAGCGTGTCGTCGCGACGATGCCGGTGGCGGGCAACCGCCAGTCGTTCGGGCTGCTGCACGGCGGCGCCTCGGTGGCGTTCGCGGAGGCGCTCGGCTCCTGGGCGGCGGTCATCCACGCCGGCCCCGGCCGCAGCGCGGTCGGGCTCGACATCAACGCGACGCACCACCGGTCGGCCCGCAGCGGCCTGGTGACCGGCGTCGCGACCGCCATCCGGCTGGGCAGGACGGTCACCTCGCACGAGGTGGTCCTCACCGACGAGGACGGCAACCGGCTCTGCACCGCGCGCATCACGAACCTCATCGTGGCGGCTCCGGAGCGCGCGTGAGCGGTGCGCCGCCCGCGGCGTCGCCGTCCCACACGTAGAACCCGCGGCCGGACTTGCGGCCGAGCAGGCCGTCCGCGACCATGCGGCGCAGCAGCGCGGGAGGCTCGAACCGCGGCCCGAGCTCGCTCGCGAGGTACTCGGCGATGTCGAGCCGCACGTCCAGCCCGACGATGTCGGTGAGCCGCAGCGGCCCGACCGGATGCTTGTAGCCCAGCGTCATCGCGGTGTCGATGGCCTCCGGGGAGGCGACGCCCTCCTCGACCATCCGCACGGCCTCCAGTCCCAAAAGCACGCCGAGCCGCGACGAGGCGAAGCCCGGGGAGTCGCGCACCACGATCGGCGTCTTGCCGAGGGCCTCGACCCAGCCGGTGGCGAGGTCCACGGCGCTCGGCGCCGTCGCCTGCCCGGCCACGACCTCCACCAGCGCGGAGGCCGGCACCGGATTGAAGAAGTGCATGCCGAGGAACCCGCCCGGCCGCGCCAGCACCTCGGCGAGACCGTCGATGGACAGCGAGGAGGTGTTGCTCGCCAGCACGGCGTCGGGCTCCAGGAGCTCCTCGGCGCGCCGGAGGGCGTCGTGCTTGAGCTCGGGGAGCTCGGGGACGGCCTCCACGACGAGGGCCGAGCCGCGCAGGGCGTCCCAGGAGGTGGTGGCGATCAGCCGGTCCGGGGCCGGGACGGTGGCTCCGCGTCGGACGCTGCCGTCGATCGCGGCCTCCACGCGCTCGCGGGCGGCATCGGCCGCGGCGGCGTCGCGCTCGACGACGGAGACGCGGGACCCCGCCATCAGGAAGGCGTGGGCGATGCCTGCGCCCATCCGGCCGCCCCCGATGACACCGACGCGCTCCGGGACGCCGACGTGCTCGGGGACACCGTGCTCCGGGAAGCCCGGCTGCTGCTCGCTCATCGCTTCCTCCGCTCCAGGAACTCGGTCATCCTCCGGTGCTTCTCCGGGGACTCGAACAGCACGGCCTGCGCCTCCCGCTCCGCGCGCGGGTGGTCGCCCAGCGGCGCCCGGAGGACGCGCTTGGTGTACTGGGTCGCCAGCGGGTCGTTCTTCGCGATCCGGTCGGCGAGGGCGTGCGCGCCGGCGAGCAGCTCGCCCGGTTCGAACAGGTCGCTCACGAGCCCCGCGGCCAGCGCCTCCTCGCCGGTCAGAACGCGTCCGGCCATCGTGATCTCGGCCGCGAGCGGCTCGCCGACCAGCTGCGGCAGCCGCCAGAGCGCGCCGGCCGCCGCGATGATCCCGAGCGACGTCTCAGGGTTCCCGATCCGCAGCCGCGGGGTCCCCAGCCGGAAGTCCGCGGCGTAGGCGAGCTCGGCGCCGCCGCCCAGCGCGTAGCCGTCCAGAGCCGCGATCACCGGCATCGGGAGCTCGGCGATGCGGAGGAAGATGGTGGCGTTGATGCCGCGGCGCGCGTCCGCCGCGGTGCGCTCGCGCAGCTCGGCGATGTCGGCGCCGGACGCGAACACGCCCTCCGACCCGGTGAGGATGAGGATGCGCGGGTCGCGCTCCAGGTCCTCGCACAGCGCGTGCAGCTCGTCCACCATCCGCTGGTCGATCGCGTTGCGGCGCTCGGGACGGTTCAGCGTCACGACCACGCGGTCGGCGCTCTCGGCGACCAGGAGGGTCGTCCACTCGGCCATCACACCGCCTCCACGATCAGCGCGGCGCCCTGGCCGACGCCGACGCACATCGTCGCCAGCCCGTACCGGGAACCCTGGCGCTCCATCCGGCCGAGCAGCGTCACCAGGATGCGCGCCCCGCTGGAGCCGAGCGCGTGGCCGAGGGCGATCGCGCCGCCGTCGGCGTTCACGCGTGCCCGGCCGCTGTCGTCGTCAAGCCCCAGGCGCCGCAGACAGGCGATCGCCTGCGCCGCGAACGCCTCGTTGAGCTCGATGCTGCCGATGTCCGCGAGCTCCAGGCCCGCCCGCTGCAGCGCGCGGTGCGTCGCGGGGACCGGGCCGAGGCCCATCACCTCCGGCGCGACGCCGGCGCTCGCCGAGGCGACGATCCTGGCACGCGGGCGCAGCCCGTAGCGCTGCACGGCGTCGCCGCTCGCGACCACGAGGGCGGACGCGCCGTCGTTCAGCGGCGAGGAGTTGCCCGCCGTGACCACGCTGCCGCCGGCGACGACGGGGCGCAGCGCGGCGAGCGCCGCGGCGTCGGTGTCGCGGCGGATGCTCTCGTCGGCCGTGAACTCCCCGCTCTTCGTGGCGACCGGCAGGATCTCGTCGGCGAAGCGCCCGGCGTCCGTCGCGGCGGCCGCCCGCCGGTGGCTCTCCAGCGCGAACGCGTCGGCGTCCGCGCGGCCGATCCCGTCGAGGCGGGCGACCTCCTCCGCCGTCTCGGGCATCGAGTAGGTGGCCTTGTCGCGCTCCAGGAACCGGGGATTCGTGAACCGCCAGCCGATGGAGGTGTCGAACTGCGGCCCGGGCTTGGCCCACGGCCGCTCCGGCTTGGCCTGCACCCAGGGCGCCCGCGTCATCGACTCCACGCCGCCCGCGACGATGAGGTCGGCGTCGCCCGCGCGGATCGCCTGGCCGGCGAGGGTCACGGCGCTGAGGCCGGACGCGCACAGCCGGTTGACGGTGACGCCCGGAACGCTGTCGGGGAGGCCCGCCAGCAGCGCGGCCATGCGCGCGACGTTCCGGTTGTCCTCGCCTGCCTGGTTGGCGGCGCCGAGCATGACGTCGTCGAGCGCCGATCCGTCCACCCCTGCCCGGCGCACCGCCTCTCCGACGACCAGGGCGGCGAGGTCGTCGGGCCGGACGCCCGCCAGTGCTCCGCCGTAGCGTCCGACCGCGGTTCGGACTCCGCCGACGAGGTAGGCCTCGGGCATCGCAGCTCCTTCGTGTGCGAATTACCGAACGAACGTTCAGCTAGTAAATAGTCGCAGAACCGTGACCGGCGGGCAACCGGCGCGCCCGCGAGGCGAGCTCCGCCGACGCCACGACCACCCCGAGAATCACCACGGCGATGCCGATCGCCGCCGCGGCCGGCAGCCAGAGCGCCGCTACCGCGAGCGCGGCGGACAGCCCGACCGCCGGCGTCGCCCAGCGCAGTACGACCCGCCACGGGTCTCCGTAGCGGCGGGCGATGACCGCGTTCGTCAGATAGAACAGGGCGATCCCGCCGCCGAGCGACACCGCCAGCGCCGGCGGCAGCGGCTCGCCCGGGTGCGCGATCCCCTCGGCGAGCGCCCCGGACAGCGCGGTGACCCCGGCCAGCAGCAGGAACGGGAGGAAGGCGACGGTGTCGCGGATGGTGCGCACGTCGCCCGCCGCCAGCAGCCGCTCGAGCCCGCTGGTCATCGCGTCCACCCCGTAGAGGAAGAACGACCACGCCAGCCCGGAGGTCAGCAGCAGCCCGAGCACGCCGACGAGGCCGGCGGCGACCGTCCAGGCGCTCGACACCGCGTCCACGATGCTCAGCACCGACTCGCCCAGCACGATGATGACGAGCAGCCCGAACCGTTCGGCCAGATGCTCCACGTTCAGCCGGTCGAGCGCGATCGCCGCCCAGCTGCCGGAGGTCGCGGTCAGGAGCACGACCTCCAGCACGATCGCGACCGCCCACAGCGCATAGTCCGCAGGCGAGGGGAGGGCGATCGACACCAGCCAGATCACGGCCGTCAACCCGTTGTAGGCGAGGATGCGGATGCGTGAGGCCGTCCCGTTCGACCACGAGAAGCGAATCCACACCACCAGCAGCAGCACCCGCAGCAGCGCGTTGCCCGCCGCGAACAGCCACGCCCGGTCGCCGACCGCCTCCGGCGCAGCGACCGCGAGCGCGCCGACGGCGAACATCGCGACGAGCATGACGATCGACAGCCGCCGCGCGCTGAGCTGCGGCGACACGTCCACGACGAAGGTCAGGTTGACCCACGACCACCACACCGACGCGAACAGCGCGACGAACACCGCGAGCGTCCCGAACGACGGCTCGGTGTGGAGCCCGTGCGCCAGCTGCCCGACCAGCGCGACGAACACCAGGTCGAAGAACAGCTCCATCCAGTGCGCCCGCGACGGATCCCGGTCGCCCGCGACCGGCAGCCGGGGAAGCGACGCCACCATAGCGCGAGCGTAGCGCCGCCCGCCACATTCGGCACGAATGTGGAGTTTCGCGCCGCCATTCACGACATTCGTCACGAATGTGCGTTGCCACGGCAATCCACATTCGTGACGAATGTAGTGAATGGCGGCGCTATTCGCGACATTCGGCACGAATGCGCGCGGCGCTACCGCAGGTCGTGGTCTTCGAACACCAGCGAGGTCTTCGTGTCCCGCACGGACGGGATGCTGGTCAGCTCCTCCAGGACCACCCGGCGCAGGTCCTCGTTGTCGCGGGCGCGCACCAGCAGGATCACGTCGAAGTCGCCGCCGACGAGCGCGAAGTGCTCCACCTCGGGGATGGCGCGCAGCCGCTCGCGGAGGTCGTGCCAGGCCGCCTGCTCGACACGCATCGTCACATAGGCCGACGACGCACGGCCGGAGCGGCGCGGGTCGACCTTGGCGGTGAAGCCGGTGATCACACCCTCCTCGACCAGGCGGGAGACCCGCGCGTAGGCGTTGGCGCGGGAGACGTGCGCCGCCTCGGCGACGGCCGTGATGGAGGCGCGGCCGTCAGCGCGCAGCGCGTCCACGATGCGGGTGTCGATGTCGTCCATGGTGGGAGACAGTTTGACATCGATGGGGCGATTGCGCATCCATTCGTCTCGAAACTCGTGGACACCTGGCAAACCGGGTCCAGCGAAGTCATTCTGATGATCAGCGACGTCTTTCGAAGGAGAACAGATGCACGCCGACGATCTGATGCCGGGCGACACCCCGCTGCGGCTCATCGACGAGCAGGGCTCGGGCCACCCGCACGAGCACTACGCGTTCCCGTCCGCCGAGCTCCTGCGCGAGGGCTACGGCCGCCTCGTGCTGGGCAGGCGGCTCAACGACCAGGCCGACGCGCTGGTGCGGCAGGGCCGGCTCGCCGTGTACCCGTCCTCGCACGGCCAGGAGGCCTGCGAGGTCGCCGCGGCGATGGTCCTCGGCGAGCAGGACTGGCTGTTCCCCACCTACCGGGACTCGGTCGCCGTCGTCTCCCGCGGCGTCGACCCGTTCGAGGCGTTCCTGCTGCTGCGCGGCGACTGGCACTCCGGGTACGACCCCAACGAGTACCGCGTCGCGCCTCAAGCCACCCCGCTGGCGACCCAGCTGCTGCACGCGGTCGGCTTCGCCCACGCGGCCCGGCTGCGCGGCGAGGACACCGTCGTCGTCGCGATGTGCGGCGACGGGGCCACCAGCGAGGGCGACTTCCACGAGGCGCTCAACTTCGCCGCCGTCTTCCACCTCCCCGTCGTGTTCCTCGTGCAGAACAACGGCTACGCGATCTCCGTGCCGCTGAGCAGGCAGACCGCGGCGCCGAGCCTGGCCCACAAGGGCGTCGGCTATGGGATGCGCGGCCGCCTGGTCGACGGCAACGACCTCGCCGCACTGCTCGCGGTGCTGGGGGAGGCCGTCACCGAGGCGCGCGAGGGCGGCGGCCCGACGCTGGTCGAGGCGATCACCTACCGGATGAAGTCGCACACCAACGCCGACGACGCCACCCGCTACCGCACCGCCGCCGAGGTGGAGCCGTGGATCGCCCGCGACCCGCTGCTGCGGCTGCGCACCTGGCTGACGGCCGAGGGCGCGCTGACCGACGCCGACGACGCCGAGTTCCGCGCCCACGCCGAGAGCGTCGCCGGCGACCTGCGGGCCAGGATCATGACCGACGCCGAACCGCAGCCGCTCGACCTGTTCGCCTACGTCTACGCCGAGCAGACTCCGCAGCTCCGCGAGCAGGCCGACCTGCTCGCCGCCGAGCTCGCGGCGGAGTCCCGCACCGCCGAGGAGGTCGCCCGATGACGCTCATGCACGACGCCCCCGCCGATCGCCAGCCCGAGGACCGGCAGCCCGAGGACCGGCAGCCCGAGGCCGGGAAGCCGGCCGAGCCCTCGGTCGCCACCATGACCATGGCGCAGGCTCTGAACCACGCGCTGGCGGACTCCCTCGAAGCCGACCCGTCCGTGCTCGTCTTCGGCGAGGACGTCGGCACCCTCGGCGGCGTCTTCCGCATCACCGACGGCCTGACCAAGCGCTTCGGCGAGAACCGCTGCTTCGACACACCGCTGGCCGAGTCCGGCATCGTCGGCACCGCGGTCGGGATGGCGATGAACGGGATGCGCCCGGTGGTCGAGATGCAGTTCGACGCGTTCGCCTATCCGGCGTTCGAGCAGATCGTCGACCACGTCGCCAAGATGGGCAACCGCACCCGCGGCAAGGTCCGGCTGCCGATGGTCATCCGCATCCCGTTCGCGGGCGGGATCGGCGGCGTCGAGCACCACTCCGACTCCTCCGAGGCGTACTACGTGCACACCCCCGGGCTGACCGTGGTGTCGCCGGCGACGCCGCAGGACGCCTACGGCCTGCTGCGGGCCGCGATCGCGTCCCCGGACCCGGTGGTGTTCCTGGAGCCGAAGAAGCTGTACTGGTCGACCGGCGAGGTCGACACCTCAGCGCCACTGCCCGAGCTCGGCCGCGCCCGAATCGCCCGGGAGGGCACGGATGCGACCCTGATCGCCTACGGGCCGACGGTGCCCGTGGCGCTCGCCGCCGCCGAGGCCGCGGCCGAGGAAGGACGCAGCCTGGCCGTCGTGGACGTGCGCTCGCTGACCCCGTTCGACGACGAGACGGTGTGCGCCGCCGTGCGCGCGACCGGTCGCGCGGTCGTCGTCGCGGAGGCGCCCGGCTTCGCCAGCGTCGCCTCCGAGATCGCCGCCCGCGTCTCCGAGCGCTGCTTCCACTACCTGGAGGCGCCGGTGCGCCGGGTGACCGGGTTCGACACCCCGTTCGCACCGCCGAAGCTGGAGCGCTACTACCTGCCCGGGGTCGACCGCGTGCTCGACGCCGTCGACAGCCTGCAGTGGGAGGACGCATGAAGGTCTTCGCGCTGCCCGACCTGGGCGAAGGACTCGCCGACGCCGAGCTGGTCCGCTGGCTGATCGCGGTCGGCGACACGGTGACGGTGGACCAGCCGATCGCCGAGGTGGAGACCGCCAAGTCGGTCGTGGAGGTGCCGTCGCCCTACGCCGGCGTCGTCGCCGTCTGCCACGGCGCGGAGGGCGAGACGATCATGGTCGGCTCGCCGCTGCTGGAGGTGCGGGAGGAGGCCGAGGCGGAGGCCGCTGCGCCCGAGGTCACTGCGCCCGAGGTCACTGCGCCCGAGGTCGCCACGCCCGAGGCCGCGGCACCCCGGATTGGCGTGCCCGAGAGCGCCGCCGCCGAGGTCGGCGGGCCCCAAGTCGCTGCGGCCGAGGTCGGCGTGCCCCAGGTCGGAGTGCCCGAGGCCGTCGCGTCCGAGGCCGTCGCGTCCGAGGCCGTCGCGTCCGAGGCCGCCGCGTCCGAGGTCGCCGCCGAGCCGGTGCGGGAGCCCGAACCCGTCGCCGCAGGCTCCGGCGCGGTCCTCGTCGGCTACGGCACCACCGACCACGCCACCGCCCGCCGTCGCGGCCGCGCCGCCCAGCGCGGAACGGGCGTGACCGCCGGTGCCCCGAGCCGCATCGTCCCGGTCGTGTCGCCGGTGGTCCGCGCGCTCGCGCACACGCACGGCATCGACCTCGCCTCGCTCACCCCGAGCGGCGCGGGCGGCGTCGTCACCCGCCGCGACGTCGAGGCCGCCCTCGCCGCGGCCAAGGCCACCGCGACCACCGCCACTGCGCCCACCACCGCCGCGCCTGCCACGCCTCCTGCGCCGACGGCGCCCGTGACCCCTCCGGCTCCGGCCGCGGCGCAGCCCGGGACCGACCCCCGCACGGGCCTCGAGATCGCCTCCGTCACGCCGTTCTCCCGCCTGCGCCGGACCGTGGCGGAGACCATGACCCGCAGCCGCTCCGAGATCCCGGAGGCGACCGTCTGGGTGGACGTCGACGCCACCGAGCTCTGGGAGGCCAGGCAGACCCTCGCGCGGTCGGGCAAGCCGCCGTCGATGCTCGCGTTCGTGTCGCGCTTCGCGCTCAGCGCGCTGGCGCGGCACCCCGAGCTCGCCGGCCGGGTCACCCCGGACGGCGACGGGATCGAGGTGTTCACCGGGGTGAACCTCGGCTTCGCCGCCGACACCCCGCGCGGCCTCCTGGTGCCGGTGATCCGCCGCGCCGACCGCGCGAGCATCCTCGAGCTCGACGCCGAGCTCGGCCGCCTGGCCCGCGCCGCCCGCGACGGCGCGCTGCCGCCCGCGGACCTCACCGGCTCCACGTTCACCGTGAACAACTACGGCTCCCTCGGCGTCGACGGCAGCGCGGCGATCATCAACCACCCCGAGGTCGCCATCATCGGCATCGGCCGGGTCATCGAGCGCCCGTGGGTGGTCGACGGCGCGATCGTGCCGCGCCGGATCGTGCAGCTGAGCCTGGTGTTCGACCACCGCGTCACCGACGGCGGCGTGGCGGCGCGCTTCCTCCGCGAGATCGCCGATGCGATCGAGTCGCCGATCGCCTTCCTCGCGGCCGAGGCGCCGGGTACGGTGAAGGAATGAGCGACCGCAACAAGCCCGACAACACAGCGCAGCCCGACGACGCCGACCGGCCCGACAGCGTCGAGCAGGGCGACGACTACGACCTCGAGTTCGAGAAGGACGTCGCGCCGGAGGAGAACATCCCCTGGCTGCCGCATCCGTCGCCCACCGACGGCGAGGCTCCCGCGCCCTGATCCCGGTCCGCGGCAGGCGCGTCGCCCGCAGGCGCGGGTCGCCCCGCATGCCCGGATCACCCCATAAGCTCGGAGGAGTGACTTCCCGCTCCTTCCCGCTCTGGCTGGCGCTCGTCTGCGCCATCCTGTGCGGCGGGGGCGTCGCCCTCCAGTCCCGTATCAACGGCGAGCTGGGGCAGCGGCTGGACGACGGCGTCACCGCCGCCGTCATCTCGTTCGGCTCCGGACTGCTCATCCTCCTGGTCGCGATGGCGATCGCGCGGGCGGGCCGGCGCGGGTTCCGCCGGGTCGCGGCGGCGCTGCGCTCCCGCGAGCTGCCCTGGTGGTACGTCGCGGGTGGCAGCGCCGGGGCGTTCCTCGTGCTGTCGCAGGGCGTCGCGGCCGCGGTGCTCGGTGTCGCGCTGTTCACGGTCGCGGTGGTTGCCGGCCAGACCGTCAGCGGCCTGGTGCTCGACCGGATCGGCCTCGGCCCGGGCGGCCGCCGCCCGCTCACACCCGCGCGGCTCGCCGGCGCGGTCATCGCCCTCGGCGCCGTGACCTGGGCCGTGTCCGCCCAGCTGGGCGGCCCCGTCCCGGTCTGGCTGATGCTCCTGCCGCTGATCGCGGGCCTCGGGCTCGGCTGGCAGCAGGCGGTCAACGGGCAGGTCCGGGTGGTCGCCGAGAGCGCGCTGACCGCGACCTTCATCAACTTCGTCGTCGGGACGAGCGTGCTCCTGGTCGTGATGGCCGTCGACTGGAGCCTGCGCGGCCTGCCGAAGCCGCTCCCGACCGAGCCGTGGCTGTACCTGGGCGGAGCGATCGGCTGCGTCTTCATCGCCGCCGCCGCACTGATCGTCCGCATCACCGGCGTGCTGCTGCTCGGCCTCGCGACGGTCGCGGGCCAGCTGGTGACGGCGCTCCTGCTCGACCTGCTGGCGCCGAGCTCGCCCGCTCCCGTCGCGTTCTCGACGATCGCCGGGACGCTGCTCGCGCTCGTCGCGGTCGCCGTCGCCAGCATCCGCTGGCGTCGCCGCCCACCCACGCACGGCGACGAGGGGTCGCAACACGCCGTCTCGCGCGACGGATAACGGCGTGTTGCGACCCCGCTGTTGCCGGGCCTTCCGCGGGGCGGGTCAGTCGAGGGTGCTCAGGAAGCGCTCCGGGTCGATGGAGGTGCGGTGCCCCTCCCTGCTGTCCTCCGGGATGCCGCCGACGTAGAGCCAGCCGAGCAGGCGCTCGTTCTTCGCGAGCCCGTGCATCCGGTGGACGGCCTTGGACCGGGTGTGGTGACCGGTGCGCCACATCACGCCCCAGCCCGCGTCGTTCAGGAGCAGGCTGAGCAGGTGGGCGACGCCCGCGGCGACCGCGTCCTGCTCCCAGCCCGGCACCTTCTCGCTCTTCGTGCGCACCGCGACGATCGCGAGCAGCAGTGACGAGCGCAGCGGCTTGGCCGCCAGCTTCTCCGCCTCCTCGCCCGACGCCTTCGCGTCCTTCACGAACGCGCGGCCGAGCCGAAGCCGCGCGTCGCCGCGCAGCTCGATGACGCGCCACGGGTGCAGCGCGGAGTGGTCGGCCACGCGGCCCGCGGCCGCGACCAGCGGCAGAAGCTCCTCGTGGGTCGGCGCCGCCGGGGTCACCCGGGAGTACGAGCGCCGGGCCGCGACCCGCTCCACGAGCTCCGGCATCAGGCCTCCGGGGAGAAGTTCAGGGAGATCGAGTTCATGCAGTAGCGGTCGCCGGTCGGCGTGCCGAAGCCGTCGGGGAACACGTGGCCCAGGTGGGAGCCGCAGTTCGCGCAGCGCACCTCGGTGCGCACCATGCCGAGGCTGTCGTCCTCGAGCAGCTGCACGGCCTCCGGACGGATCGACTCGTAGAAGCTCGGCCAGCCGCAGCCGCTGTCGAACTTGGTGCCCGACTTGAACAGCTCGGCACCGCAGGCGGCGCAGGTGTAGAGGCCCGCGCGGCCCTCGTCGAGCAGCTCGCCGGTCCACGGCCGCTCGGTGCCGGCCTCGCGCAGCACGGCGTACTGCTCCGGGCTGAGCTCGCGGCGCCACTCCTCGTCGGTCTTCTCGACCCCGTACGTGCCTTGCGCGGCCCCGTCGTGCGATGCGCTCATCGTGCGTTCCTTTCGTCGTCCGTCCCCAGCCTAAACGGCGGCGCCTGTGCGGCTGTTCCCTGTCGCGGCCGGCGACGTGCCGGGCGCAAACGGGGAACGCACAGGACCGCGCCCCTAGGATGAGGCGCGAGCGCGGGGAAGGGCTGACTCGAAGACGGTGAGGGGAGGCGGTGCACGTGGCGGAGGCTGCGGACCACCGGATCCCCGCGCCCGACGCGACCGGCCTGACCGACCGTGAGGCCGCCATCCTCGCGTTCGAGCGTCAATGGTGGCGGCATGCCGGCGCCAAGGAACAGGCCATCCGCGAGGAGTTCGGGCTGTCCGCCGCACGGTACTATCAGCTCCTCGGAGCCCTGATCGACCGGCCGGAGGCGCTCAAGCACGACCCCATGCTCGTCAAGCGCCTGCTCCGGCTGCGCGAGACCCGGCTGGCAGCACGGCGATCCCGGACACTCCCGTCCGGCGACTGACACCGCGAGGAAACACCAGTAGATGGCAGAGAAGTACCCGAGAGACCGGTTCGACGACATCCCCGACGGTCTGCAGCGCGTCGGCGCGCACCGGGCGCCCCGGCCGAAGGGCCGCGGCTGGATCGCCGTCGGCTGGGCCGCGCTCGCCGTCGTGGTGCTCGTCGGCGCCGGCATCTTCGGGCTGTCGCTGGTGAGCGGCTCCATCTCCTTCCACGGCGCGCCGAACTCGGCGAGCGGCACGCCGACCCCCACCGCGACGCCGACGCCGACGCCGACGATCGTCCCGACCGTCGACCCGTCGCTGACGGTGAACGTGCTGAACGGCACGACCACCTCGGGGCTCGGCACGAAGGTCGGCGCCGTTCTGACCCAGGCCGGCTGGAAGGTCGGCGCCGTCGCGAACGCCGACAAGCAGGACCTCACGCAGACGATCGTCTACTACTCCGACCCGAAGAACCAGGCGGCGGCGCTCGGGGCGGCGAAGTCGCTTCCCGGCGCGACCGTCGCCCTCACGCAGGACTTCGCGGCGAGCGGCGCCGATCTGACGGTGGTCGTCGGCAGCGACTACAAAGGCTGAGCGGTCGTCCTCCGGGGCGCCGACACCGCGTCATCCCTTTGTTTCACGCGTGTTTAACTTTGGCCCGATTTCGTAACGGAATGGCGAAAAGACTGGCGTAACCAGGCATTGCAAGCATTAGGATCGGGAGTCAACGCGCGGCGCTGGACTGCGCGAGCGACACAGCAATGGGAGTAATGCATGGCGAACGGGACCGTGAAGTGGTTCAACGCTGAAAAGGGCTACGGATTCATCACCGTCGAAGGTGGGGGACAGGACGTTTTCGTTCACTACTCCGCAATTGACATGAACGGCTACAAGGTTCTCGAAGAGGGCCAGCAGGTGCAGTTCGAGGTCGGCTCGGGCAACAAGGGCCCGCAGGCCGAGTCGGTGCGTCCGCTGTAGTACGCAGCGATCGGCAAGACCAATAAGAGGAGCGCCGCCCTTCGGGGCGGCGCTCCTTTTCTCTGTGCGCGGACGGCGGACGGTATGGTCGCCTTGCACTCGACCGGCACGAGTGCCAGAATCGCTTTAGCACTCCATCTGATCGAGTGCTAATCAACGGAATCTTTCGCAGACGTCCGGGAGGGACGAGAAACACATGGCAAAGATCATTGCTTTCGACGAGGACGCCCGCCGCGGCCTCGAGCGCGGCCTGAACATCCTGGCCGACACCGTCAAGGTGACGCTGGGCCCGCGCGGTCGCAACGTCGTCCTCGAGAAGAAGTGGGGCGCTCCCACCATCACGAACGACGGCGTCTCCATCGCGAAGGAGATCGAGCTCGACGACCCGTACGAGAAGATCGGCGCGGAGCTCGTCAAGGAGGTCGCGAAGAAGACCGACGACGTCGCGGGCGACGGCACCACCACCGCGACCGTCCTGGCTCAGGCGCTCGTCAAGGAGGGCCTCCGCAACGTGGCCGCCGGCGCCGACCCGATCACCCTCAAGCGCGGCATCGAGAAGGCCGTCGCGGCGGTGACCGACGAGCTCGTCGCCAGCGCCAAGGAGGTCGAGACCAAGGCCGAGATCGCGGCCACCGCGTCCATCTCCGCCGGCGACACCACCATCGGCGAGATCATCGCCGAGGCGATCGACAAGGTCGGCAAGGAGGGCGTCGTCACCGTCGAGGAGTCGAACACCTTCGGCACCGAGCTCGAGCTGACCGAGGGCATGCGCTTCGACAAGGGCTTCCTGTCGCAGTACTTCGTCACCGACCAGGACCGCCAGGAGGCGGTGTTCGAGGACCCGTACATCCTCATCGCCAACCAGAAGATCTCCTCGATCAAGGACCTGCTCCCGATCGTCGACAAGGTGATCCAGGCCAACAAGCAGCTCCTCATCATCGCCGAGGACGTCGACGGGGAGGCCCTGGCCACCCTGATCGTCAACAAGATCCGCGGCATCTTCAAGTCCGTCGCCGTCAAGGCCCCGGGCTTCGGCGACCGCCGCAAGGCCATGCTGCAGGACATCGCGATCCTCACCGGCGGCCAGGTCATCTCCGAGGAGGTCGGCCTCAAGCTCGAGAACGTCACCCTCGACCTGCTCGGCCAGGCCCGCAAGGTCGTCATCACCAAGGACGAGACCACCATCGTCGAGGGCGCGGGCGACCCCGAGGCCATCGCCGGCCGCGTGGCCCAGATCCGCGGCGAGATCGAGAACACCGACTCGGACTACGACCGTGAGAAGCTCCAGGAGCGTCTCGCGAAGCTCGCCGGCGGCGTCGCCGTCATCAAGGCGGGTGCGGCCACCGAGGTCGAGCTCAAGGAGCGCAAGCACCGCATCGAGGACGCCGTCCGCAACGCGAAGGCCGCCGTCGAGGAGGGCATCGTCGCCGGTGGTGGCGTGGCCCTCATCCAGGCCGGCAAGACCGCGTTCGAGAAGCTGTCGCTCTCCGGCGACGAGGCGACCGGCGCGAACATCGTCAAGGTCGCCATCGAGGCTCCGCTCAAGCAGATCGCCGTCAACGCGGGCCTCGAGGCCGGCGTCGTCGTCGCCAAGGTGCGCGAGCTCCCGGTCGGCCACGGCCTCAACGCCGCGACCGGCGAGTACGTCGACATGCTGGCCTCCGGCATCAACGACCCGGTGAAGGTCACCCGCTCGGCGCTGCAGAACGCCGCGTCGATCGCGGGCCTGTTCCTCACCACCGAGGCCGTCGTCGCCGACAAGCCCGAGAAGAACCCGGCGCCGGTCGGCGACCCGGGCGCGGGCATGGACTTCTGAGTCCGTCCGACACGCAGTAGCAGAGGGCGTCTCCCGTTCGCGGGAGGCGCCCTCTTCGCTGTTATCGTCGTCTCGATCGAGAGGGACCATGACGGTGGACAGGCGGCGGGGACGGCGGATTGCCGCGGTGCTGCTGCTCGTGGTCGCCCTGGCCGGGCTGACCGGCTGCCAGGCGCTCGGTCTCGCCGGACCGGACCGGCCGACCGGCACGCCCACTCCGTCAGCGGCCGCCCCGGTCGCGTCGCCTGTCGACTGCGCGGCGCTGGTGACGCCGCACGCCGTGGCGACGCTGCTCGGCGGCGACGCCCCGCTCGCGAAGACCCCGGCCGACGCGCTGATGACGCCGGCCGGGCTCGGGCCGTACGCGGTGCAGGCCTCCGGCGGCGCGTGGTGCCGGTGGGGCGCCGACCCGGGTGGCGGAGGCTCCGCGACCGCGACGCCCTCGCCCGCTCCCTCCCGCACGCTCGCCCTCCTGCTGCTCCCGCGCGCTGCGGCGACGTGGCAGCGGCTGACCCAGCAGTACCCGGACTCGGCGGCGATGGGCGCCCACTACGACGGCGGCGAGTCCCGCGGCGGCGACTGCGCACGCGCGACGACCGGCCGGGGGAGCAGTTGCCACACGAACGTGCTGGTGGGCGGCTCCTGGGCCGCGGTCTCCGGGTCGAGCGGTGACAGCGTCATCGACGAGAAGGCCTTCCACGACCTGGTGCAGTCCTTCCTGCCCGCGCTGGCCGCCGCGGACGCGCGCCTGCCGAAGCAGGCCCCGCCCGCGCCCCTGCCGTGCGGGGGAGCCGACTGGCTGCGCGCGGTCGCCGGGGCGTTCGGGCCGACGTCGGTGACCGTGCTGCCGCCCGCCGGCGCGTTCGGGATGCCGTCGGCGCTCCTCGACGGCCAGGCCGCGACGGTGTGCGCCTACCGGGCGGCCGGGGACGGCTCCTCGGGCTACCTCGGCACGCTGTCCGTGCTGCGCGACGCGGCGGACGCCTACGCGGCCTACCACGCGGCTGTCGTGGACCACGACCCGGAGGCCAGCGGCGGCACGATCGACCACGGCGGCTCGCAGGTCGCGACCCTGGTCCGCTACACGGACGCCTCGGGCTCGACACCGGCGGAGGTCGTGGTCGACGTGCTCGTCGGCGACGCGTGGATCCAGTTCGCCGCGCCCTCGGGCTCCGCAGACGCGCCCGCCTCCGTCGTGCAATGGGTGGCCGGCAAGCTCTGAGCCGCGATCGGGCGCGGGCCGGTCAGGCGCCGGTGCGCGCCGCCTCGGCCGCCACGCGGGCCGGATCGGCCAGCGGCAGCGACACCCGGAAGGTCGCGCCCCCGCCCGCGGTCTCCACGACCTCCACCGTGCCGTGGTGGGCCGCCACGATCGAGGACACGATCGCGAGGCCCAGGCCGCTGCCGCCGGTCTCGCGGGCGCGGGACGTGTCGGCGCGCCAGAAGCGCTGGAAGATCTTGTCGCGGATCTGCGGGGGGATGCCCTCGCCGTGGTCGCGCACCTCGAGCAGTGCGCGGTCGCTGCGGTGGTCCACCTGGACGGCGATCTCGATCGGGCTGTCCTCCGGGGTGTAGCGCAGTGCGTTCCCCATCAGGTTGGTCACGACCTGGCGGAGCTTGTTCTCCTCCGCCATCACGATCGCGGGCTCGGCCGGCGGGGCGGTCAGCACGACCTTCTCCGCCGTCGCCACCGGGATCGGGCCGGTGCTGCCTCGGCGCCCGCGGCCGCTGCGGCGCAGCCGGGCCAGCGCGGAGCCGGCGAAGGCGATCGGTCCCGTCGCGCTGGCGGGCCGCGAGTCGGCGTCGGGGAGCATCATCGGCACGGTGTCGAGGCCGGGCTCTGTCGGCCCCACCGCCACCGGTGCGGGGACCGGCGCGGGAGTGAGCACGGTCACCGTGCGGCCGGGGGCGCCGGCCATGGCGTCCATCGCCGCGTCCTGCGCGATGCGGACCAGGTCGACGGGGTGCAGGTCGAGCGGCTTGGTCTCGTCCAGGCGCGCCAGCTCCAGCAGGTCCTCCACGAGGAGGCCCATCCGGATGGCCTCCTTCTCGATGCGGTCCATCGCCTGGGCGACGTCCTCCGGCGTCTGGAGGGCGCCCATCCGGTACAGCTCGGCGTAGCCGCGCACCGAGACCAGCGGTGTGCGCAGCTCGTGGGAGGCGTCGCCGACGAACCGCCGCATCTGCTCGATCGTGCGCGCGCGGTCGTTGAAGGCGCGGTCGATCCGGTTCAGCATGGTGTTGAGCGAGCGGTTGAGCCGGCCGACCTCGGTGTTCGGGGTCGCGCCGCCGAGGCGTTGGCTGAAGTCGCCGTCGGCGATGGCGGCGGCGGTCTGCTCGACCTCGCGCAGCGGCGAGAACGTGGTCGTCACCAGCATCCGGGTGAGCCCGGCGCCGACGACGATGACGATGACGCCGAAGCCGAGGAAGATCGCCAGGAAGCTGGCCATCACGGTGTCGATCTGACTCGTCGTCGTCGCGACGATCGCGGTCGCGAGCTCACCGGTGTTGGCGAACGTCTGCGTCGTGATGAGGGCGCGGTAGGCGGTGCGGCCGTCGTTGCTCAGGATGGTGAATCCACCCGGCGGCATCGCCTTGGCCTCGGTGAGGCTGAGGTTCTCCGGAATGGCCGGCCGGTGGGCGAACGGGATGTTGCTCCAGTTCGTCTTGACCAGATTGCCGCTCGCATCGTACAGCGCCGCGAAGTAGTCGGACGGGCTGGAGTCGGTGGCGATCTTGTCCTTGTCCGACGAGCCGTACAGGTAGGTGTTGACGTACGTCGCGCCCGACGCCGCCGACAGCTGCGCGTCCAGCTGGTCCAGCAGCACCGGCTTCAGCATCGACATCGTCCCGATGCCGGTCACCAGCAGCCCGAGCGTCAGCATGAGCACGGTCACCCCGGTGATCTTGGTCCGGAGGGAGATCGCGTTCCAGCGGTCGAGCAGGCGTGAGTGCATGAGGCCGCCAGTCTATGCAGACGGTGCTGAGCCGAGGATGTGAGCGGCCGTCACGCCTTCGCGGCCTTGAGCATGTAGCCGAACCCGCGCTTCGTCTGGATCAGCGGCTCGCTGGAGTGCGCGTCCACCTTGCGGCGCAGGTAGGAGATGTAGGACTCCACGATGCCCGCGTCGCCGTTGAAGTCGTACTCCCAGACGTGGTCGAGGATCTGCGCCTTGGACAGCACCCGGTTGGGGTTGAGCATCAGGTAGCGCAGCAGCTTGAACTCGGTCGGG
The DNA here is from genome assembly GCF_013410375.1 of Leifsonia shinshuensis. Lineage (NCBI taxonomy): Bacteria > Bacillati > Actinomycetota > Actinomycetes > Micrococcales > Microbacteriaceae > Leifsonia > Leifsonia shinshuensis. Next base: position 1,577,184 of record NZ_JACCFL010000001.1, read on the forward strand.
CTGAGCTCGATCGGGGTGTCGCCGACGTAGACCTCGTGGGTGTCCTGGTCCATCGTCAGCTCGCCCGCGCGGATGACGGCGTCCTCGTCGGCCTGCATCGTGCGGCGCAGGATGGCTTTGATGCGGGCGACGATCTCGTCGAGGCTGAACGGCTTGGTGACGTAGTCGTCGCCGCCGACCGTGAGGCCGGTGATCTTGTCCTCGGTGTCGTCCTTGGCGGTGAGGAACAGGATGGGCGCGGTGTAGCCCGCGCCGCGGAGTCGCTTGGTGACGCCGAAGCCGTTCATGTCCGGCAGCATGACGTCGAGGATGATGAGGTCTGGCTCCTCTTCGAGGACCGCGGAGATCGCCTGGGCGCCGTTGCCGACCGCGCGCACGGCGAAGCCGGCGAAGCGGAGGCTGGTGGTGAGGAGATCGCGGATGTTCGGCTCGTCGTCGACGATGAGAATGCGGGGTCCTGCGTTCATGCGAAACAGTATCTGCGCGTCCGCTGAATTCTGCCTGTGAGCGGACGGTGCGCGGTGAGTGGGTACATGTGGTGCGGGCCGTGCGCGGTGAGTGGGTACCTGTGGCGCGGGCAGTGCGCCGTGAGTGGGTACCCGTGGCGCGGGCAGTGCGAGGGGGTGGCGCGGGCCGTGTGAAACGTGGATGCTGAGGGAACCAGCGATCGGAGCACTATGTCGAATCCCACCGTGGTCATCGCCGGAGCCGGGCTGGCCGGCGCGACGACCGCCGTCGAGCT